>JAHFJU010000009.1 GCA_023245725.1 Candidatus Peregrinibacteria bacterium
AGCAACCTCACATTAATACTCAATACTTTGCAGATCTTTTTGGTCACCGATATGTATCATTGGTTGTTTCAGCGGTTCCATCGGTAACTACATCAAGAGTTACATCAAATGTTACATCTAAAGGAGGCATTGTCTCTCACGTTACTTCAAATGTTCCAACTGTAATCGCATCTGCAGTTGCATCAGGAGTATCTGCTTCTCCGGTAGCATCAGGAGTTCTAAAGATGAGAAACGTTCCAAAACTTACAGCCGAAGCAAAACACGCTGCAGAAGTTCAAGAAAAACGTGATAATCCTAGAAAATTCGTTGTTCCTGCAAACATAAGAAATTTATTGTTAAAGATGTATAATGTGCGCAACAAGAAATAAGAAAATAATGCGCCTACCACAAATAACAATTAAAAAAGTGTGCCAATCAATCCTGATGGCATACTTTTTTTTAGTTCCACTCTTTTTTTACAATGGATTCGCGCACTCAATAGTTCAAGGAAAAGAATTACTTCTGAAAACATCTGTTCTCATTTTATTTGGGCTTGTCGCATTATATTTCATTAAAGGAATCAAACTTATCGATAAGCGGATTTTTGAAAATCGCATATTCCTAGTTATATTAGCTGGGTTTGGAGTCTCATTATTAGCTGCGGCATGCTCTCCAACTCCACTTGTAGCGCTCTTTGGATCATTTAGTCGTGGGTTTGGTGTAATTATTGAAACGTACATATTAGTATTACTTATTGTTTCAGCCTCAATCGTCGACAAAAAAAACATACAAAAATTTCTCATCGCAATTTGGACTAGCGGGTTACTAGTTGCATTTTATGGGCTTTTGCAAAAAATAGGATTCGATCCATTTTTCTCTTATCTTAATATAAACATTTTCGCAGGAAGAATTTTTAGCAGTTTAGGAAATCCCGGGTATCTTGGGCAGTTTATGCTCCTAACTCTTTTTATTGGTATCTATCTTGCAAAATTCAACAATAAATCTTCAATACGAGCGGCTTACATCGTAGGGTCAAGCGTAATGCTTATCGTAATGCTGTTGTCTGAAACTCGCGCAGCACTATTTGCCCTTCTTATCGGCATAATTCTAATTTCAGTTCGATATGGAAAAAACATTTTTACAAAAAAAAGGGCGAAAATATTTTCGATAGTATCGTTAAGTTTTATACTTATTTTAATAGGCGCTAATCGCTACATCGGAGACCGTTTTTCATTCTCTGATAATTCATTTAGGTCTGTATATTCACGGTTTGAAATTTGGAAAGGAGCAATACAAAAAATAGAAGAAAGACCTCTACTTGGATATGGTTCGGAAACTTTCTACATTTATTCACCTGAAGTGGTAACTAAAAAATTTCTGACCCTAGAAGAAGACGTAGGAATTACCGCTGACAGAGTACACAATGAACTACTTGATACTGTATTTTCACACGGGATTGGCGGCGGAATATTGTACTTAGTACTTATTGCGATGCTGACATTGACGGTACTTTTTAATAAGGAAGATCAAATTGCAATTCTTGCCTTTATTCCTCTAATAAATTCAGTACAAAACCAACTAACATTTTCAGACATAACGATCACGAGTATTTCAACATTATGCCTCGCAGGAGTGATAGCATTATCAATAAAAAAAACGCCGATAAAAAAGTTAGATAACAAAACAATTGCATTGCCGCTACGAATAGCTATTTTTTCTATAACTATAATATTTCTGATTTTAGTAGGATTTGAAACCATATATAAGCCATTCACCGCACATAAATCCTATAACAATTACATTAAAACAAGTTCAATAGATTATGAGACGTCAATAAACTCACTAAAAAAAACATTAGAAATTACGCCATACTACAGTGAACCTTGGTATGAATTAATGATCGTAGACCCAAGTTCTCAAGCAAGAGCACTTACATATTTATCTGCACTAGAAGCGGATTCAGGAAACGTAATGGCATGGTCGGGAAACTTTTATACAAATATTGATCTGGTCAAAGCAAGCGAATTTTACACGCGTGCGCTTGAAAAAAATCCATATAACCCTAATTGGATTCGAGCATTTGCCGATATGCTCTATAAACAAGGTGACCACGAAACGGCATTATTACTTTATGAACAGTACTTACAAGCTGTTCCTGATTTTTATACATGGAAAGACCGCTTAAACGAACATTCGCAGAAAGAACGCCAAAGCTACGAAGTATACATGAAACATTCCCCGTTTTTTTGGCTTACCTATTCGCGAATCGAAGAATTGAGAAAAGAATTTGGTGATAGCGAACAAAAATGAAATAGATTGCAAAGAAATACATAGCCAATTATACTACCACCACTTTACCAGTAGTATATGTTTCACATATCAACAAAGGGCGATTACGGGCTACTGCTCCTCTCAACTCTTGCGGAGAATCAAGCGAAAGGAAAAAATAAAATTTCATTGCGGGAAGTAGTTGCACAAAAAAAACTCCCACTAAAATATTTAGGCGAAATTGCGGCTGAGCTAAAAAAGGCAGGAATTATAACAAGCAAAGAAGGCCGCGATGGAGGATACTCACTTGCAAAAACTCCTAGTGAAATAAGTTTGATAGACGTTTTAGAGGCGCTTGAAGGAAAAGTTGCGCCAGTGAAATGCTGCTCAAAAGAAAAAACTTGCTCTATTCAATCGACGTGTTCTGTAAAATCTACATGGGAAGAAGCGGCAAATATGATGCGGGATTTTTTGAAAAACAAATCACTCGCAGATGTAATTAATTAATTTTATGCTATCAATCACAAACCTACATGCGTCGATCAACGGCACTCAGATATTAAATGGCGTAAATCTAACCGTTAAATCTGGCGAAATTCACGCGATAATGGGGCCAAACGGCTCTGGAAAATCCACGTTGTCGCATGTTTTAATGGGGCACCCTTTATACTCGGTTTCAGATGGGTCAATCATGCTAGATGGCGAAGAAATAATAGGATTAAAAGCAGACAAACGAGCACAACGCGGACTATTTTTGGCATTTCAATATCCAAAAGAAATTCCAGGGGTTTCAGTGTCGTCATTTTTAAAAACTGCAGTTGCGAGTGTACGAAAAGCGCGCGGATTTGGCGAATTGAATCCTATTGAATTTAGAAAAAAATTGCGCGAGAAATTAGCCGAATTTGGTTTAAAAGCGGAGTTTATGAATAGATCGATTAATGATGGATTTTCCGGTGGAGAAAAAAAGAAAGTTGAAATACTGCAAATGGCTTTACTTGAGCCAAAAGTTGCTATTTTAGATGAAACAGATTCAGGACTCGATGTCGATGCTCTTCGAGTTGTAAGTGAAGGAATTAATGAGTGCGCAACAGCTGAACGATCGTTCATTTTGATAACACATTATCAACGAATTTTGCACTATGTTAAACCGCACGTCGTACATATTATGATTGGAGGAAAAATTGTAATGACTGGCGGTAGAGAGCTGAGTGAAAAAATTGAAAAAGAAGGATACGACTGGTTGAAAGATAAAAATCAGCAACATACTGTGTAATAAATAATTCACGAAACTTTTCGATTGCCAGTATCTTCTCATTACGCCGAAATCAATGACAGTCACACTCGATTACATTAAGAACTTAAACCGCACTACGCTAGACGATGCTAACTCAAGCGAATATGTGAATCATGCAAAAAAAGGGCTTTCTCGTGAGGTTATCGTGGCGATTTCGAAAGATAAAAACGAACCTGAATGGATGCTCGAACACCGACTAAACTCATATGACGTTTTTATGAGCAAGGCCATGCCGAACTGGGGACCTGATCTTTCGCTTCTCGATCTTGAAAATATTATTTACTACGCACGCCCCGGAGAGGTTGTTTCGAGTACTAAGTGGGAAGACGTACCAGCAGAAATTAAAAATACATTTGAACGGCTTGGAATTCCAGAGGCTGAGCGCAAATATTTGGCAGGTGCGGGAGCGCAGTACGAAAGCCAAAACGTGTATCATCGACTTAAAGAAGAGTACGGAAAAATGGGCGTAATTTTTGAAGATATGGACGCGGCACTTCAAAAATACCCTGACTTGGTAAAACAATATTTTATGAAGTGCGTGACAATGCACGATCATAAATTCGCGGCACTTCACGGCGCAGTTTGGAGCGGCGGAACTTTTATTTTTATTCCTGAAGGAGTGAATGTCGACAAACCACTACAAGCATATTTTCGCATGAACGCGGCATCTATGGGTCAATTTGAACACACTCTTATTATTATAGAAAAAGGAGGACAAGGCAGCTACATTGAAGGCTGTTCTGCCCCTAAATATGAGAATCCGTCTATTCACGCCGGTCTAGTTGAAGTGTTTGTAAAAGACGGCGCGCGCTTTCGATATTCGAGCGTAGAAAACTGGAGCCGCAATACTTATAACTTGAACACAAAGCGCGCGATTGTTGAAAAAGACGGCACAATTGAGTGGATCGGTGGAAATTTGGGAAGCGGATGCACGATGTTGTACCCCTGTTCGATTTTAAAAGGAGATGGCGCGCGCGCCGAGCACCTTGGTATAGCCTTTGCAAACAAAGATCAAATTCAAGACACCGGAGCAAAAGTAATTCACGTGGGCGCGCGCACAACTTCTACGGTTGTTATGAAAAGTATAAGCAAAGCAGGCGGAGTATCTGTTTATCGCGGACTTTTGAAAATTTTAAAGGGAGCAAAGGGCGCAAAAGCACAGGTAAAATGCGATGCGCTTTTACTCGACGACATATCGGTCTCTGACACAATCCCCGATATGCAAATTGCAGAAAACGACGTTTCAATCGGCCACGAGGCGAAAGTCGGGCGAATTAGCGAAGAACAATTATTTTACTTAATGAGCCGAGGCATTACCGAAGACGAAGCCATGGCGATGATTGTTAATGGCTTTATTGAGCCAATTGTTAAGGCAATGCCGCTTGAATATGCCGTTGAGATGAACAGACTAATAGAAATGGAGATGGAGAGTTTGGGAGCAGTTGGGTAAAAAAATTTATATTATGAAGACAAAGTTAATTGCAGCAAATACAGAAGAACAACTAATAATTCGCACCGCCGAAGAAACGGAGTCGTGCTTCGAGATAACAGTTGGCGAAAATTCACAATTTTCACTCACCTACTTCGAAAATCGCAACGAGAACGAATTTTCAGAAGTTACAATAACAATCACTCTTAAAAAAAATGCGCACCTAGATATAATGACGGCATTCGCTGGTAGCAGAAAATCTAAACTCAAATTAAAGGTAATCCACGAAGAAAGCGGTTCATCAAGCGATCAAAAGACACTATTTTTTGGCGATAAATCACAAAATTTCGACATAGAATCAACAACAATTCTTGACGCACCAGATACAACTGCAAAAATAATTGCGAAAGGCGTTTTAAATAATACGGCGACAGCTAGCTTCGACGGCTCAATTCACATAACGCACAATGGAAAAAATGCGAATGCACATTTGAACGAACACACTCTCCTTCTCTCTTCTGGCGCAAAAATAAACGCAGTTCCAGCGCTTAAAATAGCCAACAATCAAGTTCAAGCATCACACTCGGCTTCTGTCACTCGCGTCGATGATGAACATCTATTTTATTGTGGAGCACGTGGCATCGATGAATCATCAGCAACAAAAATGATAGTAGAAGGATTTTTACGAGAACTTTACCAAGGTTCAAATTACATAGAAAAAATTGAGCCGATAATTTTGAGTAAAATTGATCAGATCACAAACAAGAATTAATACAATTCGCATAAATAACATATGTCACTTTCAAAAGATACAATTAGAGAAGAGTTTTCGCTCCTCAAAAAGCACCCTACTCTTCATTACCTAGACAGCGCAGCTACAAGCCTAAAACCACAGTGCGTAATCGACGCCATGAATGAGTATTACGCCGAATACAGTTCGAATGTACATCGTGGGCTCTACGATTTAAGTGAACGCGCAACAACTGCATATGAAGAAGCTCGAAAAACTGTAGCGAAATTTATAAATGCGAAATCGGAGCGAGAAATTATTTTTACAAGTGGAACAACTCACTCAATAAATTTAGTTGCTCTCGGATGGGCGCGACATGTGCTAAAACAAGGTGACGAGATTATTATTCCATTGCTAGAACACCACTCAAACATGGTTCCATGGCAAATGCTCGCGAAAGAAATAGGAGCAAAAATCGTTTACTGGGAGCCAAGAAAAGATGGAACCCTCGACCCAACCGATATAAATAAATACTTAAGTCGCAGCACAAAGTTACTTGCAATTACTCACATTTCAAATGTACTTGGAACTCTAACCCCTCTTAAACAAATAATTCAAAAAGCATTTTCATGCGGAGTAAAAGTATTAGTCGACGCTGCTCAAAGCGTCTCAAGAATACCTATCGACGTACAATTGCTCGACTGCGATTTTTTGGCTTTCTCAGGGCACAAAGCATATGGCCCAACAGGCATTGGCGTTCTATATGTAAAAGAGAAACATTACGACAATATGAAACCGGTGTTTGGCGGTGGAGGCATGATTCGAGAAGTAACAACTGCGCATACAACATTTAATGATACTCCTCACAAATTTGAAGCTGGAACTCCTCCAATCGCTGAAGCGATTGGACTTGCTCGCGCCTTGCAATTCATAAAAAAACTAGGACTTTCGGCTATTCACAGCCACGAAAAAGCACTAACAAATCTTTGTTTAAAAGAGCTAAATATTATTGAAGGCATAAAAATAATCGGACCCGCAAAAGAAAATCTTCATGAATCAATAATTTCTTTCACAATCAACGGCGTTCACGCACATGACATTGCTACACTACTCAACGAAAAGAACATAGCAGTTCGCGCAGGGCACCACTGCTGTATGCCTCTCATGAAATGGCTTGGCGTGGCCGCAACAACTCGTGCCAGCTTCGGCATATACAATACAGAAGACGACGTTTATGCATTGGCCGATGGAATTAAGAATGTAAGAAAAACATTCAAACTATAAATTTATCGCGCAAATATATTTTTCACTATAATTGCTGAATCGACTTGAAACAAACTATATAACAACTAATAGCATGTACTCCGATCTAATTATCGACTTATCGAAAAACCCCTTAAATAAGAGGATAATCAAGCAAGCCACAAACACTCATAGCGGCGCTAATATTACCTGTGGCGACCATGTTCGCATGTATGTACTGCTAAACAAGGACAATAAAATATCAGACTGTTCATTCGAAGGTGAAGGCTGTGCAATTTGCATAGCAACCTCATCGCTCATAACTGAGTACGCAAAAAACAAATCGGTAGCAGAAGTTTTAAGTTGGACTGAACAAAACATATTTGAATTCCTAGAAGCAGAAATAGGCGCAAGCCGCATAAAATGCGCATTACTGCCACTTGAAGTAATACACGGCGCACTTAAAGAAAAGTGAATCAAAATACACTCTTTCAGCCACACATAATTTTCAATTATATCTCAAAAATCTACTCTGCGCCTCACTCATCCGCTACTTCCCCAACTGTTCCATAATTTTTTCAGTTCGATGATAAAACGCACGACGCAATTCCATGCGATCGAGAATTTCATCACGCTTTTCAGTTTCGCCCTGACGCTCATAACAAAGCCATAAATCACACATTGCATCGTCGTAATACGAGTGTGTAGATTCAAGCAAAGTTAAAAGAATAGTAACTGCCTCGCTCAAATTTCCATTCATAATTTCTACTCGCGCCTTGCGCAATCGAGATCCCTTCGTAAGTGAATCCATTAAATGTTTTGCGCTATCGTACTCGATTTTTGCACGAACATAATCCCCTTCATTAAAATATACATCACCCAAATTTGCCCGCCCTAAACTGTAGCTTGGAGTCTCATCTAAAATCATTAGCCCAAGCCGCTCTGCATAAGCATAATCTCCTCTACGAGCTGCACATTTCATAAGTACAGTTCGCGCATATGCATTTTTATTATTAGCATCAAGCGCTTTGTATGCTGTTTTTTCTGCCTCATCAAAATCCTCTTCGGCATACTGAGCAAACGCACGAATTGCATAAGCATGATCATGATTAGGAGCGTACTTTTGCACCAACTGACTCACTTTTTTAGCCTCACCATATGTTCCGCTGGTCATGTAAATTTCTCCTGCCAACAACAATAAATTTGTATCATGAGGAGGATTTTTCATAACCTCGCGCACACGAGATAAAGCGTCTTTTTCTTTACCCTCAAGCAACCTAACATACGCCCAGAGCAAGCCATATTCAGAGTCTTCAATATCTACAACAAGTGCAGCCTTGGCCAAATATTCCTGCGCCTCTACAAGCCTTCTTTCTTTAATCGCAATTGAGCACAAATTCAAAAATTTCTCGTGATGATCGTCGGGAAGTTCGTTCAAATATGCTTTCGCTGTATCGTAACGAAATTCACCCATACAAATACGGGCGACAATCGACTTTGCAGAAAAATCATCAGGATAAATTTCTAAAATCGACTCAGCAAAAAGGTGTGCACGTTTATATTTCCCCAACATTAAATTTATACGCGCCGCTTCAAGAAGAACTAATCGGCGAGACGCATTATCTTCATCTTTGCGAAAATCCATGTTTAGCTGATCAATAAGCTGCGCAGCCTCTACCAACTCACCTTTCATTTTTTTATCAAGAACCTGCCTAAAAATAGCCTGTTGAGCTGGTTCATAAGTCGATGCGGCAGCTGCACTAATGACTTCTTTTTCCATATTGTAAGTAAGTTAACAATTATTGAACGAAATTTCTCTTCGTTACCTTACTTCCATCGAGCGCAATCGTCCACTCAATCATATTCGCACCATCACTTGCAGTTTCGTCAGAATTCATGTGAAGGCCAGCAAAACACAACCATTTCAGCGAATCACCAAAAACAGTTCCGTCACATGCGTAGCTCTCTGCTCCTGTTGAACCTGCACTTTCTGTTTGAATATCTTGATAATCTTTCACTGATGAACCAGATACTACTATTAAAGTAGAAACTCCGATTTCAGACCTAGGTTGAGCTCCGGTTTTTTTATAATTACCCAAAAAATCGGCATCAGAAAAGGGTTTATCGCCTCTTGGCCATAACATTCCTGTTGCGACATCAACGTCATTAGACAAATGACAAACCGATGACGCGTAAAAATCCTTATCATAATTTCTATGAGTATAAGCAACCATTTTATTCTCAAGCTGCATTACATTGTCAGGAGAATACGCACTTAATTTAATAAGTTTTCGAGCATTTTCATCTACGATTAAAGTACTCAAAACGTCTCCACCATCAGAAAATTCATTTATTAATTTCACACAATCAGGAACAGTCTGCGCAGCCCAATCCAATTTATTCGCATCAATAACCTGTTGATTTAATGCCCATTCTTTATAGTCATCAGAAGTTATAACTTTAGAAATAATCTGCTTTGAAACATTGTGACTCAATTTGAACTCTTGCTGACTTACAACGTTAGAACGAGATTGAGTAAAAGGAGTTAATAAAGATTTGCTTCGAGAGCCGAGCATAAAAGCTACACCTATAGCCACAACAAATATTAAAACTCCGACAATGATGAATAGTGAATATTTTTTCATTTCGATTATTTATATAAGTGGATAATTTGGTGCCGGGGGACAGAATTGAACTGTCGACACCACGCTCTTCAGGCGCGTGCTCTACCACTGAGCTACCCCGGCACAAAAGAACAAATGCGAAGCTGAGTTTATAGAATATGGCTTATAAATGCAAACTTAACATGGTTAATTTTTAGTGATAATTCGATACACTAAGCAAGTTATGCAAAAGAAAAGAATCATAGTAAAGCTACATAAATAATGGTGATTTTATGGTCATAGACATTGCTAAACCTACGATCTATTGATCAATTCTTTCCCGGGAAGACATTTTTAAAATGATTTGTATGAGTTGTAAATGGGGCATCATGCGACATCAATTGCTGCAATCTAAACAACAGCGCGTAAATATTACGCCGAGGTTCTAAAAAAACTATTGACTCTGGCCTAATTAGTTCCTAGAGTAGTCGCGCACATTTAACAGATGCGCGGGTATCGTATAGCGGCTATTATGGGACCTTGCCAAGGTCCAGATACGGGTTCGACTCCCGTTACCCGCTCCAAGCTCTTGAGTGCGAGCACGAAGTGCGATGTACGAAAGGCTTGGGCGGCAATCCTCTCGAGGGTTACCCGCTCCAGAAATGAGCACAGTAGTGTATACTCTCATCATTACTTCATAAACAAAAAACCATATGGGAAGCAATCGCGGTGAAGGTACTCGCAGAGAGAAAAAAAAGCCAAAGCAAGACAAGAAGAAATAGGCTTAATCCCGCACTCGCGGGATTTTTTTATGATATATTATCGACACTATGACACAACAAACTATCTATCGATGCGAAGGCAACTGTAACGGAGCAACTTTCGAAGCAGGCAAAAGCTGCGGCGCTTCAGATTGCAACCTATACGACGTTCCTCTAAAACCATACAAACAGTGCAAATCTTGCTCCGCAAAATCTGAGCATGACAACTCCGCTCATGGATGCAATGAATGCACATCTAATTCATCTATGCCTGAGCAAGATAACTCTGCGCAGTGCTGTGGGAATTGCGCATGTAAATAACTCAATACATGAACTCGCAGATTTCTGTTCGACCAGTTGCAGATGTTCCACCTCATGTAGCTAAGCCTCACCGTGAGTATAATTTATTGAATTACGGAGCAAGCACAATTTTAGGAGCATACAATGAAAACGCACAATTAATTGGAGTAATTCGCTACGCTCAACGAATTAATACTCAACTATCGCATGGGATTTTGGCAGATTTACATCTTGATGACGAACTTACAGCTGAACAGAAACAACAAGTAGCAAAAGAATTAATTTTAGAAGGAGAACGGGCGCTTCGCGCCCTTGGTGTTACAAAAATTGATGCTGTTGTAATTGACGGCAGTAAACTTGCTAAACATTTTATAGATGCTGGGTACTGGGCATCTCGAAAGATGGTAACTATTGAATGGGATTTGGCCTCGACAGCTCCAGCTACACAAATCCCCGATTTATTAGTCGAGCTCGAAACACAACCCGATTCAAACGAAGTGACAGACTTTATTTTATCTTCGTATCAACCGTATTGGCGTTGGTGGAAAAATGACGCATTCGATCGCCTGTGGGATCGCATAGATTTTCCTGACTACAAAGAGAATCAAGTCGACGAAGAAAATTCAGAGCACAATCGTGAAAACGTTCAAAATATTATTGAAGATGGAATCGCGCAAGCATTGATGGGCGAACATATTTTCGCCATCGGAAGAATAAACGGAAAGATTATCGGCATGTGCGACGCAAAACTGGTCGAAGATTCTCTCGACGACTTTAGCGACTGGGGAGTACTCATGTTACGCGATCATCCCGGAAAAGGTTTTGGGCAAATCCTATTATATTCATGCCTAAATTGGCTTAAACAAAAAGGCAAAAAAACGGCTACCATTACAACAACTTCAGGCCTAGACGACTACGACCCAACGGTATACTTGTATGTTCAGTCATGTGGTGGGAAAATAAAAGGAGAGTTCAATAATTTCGTAAAAAGAAAGTTCGATTTTTGAGTACAGTTCGCACATATTTTCTAACTCCTCATTTATATGTTTACCATCAAAGACCTACCATTCGGAAAAGACCAACTAAAAGGAATTTCGGCTAAAACAAACGAAATTCATCATGACAAACTTTACGCAGGATACGTAAATAAACGAAATGAAATTGAAGACGCACTTGCATCTACAGACAAATCAAAAGCTGCTGCAACATACAGTGTTTTTAGAGGATTAAAAGTCGAAGAAACTTTCAATGCCGATGGAGCAATTCTGCACGAATTATACTTTGATTCTCTTGGCGGCGATGGAGTTGCGACAGGTGCATTCGTAGAAAAAGCGACAGCAGATTTTGGCTCATGGCAGGCATTTATAGACGATCTTACGGCAACTGCAATGGCATGCCGAGGTTGGGCTGTAACTGCATACGATCCGAGTGATAATAAAATTCACAACTTTCTTTGCGACTCACACAATCAAGGAGGAGTTTGGGGAACAATTCCCCTATTCACAATTGACTGTTACGAGCACGCCTACTTTATCGATTTTGGTTCCGACAGAAAATCATACATAGCCTCATTCATGCAAAACGTAAATTGGTCAGCAGTCGAAAAACGCTGGCTAGCAGCACAAAAATAAGACAAAGAAAAACCGTACCATTATGGCGTGGCACGGCTCCTCTTTATACAAATACTATATTTCTCGAATAACGATTAAAGTACATCGTTCATATCTGACTCGCTTGGCATTCCGTTTACGTTACATGCTTTTACTGCTGATTTAAATCCTGTCCATGCATCTTTCTGAGCTGTATGAGCTGTTTTTTCGGCAGTGTGTCGAGCATCTTTAAATGCTTTCCATGCAGCGTTAATAGCATTTGCGCGAGCAGTTCCATCGCTCATTACCCATGCAGCAGCTAAACTTGTCTTACGAGTTGAAAGCGCAGATGTAAGCGAATTATTCATTGCAGTAAACGCTGCCCCTACAGCAGTTTCACGAACGTCTACAGCGACTGCAACACATGCCAACTGAGTCGCGTCGAGGTTTTGCATGCTTTCGAGTTTATCTTTTTTCTGCATTCGATTGTCATGGCGGAAAGACTGCATTAATTCATGTCGAGCACCATTCTGATTAGCCTGACCATGAGCAGAATCACTAGCGAAAGCAGGAGCCGCAACTAACACACTCATAGCAAGTGTTAATAATAATGTTACCAATTTCTTCATAAAAATAATGAAGTTAAAAAATAATATGGAATCTGTGTTTATCAAAGACCCACGAACATGTAGACGACGTTACTTTCAAACTCTTACAAATAAAGTTGAAATACAAACTCCGGAAATTCTTTTAATCCTTCAAAATGCCCTTTGTTCTCAAACGAAACGAGCTCTGCCCCAAGTTTTTCTGCAAAATATTCTCCGTGCTCAAAAGGCACATACGGATCATCTTTAGAATACATACATGTAAACTTTTTTGCTTTAGTCTTAATAAGTTCAAGATTGAGTGGTTCAACAAAAAACGGCGCAATACCATTATTTACTGCCGACATAGGAACGCCAACAAGTACAACATGCGCAGCTTGCTGAGGAGATTCTTCAAGTGCCTTTAGAATTGCGATTCCACCCAAAGAGTGGCCAATCAATGTTGACTCAGGAAAATCCTGTTCATGAACTGAGCGAAAAATAACACGCAACCAAGCCTCAAGCACAGGAGCCTCAGGGAAAGGCATTTGTGGAACCATAGTCACGCACTCGTTTTTTTTACGAAGCTCATCAGCTGCCCATAAAAACCATGGCGGAAGGTCTGGACGACCTTTGTAACCATGTACAAACAGGTAATTTTTTGTCATATTCATGCACAATCATTATAATGCCACTACACACAATATGAAAACTTCATTTTCAAAGGCGATGACGGTTCTATCAGCTCTTGGTATTGCTGTTACAAGCTATTTGATTCACCAACATTACGCGCCGGTTGATTCGTCGTTTTGCAATTTTAACGATTATGTAAGTTGCGACATTGTTAATAAAAGTGAATTCTCAACAATTTTCGGTGTACCTGTAAGCATTTTCGGATTACTAACTTATATTTATCTTTTCGTTTTCTCGCTGGCATCTATGAGAAATAAGGCTTGGGCGAAAAAACTATTTCTGCCAACAGTTGCATTTACACTTTTTGGCCTACTGTTCTCATTTTATCTAACCTACACTGAATTTTTCGTACTCTTTGCGGTATGTATTTTCTGCCTGACTCAACAAATTCTTATTCTTTCTATTTCTTCACTTTTACTTATTTCTTTATGGCACTCAAAAAAAATCTCAAACTAGCAGCAATTTTAACAACACTACTTATTGTTCTAGCAGGTTGTGGTGATGACACGGCACGATATGCAGGATTCGCACAATGCCTAACAGACTCAGGAATGGTTATGTACGGCTCTTTTAGATGCCCTCACTGTTTAAAAATGAAAGAGCTTTTTGGTTCAAGTTTTTCGAACATCAAGTATGTTGAGTGTGACCAGTTAAGCCGAGTTTACGACAAAGCAACATGTGAAGCTAAGAATATTACAGGATTCCCTACATGGATTTTTGGAGATGGCAGCCAAGATAAAGGAGAAAAAACATTCGAATTCTTTGCTGAAAAAACAGGATGCAAACTACCAGATGGAGCTACTCCAAGCGTGCCAACGACAATAATTCCAACTGAGACTCAGTCCGATACAACTGCTGCGGCGACAACAACGGCCGCTACAACAACTGTTATTTCGGCACAAGAAGAGACAATCGCGACTTCGACTGATACGACATCAAGTGCAAGTTCGACTACTAAATAACACAGCCATGTATGGCGGTGAAAACTTCTGAACGTGAAAAGA
The DNA here is from genome assembly GCA_023245725.1 of Candidatus Peregrinibacteria bacterium. GTDB lineage: Bacteria > Patescibacteriota > Gracilibacteria > UBA1369 > UM-FILTER-53-11 > JAHFJU01. Next base: position 14,477 of record JAHFJU010000009.1, read on the forward strand.
TCGCCAAAATTCTGCGAATTTTGGCGAAACAATGGCCGGAACCAATACCTCCGCTAAATTTTAGTAATCCATTTGAATCGCTAATTGCAACAATGTTGTCAGCTCAGTGTACAGATGTATGCGTCAATAAAGTAACACCTGATTTGTTTACCGCCGCACAAAATCCTTTAAAAATGTATGCCCTTGGCCGCAAAAAATTAATTTCTTACATTCGCTCAACAGGATTTTTTAATGCAAAATCGAAAAATATTTTGGCGACATGCAAATCACTAATCGATGATTTTGATGGCGAAGTTCCAAATGACTTCGAAGAACTTCAAAAATTAACAGGAGTCGGGCGAAAAACCGCCAGCGTGGTTATGTGCCAAGCATTTCATGTTCCTGCTTTTCCTGTTGATCGACATGTAATGCGAGTTTCGCACAGACTTGGCTTATCTAAGGCAAAAACAGCTGACAAAACAGACATAGACTTACGTAAAAAAATCCCGAAAAAGAACTGGATAGACGCACACTTACAGCTAGTTTTTCTTGGTAGATCTTGGTGCAGGCCGAAACCAAAGTGCGCAGAATGCCCTCTACGATCTGTTTGCCCAACTGGAAATGCGTCAAAAATGGCCACGTTTTTGTAATTTACAGTATCACTTCGGACGACAAAAAACTCGTGCCTTCTTAGTCGTAGGCTCTTTACAACTACTCCAGATCATTGTAAAAATGTGTTCCCAGGAAAGAACCATGAAACATAAAAGCAATATAGCAATTTTATAACTAAAAAAATCCTGCTGCCACGAAATTATAGAGGAACACTCAGATCGCCCATCTACAAAATTCGACAAACACCGAATAAAATGGTATAGTATTGGCATATGGCTAAAGAAAACTCGACACCGACATCAATCGAAGATACACCGAAAAAAACAGGTAAAATAAAACGAGTAGAAATAAAAAATCTAAGAGGAATAGAAGGAATAAAATTTAGAATAAGACAACGAGCTGGAATGGTCTTGGGCGCCGCAGCAATTGCAGGTGCAGGGGCTCTTGCAACAGCACAAGGAACACGAACAGCATATAGGCATTTTACAGGATACAATCCTGCAGAAATTTCGGCAAATGCTGTAGCCGAAGGAGATAATAGGACAGAAGAGGTAGATACGAATGACGAGAAAGAAGAACGCGAAGAAACAAAAAAAACCGACACGCCTAATAGAAATGACAAAGATAATAATGACGAAAACGGAGGCACAGAAACTACAAACAGCGGAGACAATTCAGATGAAGATCAGGGAGAACCAACTCGCGCTCCACGACATAGAATACATTTACAGAAAACAGATAATGAAGACGATATTCCTGCGGCTGCCAGAAGACCTCATCCCAGATCATCAGATAGATCTGGGATAGAACACGACGGAGGTGAAATTCTAAAAAAACTTGACGATGTCAAAAAATTCATGGGGGCTGAAGAATTGAAAGGTGCGATAGAAGAAGCGAAAACCGGAGTTAAAGGTGTTCTTAATAAAGCCGAAGACATGATGAATAAAGGAGCAGAATTAATAAAAGATATTAGCGATTTACAGAAGTTTAAAAACAAAGCACTTCACTTAGGCGACATGATTGCATTTTGGGGAGTATTTCTATTCTGTATCGGAAAATATTTCAGATATGCAAAAGTACTTATTGATATTAAGAAAAAGTTACTTCAACATCATGACCCAGCAGTAGTGCAAAATTTGGAAAATCTCGCTAATACAGTAAATAGTTTAATTGAAAGCGTTAATGCAAGCGGCAATACACAACCGGCAGATTTAACAGCCGAAATATCACGCCTTAGTGAAGCAGTTAAAAAAATTCAAGAAACTTTAAATAGATAACTGAATTAGCGCGCATAAATCAGCTAAATAAATAGGATTAAGAAAAGAAAAATAAACAATAAAAATGTCGGCAGAAATAACCATAACTCCATCGCTAAAAACGACGCACCTTGAAAACCTCAAGCATGCAACAAAAATCGTGCGCCGAAGTTTAGTATTAATTATTCTAGTTGCAGTATTAAAAGCCGTCGGAGGATACTTTACAAACATCGTCGCTCTCGCAGGAGACGCAGTTGGCAGCGTAACAGATATTATTTCAAATAGCGCAATTCTAATCGGGCTAACTGCGTCGCAAAAAAAAGCTAACAGCAATTTCACCTACGGGCTACATCGTATTGAAACTCTTGTTACGTTCGTTGTTTCATTCATCGTGGTGTATTTGGGAGGAAAAATTTTTTTAGCATCGCATGACCGTTTTTATGTAGCTCCTCATACAACGGCTCACGGATTAGGTATTGCAGCGGCCATAATCTCAATTCTTTTTTCGGTCGCAACATTTTTTTATCAGTACAGAACAGGCCTAAAAATAAATTCAAAAGCACTCATGGCCAGCGCGTTCGACAAACGTAACGATGCATTTGTTTCATGTGGAGTTCTAGTGAGCGTCATAGCAGATAAATTCGATATTCCATTTATTGAAGGAACCGTTGGCATTTTTATCGCTGGAATGATTATTTGGAACGGGCTTCAGCATGGCTATGAAGCTGTGCTTTACCTATTAGATTATTGGGATAATCCTGAAATCACATCGCAGATAAAAAAAATCCTCTCAGATTCTTCTATGGTTACAAGTATTACAAATATTCGACTTCGACATGCAGGTACATTTATTTATGGGGAGGCTTTTATTCAAGTAAACCCCTTTGTAGAGAGCAAAGATCTGCGTGATGAACTACACCGTTTAGAGCGTCATATAGAGGATTCTGTAGAGCATCTTGGCGACCTCGTATTATTTATCGACCCACCTATACCAGACACAGCCATAATTGCGTTACCGATAGTCAACGACAATGGACTTTCGTCAAAGATTGCAACTGATGCTGACACTCCTTGCAAAATTCTAATTCTAAAAATTGCTAACGGAAAAATTCAATCGTCGCACAACGTTACAAGTGAACTTCACATGAAAAATATCTCAGAAATTTCTAACATAGTGAAACGCGAAAAAATAAATATTTTTGTGTCGAGTCTAATTACTCCCGCGCTGTACTACAATCTTCGTCTCAACAATGTAAAAGTGTATCCGCACCTGCTAGAGGTCGAGTCGGTGAAAGATACGCTTAAACTGCTGTTGATTGATTTATAAAAATTATTAATTTTTCACACTCATATATGTCAAACTTCGAAGCCACACATGAACAGCCACAGCTGCAAAATCAGCTTAATGATCTTATCTTTAGAGTAGTACAACAAAAACTCGGCAATATCGACCACGCTGAAAATCGCGATACAATAAAAGAAGAGTGCAAGCTCGATCGCAAAACAATTCTAGAAAGCAACCTATTTAGAAACGCTATTATTCCTGCATTGAAGGATGCAGAAACAAAACATACTCCATATACAGTGACTGCATATTACAAAAATGAAGATGAATCCGCACCATTTGATGGATTTATCTTAAAGGCACCCAAAGGTAGTGGGTTAAGTGATATTGAAATTAATCTTGAAGAGGATTTAGATGAGATATATGGAACATATCAAGAAAATCCCGACGAGATAAAGAGAGATACAAATTTTGTAATTACAGCTGCGCAGGTGATAGATATATTGAATAGAAAGCTCACCGTGGACGAGAGAAAGGAGAGGAGTATTAAATTATATGAACGACTCAAAAAAACCGGAATTATTACCGATGAAATGGTAGAAACATATACTATGGGGGAAAACTCCAACCCGGAAGCATCGATACAAAGTGACATCCTCGTATACATGAATCATCATGGATCTGAGGAAGGAATCGGTGAATATCTACATAAAATACAAGATCTATTATCCGATATAAAGCCTAAAATAAAATCAAATGGTTATAGTATAGATAAAAGTCTTAAAGATTTTTCAGAATATGAAAAAATTAAGGCAATACGACTTGAGTACCTCGGGGAAAGTGGTGGCACAGAACCTACCCAAAAAGAAATAGAATGGTCACTCAAGAAAATTGCTCGAGAAAGTCAAACTCGAGATGACGAAACTCAAGAGATAACTGAGGACACAACAGAACCTGAATAAACAAAAAGAGACCTCACTCAGAGGTCTCTTTTTTATTGTGTAGGAATTTACACACTTCCAACCAATTACCGACGTGGCCCGCCCATTGGTCTTCGAGGTGGACGTGCACCGCCGAATCCGCCTTCGCGCGGAGCAGGAGGTGCCCAGCCTTCTGGTTTAGGCAACAATGCTTTGCGTGAAAGATTCAAGCGTCCTTGATCGTCGATCTCCATGAGTTTCACCTTAACGACGTCACCAAGTTTTACTACTTCATCCATAGTATTTGTGCGAGCCCAATCCCATTCAGAAATATGAACGAGACCATCGCGCCCGGGAGCAATTTCAATAAACACTCCAAAGTCCATCAGACGAACAGCTGTTCCTTCAAAAATGTCTCCAACTTGAGGAACGTAGGTAAGTTTCTTAATCCATTCAAGCGCTTGCGCTCCTTGTTCTTGATTCGGTGCAGTAATCATAACCAAACCGTCTTGCTCAATGTCGATTTCACAACCGGTCTCTTTTGTAATTTTCTGAATTGTTTCGCCACCCTTGCCAATAACTGTACGAATTTGTTCAGGATCAATACGAATTGAGCTGATCATTGGAGCATATTTTGAAAGATGATCGCGATGCGTAGACAATACTTTATGCATTTCACCAAGTATAAAATCACGACCGACTTTTGCTCGATCGAGCGCCTCTTTCATTATATCGAGAGAAAGACCTTTCACTTTAATATCCATCTGAAGTGCAGTAATTCCTTCGCTTGAACCTGTAACTTTAAAATCCATATCTCCTGCAAAGTCTTCCATACCCTGAATATCAGACAAAATCTTGTATTTTCCATTCTTGCCATCAAAATCCTTAGAAGTAATTAGACCCATTGCAATACCGGCAACAGGACGTTTAAGTGGCACGCCGGCATCTAACAAAGACAAAGTAGAACCGCAAACAGAAGCCATCGAGCTTGAACCGTTACAACTCAAAACCTCAGAAACAACACGCATTGTATAAGGGAATTCTTCTTTTTCAGGTAGAACAGGAATCAATGCACGCTCAGCCAAATCTCCATGACCAATTTCTCGGCGAGATGTACCACGAAGCGGTTTTACCTCACCAACTGAGAACGGTGGAAAGTTATAATGATGAATATAACGTTTGATCATATCAACATCCATCGTGTCGATAATTTGTGCTGCTCCGGGAGAACCGAGAGTTGTTAATGTAAGAGCCTGAGTTTCACCACGTTGGAACAAAGCAGAACCATGAGTTCGAGGTAACAAACCCGCAGCAATTGAAATAGGACGAATTTCGTCTATCTTACGGCCATCGAGACGTTTTTCATTTTCAAGAATGTTCTTTCGCATGAACTGCTCCAAAAAATCGACTAGCTCAATTTTCAAATCCTTCGCGCTAAAGAGTTCTTCTTTAATTTGTGCGTCGAATTGAGATACCATCTTGTCTTCGATTTCATGAATTCGTTCTTTTACCTCGCCTTTAGTAAGACCTTGAACTGCATCCATCATTTCAGGAGTCAAAAACTTTCCTAACGCATCACGAACATGAGTGTTCTCAGCACCAAAACACATTGTTCGATTAGCCGGATTAATAAGTTCTTTCAACTTAAGTTGCAATTCACATATCTGTTTAATGTTTTTGTGAGCCATTTCGAGCGCAGCAAGCATTACGTCTTCAGGAATTTCTTTACATGCAGCCTCCACCATCGTAATTGCATCGAGTGTTCCGGCAACAACCAAATCGAGTCTTCCCTTTTCTACTTGTTCATAGGTTGGGTTAACAATAAGCTGATTTTTGCCCTCGCTGTCGACAATGTATCCCATTCTAACCGCAGCAACTGGGCCAGCAAATGGCATACCCGAAATCATCAATGCAGATGAAGCGGCAATAATTGCAGAAGTCGAAGGATCAACCTCCATATCTGCTGACAAAACAGTAGCAATAATCTGAACATCGTTCGTAACTCCTTTAGGAAAAAGCGGACGAATAGGACGATCAATCAAACGTGCATTCAAAATTGCATTATCTGAAGGGCGACCCTCTCTTTTAATAAAGCGGCTGCCTTTAATTTTACCGGTTGCATAGTATTTCTCTTCGTAATCAACCATTAATGGAAAGAAATCTACATCTTGTCGTGGCTTATCTGACATTGTTGCAGTTGAAAGAACCATAGTTTCACCTAGTGAAGCAACAACCGCACCGTGTGCCTGATTTGCAAACAAACCTGTTGAAAGTTTAAGAACTCGGCCTGCGAGGTTCATCTCTACAGACTTAATTTTGTCTAATGGATTCATAGGAGAAGAATTATTTTTTTTAAATAAAGAAGAAAAGATCATGTATATAAATTTATATTAAAGGATATTTGATAATTGAACAGCGCCGACAGTTTATGCGGCGGTGTTGCGTTTTATAAATAAAATCGACTGATTCATATTTACGTACAACGAAAAAACTAATGAGCTGTTTTAGTTCTCGATGAATGGGTACAAGGAAATGTATAGTTTAAAATGGGATTTTACCCCATGCATTTTCCTGCCTCCATATTGAGAACACAAACCAAACTAATATCAACCGCTAAAAGCGGAAACAGCTAAACAAAAAAACAGGGCAGATGCCCTATTTTCTAAGTTTCAATTTTTCAAGGAGCGATTCGTACTCAGATTTATCTGCTTGGCTGAGGTACGTAAGAAGTTTTCGTCTGTGACCTACCATCATAAGTAGACCGCGACGAGAATTTTTGTCATTCTTATGTTTCTCTAGGTGAGTCTGTAATTCGTTAATGCGCTCAGTGAGCATTGCTACCTGTAATGAGTGAGAACCTGTATCCTTAGAATGTTTCTGGTGCTTCTTGATAACAGAAGTCTTTAGTGATTTTTTCATGCGGGCGAATTCTACCAGCCACCCCTATATTATGCAAGTGAGATACTATATACTCCTGAAGCAATTTTATGAATTCCAGAAAGATTATTGCAGAAGCATGGGAGTTTACGCGTGACAATAAACGACTAATGTGGTGGTTTAGTTTTTTCCCGTCACTATTGTCATTAATAGTGAGCATCATATATGTAACGTATCAATTTTTTGCATTCAAAAGGTCAGCACTGTTTGATAATGCACATACAAGTTTTCTAGTAGAAGCGGCAACAGGCATAATCACATTTTTAAACACACACTCAGGACTTTGGATTCCGGCAATCCTTATTACAGTAGTAGTAGGACTCCTCTACTTTTTGCTCCCTACAATATGCCAGGCTGGAATGATTCGATACATCGCACGCCACCGTACTGGTGAACAAGTACGTCTGAGTTCCGCGTTGTCATTTGGCATATTAATTTTTCTTCCACTACTCGAATACCACCTTCTAGTAAAATCGTTTTCATACATTTCAATTTTTGGAGAAGCAGGATTTGTTGTTCGCAATCTTGGCGTAGATGTAATGGAGACATTCCTTCCAATATTTATTATCGTATTAGTTTTTGGATTTTTTCTAACTCTCCTATTCACATACTCGGATTTCTTCATAGTACTTGAAAAAAAGAGCGTGGTTGAATCAATGACTGCGAGTGCAAAATTAGTAATACTCTCTTGGAAACACACCTTTATTATCGGAATTCTGATGCTAATTATTGGTATGCGAATAATTATTAACGTAGTGATAGTTTTATTAATTCCACTACTTCTATTTGTTTTAGGCGGATACGTAGCGTCAGTAACATTCGCAGCAATAGGAATTTATTTGGGAATATTTTTAGGATTCATCGCATTATTTTTGTCAGCATATTTTTCTGCGATACTAAATGTTTTCGCAAATGCAGTATGGACTTATACTTTTTTACATCTTCGCGGAGAAAAAGACATACAAGAAGAAATTTCTTAACAAAAATAAAACGAGAGCTCGAATTACCGCTTGTTACAAACAAAATTCAATGTACTGCTCAATGAGTACGCTATAAAAAATCAATTCAAAACATTATGAACAATAATATAATTCGCAAACGCGTGAACAGTTTTTTCTTTGCGTAAGCCAAAATTGAATTACAATGCAAACATAAAGATTTAATTTACAAATTAAATTTATTTTATTCTTTAACTTTTTCTTCACATGGTTGCAAAAAGGAAACCAGCAAAGAAGCCAGTAAAAAAAGCACCTAAGCTTGTAAAAGCAAAGGGAGTAAAAAAGCCAAAGGCTAAACCGGTTGCAAGGAAGCAAGTAAAAAAAGCAACAAAAAGAAAATAGTACGACAGTAAATTGACTGTTGTATTTTTATATCCCGCCACAAAATATTGGTCGGGATATTTTTTGATGTACAAACTAACTAAATCACAACGCTACAATGTAGATAATATAAATATGCTTCATTTTCAAAGACTAACTGAAGTTAAGCTCATATATACTTGGTGACCCCAGCGGGAATTGAACCTGCATCTAGGGCTTAGGAGTCCCTTGTTCTATCCGTTAAACTATGGGGTCACATCATCGAATTATATTGCGAATGCAGCGCGCGAGAGCTGGCGAAGCCAGAACGAGCGCGCAAACTATAACACTAAAGCGAAATCAGATATACACCAAGCGCCGCGCATACGAGTGCTAAAAATTTTGGCGCAAGTGTTGCAAAAGAAAATATTCTGGGATCTTTCTTAGAAATAAGTCGCCCACCGAATGCACTCGCGAAAAATAACGCGATCAAAAAAGCTATCAATGGTTGAGATGAAGCGAGCGAGCTCGTAAGCGCGACATCACCAATCTTGAGCGCAGATAAAAATGCGTAATAACTAATAAATATAGAAATAATAGTCACAAAGAATATTGCATAACCAGCGCGCGGAACTTTTTCAACATCAGGAGTGCATTTGCGACGTAGAAAAGGAACGAACCAACATAATAACAAAACAAATGATCCACCAAGAGAAATCCACGATATCGCATCAATTGGGTTCGTATAATAAGAGACAACATAATCGAACATTACATCACCGACTGCCCAAACAACGGCAGCAGGAACAATCAGCAATAACTCTTTTTTAACTGAAATGCCTTTATCGAAGCGCAACACGCTAAACACACCGGCAATCAACAAAACGAAAAATCCTATAATTTCATTAACCGCTAATATATCGTGCAAAAAAACATTACTTATTATGTATGTAAAAATCGGGTGAAGCGCGACATAAACTAACGCGACCGAATATGCCTCAACAGACTGCAAAACACGATAGTACAAAAAATATGGCAGCGCATTAACAAATCCCGATAAAATAGTCATCAAAACAATAGAACTCGACGGAATCGAAATTCCAAAGACTAGAAAAAGAAAAACAGTTATAGGAACACGGCCTAATGCAAACCAATAAGAATATCTATACTCATTTTTAACATACTTAGTTACAACAATTTCATCGAGCACATTATTAAGAGCCCACAAAAATGTAGTTAGAAGAGTGAATAAAATCCAATTTAACATATTAATAAGACGCTCTCACAGAAACTGAAATCATCCAATCATCGGCTCAAGCACAATAAATTCTGTCTTATCAACAGATAGCTGTGAAGGTCCATTCAATTTTACAGATTTTTGAGGCTGAGAATTTAATGCTCCAACCGCTTTCAAGAATGGCTCAACGCCAGTAAGAGACATGCTTTGGCCGCAATCGTACATAATAGGTACAACCATACGAGGTTCTATTTGTTCAACGACTTCTTGCGCCTTCTCTGAACTTAGACAAAGAGCTCCTTTCGATGAACCGCCAACCGGCAATATCAGAATATCTATATCTCCTAATTTTTCTAACATTTCTGGAGTTAGTTTGTGACCTACGCTGCTTAAATGTGCAATTTTAAAATCATCAATCGAAAGAACGAACATCAAAACTTCTTGAGCTTCTTCTTTTTTCCCCTCCTCTTTCTCTTTAGGACGATCATGCCCAACAATTGCATCGAACAAAATACCTCGTGCCTCATACTCTCCCGGCCAATCAAACAAATGTTGATCCTCTTGTTTTTCATAAACCAAAGCAGGATTTTTATCGGACATCAAAACAACATCTGCTTTAACAGGAGGATATTTGATTCCAGAAACCTTTAAATCGTACGGATCAATTAGAACCGTACCGTTCTTTCCCTTTATAGTAACGCACGAAAGGCCATGCCATTGAATTTCCATATAGCGGGATTATAGAGCGTGACGCGAAGATCGTAAAGATATTGTCAAAGAACGTGAAGCAATAAACAATAAACGTGATATAATCACAAGCGTATGAAAATCACAAAAATCATTGCACGGGAAGTTATAGATTCGCGCGGAAATCCAACAGTAGAAGTTGTAATGGAAAGCGACAAACACAGCGGCAGAGCAATTGTACCGAGCGGTGCTTCAACAGGCTCTCACGAAGCTCATGAACTACGCGACAATGACTCGCGAAGATTTTCAGGAAAAGGCGTTTTAAAAGCAGTAGATAACGTAAATAAAATTATTTCACGAAAACTGAAGGGCGAAAAAGTGCTCGACCAACGAAAACTCGACGAAATGCTAATTGAACTCGACGGTACAACTCAAAAAAGCAATCTTGGGGCAAATGCGATTCTGGGGGTTTCTTTGGCATACGCACACCTAAGATCAGAGTTTGAAGAAATAGCGCTGTATGAATACATTGCATCGCTAGGAAAAAACGCAAAAAAAGATCCAAAGCCACGATTACTCCCATTACCTTTAATGAATATTATAAATGGAGGAGTACATGCAAGTTCAGGGCTCGATTTTCAAGAGATAATGATTGCTCCAGCAGGTGCAGGCACATTTAAAGAGGCAGTACGAATGGGTTGTGAAGTTTTTCACACATTAAAAAAACTTATTGCAGATAAAGGATTTGCTACAAGCGTAGGCGACGAAGGTGGGTTCGCTCCTCAAATTGGCTCACATGAAGCTGCGCTAGACCTGATAGTTGAAGCCATAAAAAAATCCGGATACACTCCCGGAGACGACATTTATATTGCACTTGATGTGGCATCATCAGAATTTTATAAAAATGGAGTTTATACCCTTAAAATAAAGGGGAAAGAGCAGTCGGTGACACACTCAAATTTACTGAATTACTATAGCGAACTCGCACGAACGTATCCTATTTTCTCAATTGAAGATGGTTGTGCAGAAGATGACTGGGCTGGTTGGAGAATGATGACTGAACTCATGGGTAAAAACACTCAACTTGTAGGAGACGATTTATTTGTTACAAATCACACACGCCTTTCTAGGGGAATTTCAGAGAATATCGCAAACAGCATTTTAATAAAACCGAACCAGATTGGCACGATTACCGAAACAATCGATGTTATTGACGAGGCTAAAAAGGCAAATTACACAACTATTGTTTCGCACAGAAGCGGCGAGACTGAAGATGTAACTATTGCACATCTCGCAGTTGGGCTAGAAACAGGGCAAATTAAAACTGGTTCTCTTTCACGCAGCGAGCGAATTGCAAAATACAACGAGTTGATTCGCATTGAAGAGACTCTTGGCCGAAGAGCAAGGTTTGCGGGCTTGCCAAAGATCAAGTAAATGGTAACCTGCTTCTACAATGAAACCAGAACTATTATTGCCGGCCGGTGATTTAGAAAAAATGAAATTCGCATTTCAGTATGGCGCAGATGCGGTTTACGCAGGAGTACCAATGCTTTCTTTACGTACAAAAGAGAATAAATTCAATATCGCGGTTGTAAAAGATGGCGTTGAGTATGCAAAATCACTTGGAAAAAAGATTTATTTAACTGTAAATATTTTTCCGCGAAACTACAAAATCCCATTATTTAAAGAGGCAATTCGGCCAATGGCAGACCTAAAACCAGATGCGTTTATTGTGGCTGATCCCGGAGTTGTAATGCTTTTAAAAGAGTTCGCACCAGAAATCCCTATTCACCTATCAGTTCAGGCTAACAATGTAAACTGGGCTTCGGCTCAATTTTGGCATAAGCAAGGGGTTAGCCGCATAATCCTCTCTCGAGAAATTTCATTGCAAGAAATTAAAGGGATTCATGAACACAACCCAGACCTTGAACTGGAATTTTTTGTACATGGCTCCATTTGTATGGCGTACTCCGGCCGTTGTTTGCTTTCTAGCTATATGGCGCATCGCGATGCTAATCAGGGCATTTGCGCACACAGCTGTCGCTGGGAATACAAAGTGAATAAGGCAATTCCGCGAGGTGCTGCACAAGGCCAAGACTGGCATGAGATTGATGAGCAAGAAGCAATCGACAAGCAATACAAACCGCTCGACGCCGATTATTATCTTGAACAGATTGATCGTCCGGGGCAGTATTTTAAAATTGAAGAAGATGAAAATGGCAGTTACATAATGAACTCAAAAGATTTGTGTTTGGTTGAATATTTGAAGGAGTTGAAAGACGCGGGTGTCTGCAGCTTTAAAGTAGAAGGACGAAATAAAACTTTGTATTACGTAGCAACCGTTGCGCGCTCATACCGAAAGGCGATCGATGAAATGGAGGCTGGAAAATCGTTCAATAGAGAGCATTTAGTTGAGCTGGCAAAAACATCAAATCGCGGATTTATTCCCGGATTTTTGGTGCACAATCCTCGTGATAGTGCGCAAGAGTATGAAAAAAATCTTTCGTACCAAACGCACGAATTCATGGGAGTTATTCGGGGAGTTGTAGAAAAGGACGGCAAAAAAATGTACGAACTA
>JAHFJU010000078.1 GCA_023245725.1 Candidatus Peregrinibacteria bacterium
TTGCATCAAAAGCTATGGAAGCAATTGGACGTAATCCAGAAGCAGCTCCAAAAATTCAATCAGCTATGATTCTTGCTGTTGCTTTTACTGAAGCTATTGCGGTTTATGCTCTAGTTGTTGCATTGATTATTAAATTCGTCTGAAAATTTAAGAAATCGCGCACTGCTTTGTTGCCTGCAAGATTACACATACGGCTCAGTCGAAAATCTCTTGGCGCCTCGCATTGCACAATTTCCACTGTTTTGTTTCTTCGCATTACACAATACTCAACATGGAATTACTATCTAAACTCGGTATCGATTGGAAGCTCCTAATTGCGCAGATAATCAACTTTACGATTCTCGCGGTGGTGCTAATGAAGTTCGTTTATAAACCGGTTCTCGCTACGCTTGATCGTCGTTCAAAGATGATTGAAAAGTCAATTTCTGACTCTCATGAGGCTTCTGAAAAACTCAAGAATATCGAGAAAATGGAACGCGAACGAACTGCTGAAGCTCACAAGCAAATCGGTGCAATGCTCGACAAAGCAAAGCAAGAGGCTGAAGAGATGAAGAAGGCGATTGTCGACGAGGCTCGAAGAGCTTCAGACGACATGCTCGCTCGCACTCACGTTCAGTTGAAAGAAGAAAAATCTCGTGTGCTCGCGGAGGCAAAATCTGAATTGTCTCAAATCGTTGTTGCAGCAAGCGCGAAAATTCTTGAAAGAGAATACTCGGCTGCCGATCAAACACGATTGGCTCAGGCTGTCGCTCAAGAAATGAACGCGGCAAAATAATTCATCATGCGAAAAAATCGCATAGACTTGTAACTCTTTCAACCCCCATTAATCTTTCTACTCATTCCACTTGAAACTCACAGCTAAAAAATACGCACAAGCACTCGCCCAAGTTCTCGGCGAGTCAGACGTTACACCTAAAACTGTTGCAAAACATTTTATGGATACGCTCCGTCGCCGTCATCAGACGCGTTTGCTCCCTGCAATTTTGAAACACGTTGAGTCTGAGTGGTGTAAAGAAAAAGGCATTACTCAGGTTAATGTCGAGTACGCTCCTAAATTTAAAGATGCGCTTGCTGTGTTTGAAGCTTCTCTTAAAGATTCAAAAAAGTTTCTTGTTCAGTCTACTGTTCGTGAAGATTTGCTCGGTGGTTATCGTATTAAAATCGATGACACTCTTATCGATGCAAGTCTCAAAGGGCGTTTGACCGAACTTAGTAATAAATTAAGAACATAGAACGTAGATTGTAGAACGGCCCGTTACCGGGAACCCGTTCTACGCTCCCGCTCTCGGTTCTTCTATCATAATCAACATTCAATAGTTTCTAACTTTCAATTCATATGGCTCAAGACAACATTCTCGAACTGCTCAAGTCTGAGATAAAAAATTATCACGCGACTGTTACCTCTGAAAAAATCGGCACTGTTGTCGAAGTAGGAGACGGAATCGCGCGTATCACAGGATTATCCGATGTTAAAGCGGCAGAAATGCTCGACTTTGGAAACGATACTTATGGTTTTGCACTCAACCTTGAAGAAGATAGCGTTGGTGCTGTGCTCCTTTCTCACGCAAAAAATATTAAAGAAGGAGACACGGTTAAAGGAACCGGCCGAATTCTTTCTGTTCCGGTTGGTGAGGCTCTAATTGGCCGCGTTGTAAATGCGCTTGGTCAGACTGTAGATGGAAAAGCTCCTGCAAAAACTACAAAAACTTATCCTATTGAAAAAGTTGCTCCGGGAGTTATTACACGTCAGTCGGTAAATCGTCCTCTTCAGACAGGTATTATGGCTATCGACGGCATGATTCCGGTTGGTCGTGGTCAACGAGAACTTATCATTGGTGATCGTCAGACAGGTAAAACTGCGATTGCAATCGACACGATTATTAATCAGAAAGGGCAAAATGTTATTTGTATTTACGTTGCAATCGGCCAGAAACAATCAAAAATTGCGAAGATCGTAGCCGACCTAGAAAAGAAGGGAGCTATGGATTACACAATCGTTGTAGTTGGTGGTGCGTCTGATCCTGCTGCGCTTAATTTTATTGCGCCATACTCAGGTGTTGCGATGGGCGAGTACTTCTTAGACCAAGGAAAAGATGTTCTTGTAGTTTACGACGATCTTTCAAAACACGCTTGGGCTTACCGTGAAATTTCATTGTTGCTCCGCCGTCCTCCAGGACGTGAGGCGTATCCGGGAGATATTTTCTACCTTCACTCACGTTTGCTTGAGCGCGCATGTAATTTGAATAAAGATTTTGGAGGAGGTTCAATCACGGCTCTTCCTGTTATTGAAACTCAGGCTGGAGATGTGTCTGCATATATTCCTACAAACGTGATTTCAATTACAGACGGTCAAATTTACCTAGAACCGGATTTGTTCTATAAAGGTGTTCGTCCTGCGGTAAACGTTGGTTTGTCTGTTTCTCGTGTGGGTTCTGCTGCGCAAGTTAAGGCTATGAAAAAGGTTGCAGGCCGTCTTCGTCTCGATCTTGCTCAGTTCCGTGAACTTGCTGCTTTTTCACAGTTCGGTTCAGACCTCGATGCATCTACAAAAAAGCAACTCGATCGCGGAAAGGCTCTTACAGAAATGCTAAAGCAACCACAATATAATCCTTACCCGGTTCAAGATCAGGTCGTGCTTATTTACGCAGGTGTAAACGGATACCTCGACGATGTTGCAACTGAAAAAATCTTCACATTTAAAGAGAAATTTTTACACTATCTAAAGAATGTTGAGCGAAGTGTAATGAAAATGCTAACTGAAAAACCTGAAATTACTCCGGAACTTGAAGAGGCACTCAAAAAAGCAATCGTAACATTTAAGAGCGAAAATTCATTTTAAGTTCGAGTTATTTTAGTGCTTTCGCAAGTCTGCGCGAATGAACGTTAACTATAATCTACCTACCAAATGGCTAAAGGAAGTCGCGAAATCCGCCGCAAAATTAAATCTACAAAGAGCACTCGTCAGATTACAAAAGCTATGGAGCTTGTATCTGCGTCTAAAATGCGCCGTGCTGTTTCTAACACGCTCGCACTTCGCCCGTACGCTCAAATGGCAGAGGTAATGATTCGTCGTTTGGCTACTGTAATGCATAAAGATGAGAGGGGAGATGTTAGTCAGGTTGCATTGCATCCTCTTCTTGAAAAGCGTGAAGTAAAAAAAGTTTTGGTCGTTGTAATTTCGACAGATAGAGGATTATGTGGCGGTTTAAATACTCAGCTTGCTAAAAAAGTTGCTGAATATGTTAGAGGAGAGAAGGGAAATAGTGGCCGAGTATCGAGCGAAATCGTGGTGCCTCAAATTGATTTTATTGCGATAGGAAAAAAATCACAGGATTTTTTGCGCCGTCAAAATTTGAATGTTGTCGGTGCATACGCTGCGATGAGCAATCACCCAAAAATTACCGATACATACCCCGTTTCACGAATGGTTTTGAAAGATTATATGACTCGAAAATACGATAAAGTTATGTTGATATATACTGAATTTGTCTCTGCATTGAGCCAAAAACCTGTATGTCGACGATTGTTGCCTTTGTCTGAAAAAGCGCTTGAAGAAATGGTTACGGAGCTTGATGGTTCGACGGCTAATGCTCATAAACAAAATGTTGTGCGTGAAGCCGGTGCTGGGCAGGACGCCGATGAGTATTTGTTCGAACCTTCAGCCGAGAGAGTTTTGGGTGTTATGCTCCCTAAATTGACAGAAATGCAGGTATTTCAGGCTGTTTTAGAGGCGACAGCTTCTGAGCATGCCGCTCGTATGTTTGCAATGCGCAATGCCTCTGACAACGCAAAAGAATTGATCTCTGACTTTACTCTGTTGTACAACCGTATTCGTCAGGCTGCCGTTACCGCCGAGTTGGCCGAAATTAGTGCAGGTCGTGCTGCTTTGGGTTGAAGCGAAATTTAATATCTAGCTAATACATCGGCGTGTATGTTTGGTGTTGCATTTTAATAGATATTTATGTGCGAAAAACGCTGATAAGATTTCTCAGATCAGCGCTTTTTAAAGTTACGTTTACTGGCTCTTTAACAATTAACGGGCAAAATTTGAGTGTGCCAATTCTCTTTCTTGGCCAGAAATATTGCTCATTAATCTTACGCCGTATGTAGTTGATGGAGTGAATGGCATAGCTAGTGAATATGTGCCTGTTGATGAATGTGCAATAGGAAGAATTGCTGCTCCAGCAACGGCATCGCTGCCAGCCACTTGGTAATTTGCTCCGTTCGACTGTACATAATATGCTTGGAGTCTAAAATTTCGTTTTAGATCAACTAGATTTCCGTTAAAATCTTTAACTGTAAAACTCACCATTGTTGAGCTGATTGGCATTGAATATACGTAATATGGAAGTCTGTTTGGATCAAATGACATGTGATTAATTTCAACACCATTAGATCCCATTAGTCGTGCATTATAGGTAAGTCCAGCAACAAAATTCATTGAAAGAGTATAGTGGCCAAAGCTTTGGTGAGTCATTCCTGTTATTGCTGCTCCTGCGGCGGCATCACTGCTTGCAATTTGGTAATTATTGCCGACTGGTCCAGTTGGGTCTACAGAATATACTTGAATTCGTTGTCCTTGTGCCAAGTCTGTCGGTGTTCCATTGCTGTCTTTTATAACAAAGTTAGTCGCATTTGCTGTCATAGAGCCAAAATCAACACTCAACGAGTTTGTCGAGATTGCTACTTGGTTATTATTAATATTTGCGATCGGATTTACTTGTACTGTTGGAATAGCGATTGGGGCTGTTCTGAAATTATTAAATGCAGAACCTTTAAAAGTTCCTGTGTCTTGCATGAATAAGTATCCTGTTGTGGCTAATACTACTAATGCTCCAAGCGCTATAAAAAGTTGTTTCTTTTTCATATTTTTTTATTAATTTATATTGATTGTATTATACAACAAAATTGGGTTTTTTCATAGGGCGATATGAGTGGTTCCTGAAAGACGTGCACCATTAGGATTAGGCCTGATAGTTCGAGTGTTATTCTTATTCCTCTCCAATATTGAGAAGAACAAAATTTGTTGGCTTACCTTCAGTGTAGTCGCCATCTTTAAGCCACTAGATTTTCGCTATTTACAATCCGCAAAAATCATTGTAAAAATGTCTTCCCGGGAAAGAGATAGAAAATGGAATGATGATATGGCAAATCGCTGTTTACATGCAATCATTTTGGCAGAGGATTTTAGAGTTGAGGTGGTTTGCTCTAACTATAGAGAAAAACAGCATGTTTTGGCCAAACAGTTTTGTCTAAGTTGGCAAAATGAAATCTGAGGTTTAGTGGTATCTATATGACAAATCTGGCTAATTTCTCAGTAAAAACTCCTCAACCGTCATTGTCTCTTGTGCTTTTGTCGCATAATCACGCACACAGACTTTCGCTTCGGCGACTTCTTTTTCGCCAACGACAAACATGTATGGAACTTTCATCATCTCTGCATTACGGATTTTTTTGCCAAGTGAGTCATTATTGTCGTCAAGTTCTACGCGAACTCCAACTGTTTCGAGTGCGTCGCGCACGTCATTTGCATAAGGCAAAAACTGATCGGATACCGGCAAAATGCGAACCTGAACAGGTGCGAGCCAGTATGGGAATGCGCCACCGAAGTGTTCAATAATAATAGCCATAAAGCGCTCAAATGAGCCAAAAACTGCGACGTGTAATACTGCTACATACTGTTTGCTGCCGTCTTCTGCAATGTACTGCATCTCAAAGTTTTTAGGCTGAACAAAATCCATTTGAACAGTCGTCATTTGCCACTCTCGGCCAAGCGCGTCTTCAATCATAATGTCGATTTTTGGGCCGTAAAAAGCCGCTTCTCCTTCACCAATAAAATATTCAACTCCCCAACGTTTAACTCCTTCAATCAAATTCTTTTCAGCCATGTTCCAAATTTCATCTGTGCCAAAATATTTTTCAGGTTTTTTTGGATCGCGAATCGAAACACGAGCCTTGAATTTTTTGAATCCGAAAGTTTCGTAAACCTCTTTTACAAGCCCCAAAACCATATCTATCTCACTTGCGATTTGGTCATAGCGTAAAAAATGATGAGTATCGTCTTGAGTGAGTGCGCGAACACGCAAAAGTCCATTTACTTCTCCGCTTTTTTCATTGCGGTATACAGTGGTGTTTTCGGCATACCTAAGCGGTAAATGGCGATAACTGTGTTGCTCAGCATTGAACAATTCAAAGTGATGCGGGCAGTTCATGGCCTTCATAACCAATCGATCGCCATCTTCGGTTTCCATAACCGGCATCATGGCATCGTACTTGCCCATATGCCCCGAGCGAATGTATAAATCTTCTTTTGCAATGTGCGGAATACCAACGAAAGTATATTTGCGAGCCTTTTTTTTTGCTGTAATAAAATCCCACAAATTTTGTTTGAGTTGCTGGCCTTT
>JAHFJU010000079.1 GCA_023245725.1 Candidatus Peregrinibacteria bacterium
TATGTTCGTCGTTCTAAACAATTGGGCGCAGACATGACGCTCTCTCTCTTTTTGTACGCAAGTTTGGCTATCGCACTTCTTTTGTTGAACATTTTTCCATCGCCAACCGCCGACATAAGCAGCCTTCTTTTTGGCGCAATTACAACAGTTTCAATGAACGATATTTGGATTATGCTCGGCTTGAGTGGCGTTGTCGTCGCCTTACTTCTCGTGTTTTATAAAGAGCTGGTTGTAGTTAGTTTCGACGAAGACATGGCTCGCGCCGATGGCTTGTCTGTAACGTTTTTAAACCTTCTAATAATGTTAATCGCCGCGCTGGTAGTTTCAATTACAATGCGCATCGTCGGCCTATTACTAATCGGTGCGCTCATGACTATTCCCGTTTATAGCGCGTTTCAATTCAAAAAAAGTTTTCGTATCACGGTTATTATTAGTATTGTCCTTGCGGTAATTTCGGTTGTGTCCGGCCTTTTTGCTTCGCTCCAATTCGATATTCCAAGCGGTTCGTCGGTTGTTTTGGTATCGACGCTTATATTCCTTTTAACTCTTGTAGTGCGTCGTCGTAGGCTGGTAAAGTAGGTTCATGCCATGGTATTGGATTTCATTCATCGTGATAGTAATTGTTTCATTTATTAAATTCCTTATTTTGCGAAAGGGATTTTTAAAGTCACTCTCCTCACGTCATTATTTGTTGAGCGAAAGTTCTACATCGATTGATAGCAAAATTATATTTGTAACATGGATATATTTTTTCACACTTTTAATAGTTACAATTGCTGCAGGGCTAGGTCTTTACGCGTATTTTTTGTAATCATTTTATATGTCTGAAAATTCTTTACACGAAAAGGAGTCGGTTATCGTTTCGCTAAGTGATCATTGGTCTGTGCTAATGCCGACGTTTGTATTTTTCTTTCTAGCAATGACCTTTCTTTCGTTACTTTGTTACAGCGCATTCTCATTAAAAAATGTAAATGAATTTTTAGGAGCTGTTATTTTACTAATCAGCTTTATCGGTATTTTTTTATCGATACATTTCTTCTTTCTTTATCTAGTTGCGTGGCGGCTTTCCGATCTTGTTATAACCACTTCTCGAATAATAAATTTAGATGTTCTGCCATTTATAAGAAATGATTCATTGATTGTCGATCTTCATCAAATTAATGAGATTAAAAAACTTCGCCATGGATTTTCTCAAAATATTTTCAATTATGGAACGTTGCTGCTTTTGGTATTTGGAGGAACAAAAGAAATTAAATTGTTAAATATCAAATACCCGAGCAAGGTCGCAAGTTTTTTAGAAGCATACAAAAACGGCTTGTTTAACGGCTGTACTCCTCAAGAGATTAAGGCAAGGTATGAGTCGGACGAAAAATTTATGTAGGTGCTGTGATACAATCGTGGCAATACTTTTTTAAATTAATTTTTTATGAAAATGTGCGCCATGTTTAAAAAGCTTCACTGCGGATCAGATGTCGCTTTAGTTGTTGTTCGTTTAGTAGTTGCAGCGGCATTTATTCTTCATGGAATTGCAAAATTCTCAGCATGGCAAACAGTCGCAAGCGATCAAATGCCAAGTGGAATTATTACGTTAATGAAAGTGCTTTCTATTGCTGAACCTCTAGCTGGGGTGGCATTGATTTTTGGGCTTATGACTCAGCTTGCTGCATTTGGATTAATTCTCGTTATGGTTGGAGCTGTTTATATGAAACAATTCGTTTGGGGAATTGGATACTCAAGTGTAAGCACAACAGGTTGGGAATATGATCTTTCACTTTTTGCTCTATGTGTAGTTCTTTTTATTATTGGAGGAGGTCGTTATTCTATCGAAAGAATTCTATGTAAAAAAATGTGTAAAGGAGAATGTGAGCAGGGAACTTGCTGCAAAAAATAGTAAATTATGACAGTAAAGATTCACGATTCTTGGAGAAAACTACTCGCGGACGAATTCGAAAAGTCATACTTTAAAGAGTTGACCGAATTCGTCCGCGATGAATATAAAACAAAAACTGTTTATCCACCTCCTGCGCAAATTTTTCATGCGCTAAATGTGTGTCCGCCCGAAAAAGTGAAGGTGGTTATTCTCGGGCAAGATCCTTATCATGGACCAAATCAGGCTCATGGTCTTTGTTTCTCTGTGAACGATGGTGTTCAAATTCCGCCGTCACTCCAAAATATTTATAAAGAAATTAATAGCGATTTGGGGATTGAAATTCCAAAAAATGGAAACCTCGATCGATGGGCAAAACAAGGCGTTCTTTTACTTAATGCGACACTTACTGTGGTCGGTGGACTTGCCGGCTCTCACCAGAAAAAAGGCTGGGAATGCTTCACCGATGCCGTCATAACCGCAATAAGTGACTCTCAAAATAATGTGGTATTCATGCTTTGGGGTCGTTATGCGCAAAATAAGAGTGAGCTGATTGATGCAAAAAAACACCTTATATTAAAGGCTCCGCACCCCTCGCCGTTGTCTGCTTATAGCGGATTTTTCGGTTGCAAACACTTTAGTAAGGCAAATGAATATCTTAAGTTTGCGGGTAAGGAGGGGATTGAATGGTAAATCGTATATAATCAAAGAATCGGGTATAAGTTCATATCTGCCCTATTTTTGTAGTATTTTATACGCTTATTCTCCTCTTTACTTTATTTAAAAATATGATACAGTTAGGGCTCAAATAACCCATAATCAACTTATTTATATGAATCCAAATACTATTGGTGAGAATGTAGTTCCTTCAGCAGATGATATGCGCGCATTGCTTGCTGGCTCTGAAGCAAAAGACCTTGCTGCTCATATGGAATGCTTAGTTGCTGGTGCACTTGATCTCCCTACTGATGCTCAAAATGCTCGTCATGCTGATGCTTTCGCTGGTGCCGTAACAGAATTATCTGGAATGGATAATGGTGAAGAAGAGGGGCCGGCTACTGCTACTCGTCCTGTTTATGTGAATGAAGGAATGCAGAACGTTGGTTAATTAGAAATTATTAAAAGACCGTCCATTACTTTTTGGGCGGTTTTTTGTTGTGTGCGGTGCGATAAACTTATATATCGCAAATTCTATAATTAATAAAAATGCATTGATGTACATTAACTTAACTATTGTTTCTTACTTGGCGCTTCATATTTTTGAGTCATTCCATTTGTAACAATATCAATTCGTGACATTATAGACAGAACATATCTCAATTGAGGCATGAGAGTCATAATGCAAGAATTTGCCGCGAGAATAAAATCAAGTTTGAAAGGGAAATATTTTTCAAATGCAAATTTTCCATCTTCGCCTTTTACAAAAGCAGGTGCCAAATTGTCTGCTGCAAAATGAGTAGTGGCAAATAGCCCAGTTTCTAAAGCGGTTGTTAAGTTGTCTGCTACGAATTTTGAATTGTAAGCTTTTGCTCCATTAAGGGCGTTTGTCGCACTAACTAAGGCAGAATCAGCTGCAGCGCGAGTATTCCTTTGAAAATCACTTCTTTTTGGCTCATTACCTTCTTTTGCTTGCTCTCGAATCGTGTCATACCGATCGATCATTAATAGCGTCATTGCATCTGAAGTAACCATTATTCGTCGTGCAATAACAGGGTATGCGTCTTGCATCATATGAATTACATCAATCAGCTCTTCCATTACTTTTTTGTTCAATTCTAATGTGGCAGGGTTAATAACTTTTGATTCAATGCTACCTGAAACAGTGTTGAAATAAAGTAGAATTCGAACATATAGCCCAAGCAAATATTTATTCGCTTCTTTAAAGCTATCTTCTGCGAATATCTCATGCGCGCCATTGCTTAATGCTACTCTTTGCTCCGGATTCAATGACTTTGAAATAACTAAACCCTCAATCTCTGTTATTTCTGCGTATAATGTCTCTATTCTTAGAGCATGAGCAGTCAGTGCTTTAATATCTGGAAGGGCTATTTCCGGATACATTTCTTTAAACGTATCAACGAGTTGTTGAGATGGGTTAAAATATATGATTTTCCCATTTTCCCCGATATTTTTTTGGGTTCTTCTAGCATTAGTCACTTCGCCGGATATTCTTCTGCGTTCAAGTTCGTCAAACACTTTATCTGGTTCTGTTTGTGACTCTCTTAGTTTACGCCCGTAAATTTTCAATAAATTTCTAAGTGGGTCGAGATTGTTTAATGCAATTTCTGCGGCGGCAGGTTGTTCGTCACTGGCCTCAATTGCGGCTATATGATCTGTTGTAGCTTGAGGAACTGCTACTTTGTCTAATTCGTCTGGTTCTGGACTCGGTTTAATCATATATAATTATTAGCTGGCAAATAGTATCACATTTTACGAATTTGAAAAGGGGGATTTTTAGTCATTTTTCAGATAGAATCCGTTTATGAAGCAAAAACTTAATCAAAATGATTTATTAAATCAATTACGGGAGTCTGGAATGGTGGATTTTTCAAAGTTTATTGGTGCCGATGCCCTTAATCAGTCAGAATCACTTTTATCGGATTTGCTGACTCAGGCGAAGGTGCGTTTTAAGAATCTAATTAAAATGTCGCCAAGTGACGCAAATTACGAAACGGCGGTATTGCCTCATTTAACTTGTGATCGTGAGCTTAGTATTTTGTACTCATTTATAGATACGCTTAACTCGGTATGTGCCGATGACACGACACGAGCGTTGATAGAGAAATTTGAACCTCAGATGGTTTCGTTCGGTAATGAGGTAAGTTTGAGTGCTCCTTTGTATGCGCTTCTTAAGTCTGCGCTTAATAAAACAAAACGTGCAGATGAAAAGCGTTCTATTAAGTTGTTAATGAGAGATATGGAGCACGCCGGTGTTGCAGTCGATTCAAAAAAACGTGCACGAATTGCTCAAATTAATAAGCAGCTTAGTTCGCTTGGGCAGAAGTTTGAAAATAATGTGATTGATAGCCGAAAGATTTTTTCACGCATGATTATCGATGAATCTATTTTAGGATACATGCCACAGGCCGATAAGAATGAAGCACGAGAAAGCTCTTTAGAAAGAGGCGAAAAAGGTGGTTTTTTGTTTACTCTTTTGCCTCCGCAATATGCGGCAATCATGAAGTACTGTACTGATCGAGCGGTACGGCAAGTTTTTTATACTGAAAACAATAAAATCGCGACGAGTGGCAAATTCGATAATCGAAAATTGATTTTGAAAATTCTATCGCTTAGAAAAGAAAAGGCACAGATTTTAGGTTTCAAAAACTTTGCCCAGTACGCATTGCAAATTCGAATGGCGCCATCTGAAAAAAAGATTCTTTCGCTTCTTGACTCGGTTTATAAAAAAGCTCTTCCTGCTGCGAAAAAAGAGTGCTCACTTCTTGAAAAATATGCTCACAGCGAATGCGAAGTTCCGTTACCTAAGAAAGAGAATTTTGCTGAATATGACATGCCATTTTATAGTGATCGCTATAGGCGTAGTCATCTTAAATTCGACGATGCAAAATTGCGTGATTACTTTGAACTTAATGTTGTTATCGATGGTTTATTTGGAGTTTGTAAAAAATTGTACGACATAACTTTTAAAGAAATTAACGTTGGAGTTTATGACGATGGTGTTCGAGTGTATGAGGTTTATCGCGCCGGTAAGTTGGTTTCTTATTACGTTGCCGACTTTTACGCACGGCCAACCAAGCGTGGTGGCGCGTGGTGTAATATGTTGCGCGAAGGCTTTGTGCATAATGAAAAATCATTATTGCCTATAATGATCAACGTTATGAATTTTTCCAAACCAAGCAAGGAATTTCCTTCATTATTGATGCACCGAGATGTTGAAACTTTGTTCCATGAGTTTGGTCACGCCGTGCATGCAATCCTTTCAAGTAATCAATTGCCAAATTTAAATGGGTTTCATGTTGAGTGGGATTTTGTAGAATTTCCTTCTCAAATTTTTGAAAACTGGACATGGGAAAAATCAGTGCTCAACGATTTTGCAAAGCATTACAAGACAGGTGCTGTTTTGCCGCAGTCTGATATTGACTCAATGTGGAAGCTCAAAACATGGCTTGGTGGTTACCATGTTGTTCGTCAAAATGAGTTTGGTTATTTAGATATGGTTTTGCATTCAGGCTCAATTCCTAAAACTGTGAAAGCATTAGATGCGTTTTGTTATAAGATCGTTTCAAAGCGTACCGTTTTGGCTAAACAAAAAGGTTATTCAATGTACGCATCGTTCGGGCATATATTCGCAGGAGGTTATAGCGCAGGATATTACAGCTATTTGTGGGCTGAAATTCTCGAGGCTGATTGTTATGAGTTTTTGAAAAAGAAAGGTATTGTTTCGTCGGCAACTGGAGAGCTATTTGCGCGTCACATACTTGAGCCGGGAACACGAGAGACTGGTGCAAAACTATTTAAGACGTTGATGAAACGTGATGCTAAAATTGAGCCACTTCTTAAAAAATA
>JAHFJU010000010.1:0-653 GCA_023245725.1 Candidatus Peregrinibacteria bacterium
CAAAAGAGGGGAATTAAAGGGGTGAATTTTGCGAGCCAAAAATCGTATTCACATGTTTTCAAAAGCAAGAATAAAGTAATGCAGTGTTTCGTCTGTGCTGTAATAAGATGAAACGTTGTCTCTGCCTTTCTCGTTCCTTCTTTGACATTCCTCAAGATCGCAATCAATTACCGAAATCTCGGATTTATAGCCAAGTGATGTCATCTTATCGTAAATAGATATCATTCTTTCTCCCTTATCTTTGGTATCTGCAGAAATTTCAATAACTATGTTCTTTTTTTCATTTATTGATTTTTTAACTAATTCAATGCCTGTAACCATTAAATATTCTTCCAGTTTTTCCGAATTTGCTGCAGAAAAATTCGCCTTGAAAATATCGAAAAGTTCTCCTGAATCAACAAGGACATAATCTTTAGAATATTTTTCTCTGCGAATAGTAGTTTTCCCGGATGCAATTGGACCCGTGAGAATGATAAATTTTGGCGGATTATCCCGTGCTCCATTTTGCAAAAAACCATTTATAACATTGTCGATTTTCTCCAACTCGTCTCCAGTAAGTTTTATCTGTTTGTCCATAAATTATTTATTAATGGCTTTCTTGTTTCTTTCATTAAATCTTTTTATTATTTCTCGGTTAAAAATTTGATAGAAAG
>JAHFJU010000010.1:663-7365 GCA_023245725.1 Candidatus Peregrinibacteria bacterium
ATTTCCACATCGATGGCAGTTAGGGTGTCTTTCAAAAAGCCATCATTATCTAATTCTTCGTCAATAGCTGCATTGATTTTATTTTTGATTTTATCAAGGGCTTTATTTTCTTTATCCATAAAAATCCGCATAGCATCGGCATCATCTGTTTCATGAAATTCCTTGTTATAAAAACCAAATTCTTTAAATAATTCAGATAAGGCCAACCTCATCAAGACATTATTCTTAAAATTTTGATATTTTGCCATTCTCATTATCATTCTGTGTAAAATGACATGACTGATGACTAATGCGATGGCCAAGATGATTGCGTATGTCATATTGTTTATATTATGACTGGTTTTATTACATTAATAAATGTTTTTGATCCCGCTTTGTCGGGGAGAAAATGCCATATTCCCCTTATAAATAAAGAAAAAATCAAATTCGTTTCCTTATTAAAAAGCTGATCGTAGATCAAAAGGAAAAAATGTATTTCATATAACGTTCCAGCCTGTACGAAGTTTGGCATTGGTAAAATTAGCACGAAGTGCCTACCATAGCCAAACTTGGGTGAACGAGCCTGCAAGGCGAAGTGAACCGTACAGGCTGTGTTAAATGCTGTAGTAAAAAGAAAAGCCGTTATTCACGGCTTTAAATTTTGGCAATTTTGGCTCCTTATTTTAGAGAGCGAAGCGCAAATGCTTCTATAGGATAAATAAACTTAAGTAGCATATCTTCACGAGCCGCTTTATCTCCATCAGCTGTTGCTTTGAGTGCATCAATCGCACCTTGAGCAGCAAGCCTAAGATCATTCAACTCATCCGAAGAAATTGTTTGATCCTGAGCATTTGCGAGTACCTTGTTTACATAAGCAATGGAAGCATCACGATTGGCTGCAAGTTGATGAACTTTTTCTGCACTTGCAACTTTATCAAGTTTTCCTTTAGCTTCATCAATGCCTCTATCTCCAGCTTCCTTGTGATCGATTCCTTTTTTTGCATCTCCAGATGATTTCGGTGCCTCCGGTTGCTTTTCAGGCACATTCTGAAAGGTTAAACGTGAAGGAGTGAGAGAAAAACCACTTGCGAAACAACTCAATGAATACATATTTATTTTTTGTTAAAGGATTAATTTATGCTTTCATTATAGCAAAAAAAGGAAGTTATTTCCAGCCAAAATTGTCAAAAATTTCAAATTGCGCTAGCAATTTATCTTTTTACTATGGCATTTAACGTTCGCGCATATCTGATGTTTGACAGCGGTATAATATGCCCGCAGGGCGACCGCTGGCAAATATGGGCGAGGCTTTCTCGTGCGTGCCTTAGCCGCACGAGAAAAAAGCCGAGCCAGATATGCGCTGTTATATGATCTTTTTATTTTGATTCTTCTTTTAAATACTTATCTAAAATAATCAACATTGTAAAAAATGATAGAAGAAGAAGAAGAAAATAAAAAATACTTTCTGATGCACTTATCATATACACATCAAATGAAAACATATTATATTTACTCATTAGATATTTGCTATACCATATTACAGGTGTGTAAAAACATATTTGGGCATACAAGACAATAATACATTTAAGAAAAATTTTCATATAACGTCCGCGCATATGCAAAGTGCGAACACGGTAAAATGTTAGCACGGAGTGCTACACCGCGCGAGCATTTGGGAGAGGCCACAGCCGAGCTGCATATGCGCTGTTAGATGACGTATATTTTTAACTGATCTTATCAACATACCTTTGGATTTATTTTTGCTTATTACTGGAATAGATGATATTTGCTTACAATTAATAGATACGTAGTTGCGAGAACGAAAAAGACACCCAATCCAATGCCGATACTTTTATTGCTGGATATGTGAGGCGAAAGCAGCGCAACAGTTACCATGTACGGGACCCAAGAAACCAATGTTCCAATAAGGACAAACCATGCATGCTGACTTAAAGCTTTTCCACCCTGCGATTGGCCGATAAAAACGTATGAGATAAGAGTAAAAATAGGGATTAAAGCTGCTAAGCCTGACCATAATCTCAACCCACTTTCTTCTAAAGCAACAATAAGTGTTGTGACTACTCCGCCGGTAATAAAGTATATGAGAATGTTTTTTATATCCATGTGTCGGTTCGTTAAATGATTTTTGGAAAAATTATATCATTGAAACGGTTAAAAATGTATGTCAGCTAACGTCCCAGAATATGCGATGTTTGACAGCGGTATAATATGCCCGAAGGGCGACCGCTGGCAAATATGAGTAAGTGAGCTGCAAGCGAACGAACCGCATATTCTGTGTTAGGCGCGTGCGAAGCACCGAGCCAGAGTGCAACGCCCCGAAGGGCTGGCGAAGAGTAAATTTGGAGTCCTCAATTAAAAGGGCAGTTTTCCTCATCGTTTATACAAAGTTGCAATTGGCGTTAGTTCTTCTTTCTGTGGGATTCTTTCCGAGATAACTTTGCTATTTTTCTTGAAAACTCTATACGCTTTGGCGGCGGGCTTAGAAGTAATGACACGATATTTGTCATCAAGAAATTCGATGGCGCAATTGTTATCTATCGCTATGCCCATGCCTCCGATTTTTTCGATCATATCACGGAAATGCTTTTTTCTAGGAACGCCCAAAGTTGAACTATTGAAATGAGGACAGTGAACTCCTTTAAGGAATCCAAGTCCGTGGACGTTGATATATTCCCATTTTTTTGGGTTGTAAAACGACATAGAATCACTGTGTCCTGATTCAAACCAGCAGATTGAGCCTGCACTGATACCACAAAGAACAGTGCCATTTTGCCAAGCAGTTTTGAGAAGTTTATCAACGCCGAGCCGTCGCCAAAGTCTCATCATTTTCAGTGTGTTTCCACCACCAACGTAAATAATGTCTGCACCGAGTATTTTTTCTTTAATTTCTTTTGGCGATGGCGTTTCTCTGATGAGGTAAAGCACATCAGTTTTACAACCCAATTTTTTACCAAAATGTTTATCAATGTAGTACCAGTAGAGTTCACTGTCCGAAGTAGCGGTCGGAAGAAATAACAACTTTGGGCGTTTCTTTTGCGCCAATCGAATTATCTCTTTATCAATTGCCAAAAGCCCGCCTGTTTTCATCACGCCGCCGCCAATTGCAACTATTTTTTTTACAGGTTTTGCCATACGCAGATTAAGGTAACATTCTTTATTAAAGTATCGAAAGGAAAACTGCCCTACAAAAATTTAATGGACTCCAAATTTATTGCGACTAACGTTCCTGCATAGCCGAAGTTGGCTGGCAGTATAATATAGCGCGGAGCGCTTTACTGCCAGCCAATTTGCGCGAGCTCTTTGAAAAAGAGCGAGCCGGCTATGCGGTGTTATGTGCTGTTACATTTTTTATTTGCGACTGAAAGGAGCAAATGTGAGCGGAGCGAACAGAGAAATGCTTTTATTCTTTTTTGTAGACTAATGTACTTCCTCTTTCCAAAAAAGCTTCTAAGGTGGTGACATCCTTTTCTTTTATAATGCGCTCCAAATCTGCATTCAACTCATCAATGAATTTGTTGTAGGCGGCGACAGCTTCAGGATCACTCAGTTGCATTACGTAATCAAGCTCATCTTGAGGCGAGTGCGCCCTTATATATTCCTCATAATGCTTAAGTGGGAGATAATTTGGCGGTATCATTTGAACTGAGTCAATATCCACATAACCTATTAGCCATCCAAATTCATTGTATGAGTCGCCATATAATTTTCTTCCGTCAGAAAACCCCTGATCAACTCTTTTCTTGATATGCTCCCTCATTTTTGGGCTGTCGCCGCCGCCTTCTACGCTCATAGTTTTGGATTAAGTATTAAAAGCATTTCTCTAAAAATGGAATGGCACATAACGTGCCGCACTTTGCGATGTTTTGGCCTGTTATAATTTAGCACGAAGTGCTCAAACAGGCCAAAATATGGGCGTAGCGACCACAAGGGAGCGGAGCCGCAAAGTGCGTGTTGTACGATGAATGGAAAAATTTAATCTTCACTTAACTCTGAAACTTCATCCCCCCATCGATTTTGCAACTTAAGTGCAAGCTGTTTTAGCCGCTCGTCACCTTTGCCATAAGTGATTTTCAATTTCTCCCACACTGTATTGACTCGTAACCTAGGCCCGGCTGGACCTACCGAATAATCATTTGGATCGTCTGGATTCTTAGGAGTTTCAACAAAAATAAATCCACTGGAATCTTTGAGCCTTGTTACGAGTCCTAGTGAGATTGCTTCAGCTTCGATGTCTAATGCAAACTTTTCTATTTGTTCTGCTTCCATATGTTGTTGTATTTAAGTTAATGTTTAATTATAGTGGATAAAACAGCTTTTTTCAACCTCATTTTTCCATTTTTCGTATAACTAAAGCTTAGCAGCATACATTTCCGTAAGGCAAGTTCAGAATTGGTTCAGGTTTAGTTTAATCTGCGTTCATATTTGGCGTGTATGGTGAAAAGTCGAGGGCACTCCCCTCCTTTAATATCTGAAATATGCAACACTATGAATGACTTTGTTGAGCAAATGAAAATTGAATTGACGCTACGAAATTACAGCCCAAAAACGATAAAAAGCTACTATCGATGCGTGCGTGAATTTAGTGCATTTTTAAAAGGAGCCGAACCGGACGACGGAGTCGCCGCTCGCGAATTTCTCATTGCACAAAAATCTCGTCCGATTGCCGCGCAAACCTTTAATCTCTATGTGAATGCACTGCGATATTTATACAAAAATATCCTTAAAAAATTTCTTCGAATTGAAATTAAATCAGCAAGAAGGCCAACACGCCTACCGGTCGCACTTACAAAATCAGAGGTTGAGGCTGCGATTAATTCTATCAATAACATCAAACATCGACTGCTTGTTTCGCTCAGTTACGGCGCGGGACTTCGAGTGAGTGAGTCAGTTAATATTCGCGTATGCGACGTAAATATTGAAGAATCAACGCTCTTTATACATGAAGCGAAAGGCAGAAAAGATCGAATTACCATCATTCCAAAAAAACTAATCAACGACGTTATTCAGTTTATGGCAGGCAAAAAACCGCATGATCCATTATTTGATAGTGAGCGTGGAGGCAAACTCAGTTCGCGCTCTGCGCAAAAGGTTTTTGAACGTGCGCGAATCAAGGCGGGTATTACAAAAGCCGCAACTTTTCATTCGCTCCGTCACAGCTTTGCCACTCACCTCATAGAAAACGGCGTTGATATTCGCCACATACAAGAACTTCTCGGTCACGCGAGCATTATTACAACGCAGCGATACACACATGTAGCGCGCAAAACACTTAAACTTATTACAAGTCCGCTCGATTTATAATTTTATTTCAGCATCTTTCAATATGGCATGAAGAGTTCCTTTTGGAATATCTTTGCTATGTATTGGAACCACAACACGTTTATTTTTCAGATCGTTTTTGAACAATGCATGACTACCGCTTTGTCGCACAAAAACAAAACCATTATCCCTAAGCAACTTTATTAGTTTGCTCGGGGTCATATTATATTTAGACATAACTAGCCTTCTTATGTAATTCAACCACTCTAATTACCGCCTTCATAGACTGATTTTCAATTTCATCTTCCATACACAACAAAACGGCATCTTTAAGGTTTTTCAAAGCTTCGTCTTTAGTTGCACCGAAAGTATGGCAACCTCTCAACTCAGGACACGATGCGTGCCACTTCTTTCCGTCTTTTTCTAATGTAAAGGTGATAGACATATCTAAGTCAGAAGATACTCTTTTCTGGGGATTAGATCAATATTTCTTGCAATAAACTCTATCTTCCGCCGCTCATTACCATGAGCTATACTCCACTCAATGATTGTCACTCGTTTTGCCCCATCACCTACAGGATTCGTTCATGTAGGATCGCTACGCACAGCCCTTTACAGCTACTTACTCGCACGAAAGCATGGAGGAAAATTTTTACTGAGGATCGAAGACACAGACCGAACGCGCCTTGTTGAAGGCGCTGTTGAAAACCTATTAAAGACGCTCGAATGGGCAGGAATTGATTACGATGAAGGCCCGATAAAAGGAGGTTCTCATGCTCCGTATGTACAATCAGAACGATTCGAAATTTATAAAAAAGCTGCTGATACATTATTACAAAATGGCTCCGCGTATTTTTGTTTTTGTACAAGTGAAAGACTCGAAGAAATGCGCACGCAACAACAGGCTCGCAATCTTGCTCCTAAATATGATCGCACTTGCTTAAAACTTCCAAAGGCCGAAATGGATAGGCTGTTAGCGGCAAAAACGCCGTATGTTGTTCGCCTGAAAATCCCAGATGACCGATCAATAATGTGGGACGATGTTGTACGAGACCGTGTTTCATTTGAAAGTTCGACAATCGACGACCAGGTTTTAATGAAGTCAGATGGATTTCCTACATACCATCTTGCAAACGTTGTTGACGATCATGATATGGAGGTTACGCATGTGATCCGTGGCGAAGAGTGGCTTTCTTCAACGCCTAAACACCTTATTTTATATGAGGCATTTGGCTGGACTCCACCAACGTTCGCGCATCTTCCTCTGCTATTGAATAAAGACCGAAGCAAACTTTCAAAACGTCAGGGCGATGTCGCATGTGAAGATTATAAAAATAAAGGATACCTTCCTGATGCTCTTATTAACTTTGTTGCATTGCTTGGCTGGCATCCCGGAGGTGATTCGACGCAAGAAATTTTTTCAATGCAGGAGCTGATACAAAG
>JAHFJU010000010.1:7375-23704 GCA_023245725.1 Candidatus Peregrinibacteria bacterium
TTGAAAAAGTTCATAAAGCCGGCGCGGTATTCGATGTCGAAAAACTTGACTGGATCAATTGGCAATGGCGCAAACGAAAATTCGACGAAATGCCGGGTGACATAGGCGACAAACTTGTCGTACTGGCGCAGCAGTACATGCCGCAAGAATGGCTTTCAATAAAGAATAACGACGATTCAACTGGCGATGCGTTTATTAAACGCTGCCTCAAAACATGTGAAGAAAAAATAATTAAAGAGCCGAAAGACTCACCGAACGCAGTTGGTTTTTATTTTAAAGATTTTGGCACACTGAATATTGAAGTTTTACTCAATCCTAAAATGAAAGTTGATACAGAAATGGGAAAACGTGTTTTTGAAAAAACGCTTTCACTTGTCGATACTCTCGATTTTTCAAGCGACGAAAAATTAAAAGAACAGTTAGTTGGTTTAGTATCAGAGCTCGGTCTAAAAAACGGCCAAGTCTTTTGGCCACTTCGAGTTGCTCTTACAAATGAACAATTTTCTCCAGGAGTATTTGAGGTCATGTGGGCACTTGGCAAATCAAGAACGAAAGAAAGGCTTATGCAAGCACTAAAATCCATATAGATATGTTGAAATATTTAGTAACAATCTGCGCTGTACTCGTAATAATAATAGCTGCACAGGGTCATTTAACGATCACTTCAGCTCGTGATATTTTGCAAACGAGAATATCAAATATTATTAAGTATTCTGATAAACAAATAGCGCAAACTGCAAATGTCAAAAGTAGTGATATGCCTATACCCGAGCAAAAATCGAATACCACTGTCGCTACATTATTGTCATCAAACACACCAAATACTGAATCAACTGAACAAAATCCTTCAAAATCTTCAATACCTGAAATATCTAGGACTGTAGCACCAAAATCAATGAAAGGAATTTATTTAACAGCTGCTACAATGGCCGGCAAAAACAGCAATGCAATTACCGATAAACTCGTTGCTGTCGGCGGAAACACAGTTGTTATGGACGTACTTTTCGGCGGAAAATTGGCATATCCTTCACAAATTCCACTTTCTCAAGAACTTGAAAATACTTCAAAAATTATTCCAGACATGACTGAAGTTGTACGCAAACTCCATGAAAAAAATATTTATGTGGTAGGCCGATTCGTTCTATTTAAAAATTCGTATCTTGCAAATCGAAAAAAAGAATGGACTTTGAAAGATAAAAAAAACGGACGCCCATACAGCAATCGAGAAGGCGCAATTTGGCTTGATTCAAGCAATCCAGAGCTTCTGTCATATTATGCAGACGTGTGCAAAGAACTGGCAAAATTTGGTTTTGATGAAATTCAATTCGATTACGTTCGTTTTCCTGAAGGAGGAAAAAACGGCTACTCTTCATTCACTTACACAACCGCAGAAACTCGAAACCATGAACAAGCGATTGAAGACGCTGTTGCAAAATTAGCGGCAGTCTTGCACTCAAACGGAGTAAACGTTGGCGTTGATGTTTTTGGAATAATCGTATGGGATAAAGTTAGTGGCCCAATAATCGGGCAAAATCCTACAGCGCTTGCTTCTTTAGTAGACTCAATATATCCAATGGCTTACCCATCACATTTCGGTCCAGGTTGGGGAGGTCATAAAAATCCGGGAGACGAACCATACTTTTTTAATTATGAAACCAACAAAAGGTTTATAGAAAAAACTGCTGGGACAGGCGTTAGTATTCGGCCATGGCTTCAAGGTTTTTCATATCGCTCTAGTAACTTTGGCGTGAATTATATCCGTGATGAAATTAGTGCAATTAACGATTTAAAACTCGAACAATATATTTCTTGGAACGCCGCAAATAATTATCAATATACTTTCGGTGCGTATGAAGCGACAGCGGTAAAATAAGGCTTGCAGAGGTCATGTAGTTGAACACATTTTTTCCACTTTTTTTTATTAATAGGCGGAGTATTCTTGTTACATAATTTATGCCATTCGACTTACTTCTCGACGTGATAGCGTACATCAAAAAAACATCGAAATGCCCTAGCTGTAAGGCAAAATATTGCAATGAAGATATTTTCGTTTTGTCTACAACAGCGTGCATGGAAACATCAATTTGTTTCGGAGTTTTTGCTGTAGTTTGTGGAGAATGCCACTTTGAAGGAGCACTCTTAGTTGAAGCGAATGAAAATCGACCATACGAAGCTGCAACATCTTTTGAAACGAGTGCGATTTCAGTAAATGAAGTTCTAGACATGCACAATTTTCTAAAACGGTGGAAGGGTGATGTTAAAGAATTATTTCAAGATAAAAAAGTATGATACCTAACAACATTAAAAGAAGAGGCTTCTCTATTATATTATTTTGCGTGCTAGCTCTAACCCTCTCAGGATGCGGAGAAAAAACAGATGAACTCAAAACATCAATTCTCGATCAGGCTCAAACGACTGTAGATTCCGTGAAAGATACTGCGACGTCAATTCAAGAGCAAGCAGTTAAAACTAAGGCTTCAGTTGAACAAAAAGTCGAAGACGTTCAAAATGCTGCTAAACAAGTACAAGAGGCAGTCGATGCGGTAAAAAAGGTGACGGAATAATATCTAAAATCGAGGCGGCGCAAAACTCGCGTACCAGCTAGCAAAACTCGCAAGCTGTATTTTGAGCCAAAATATGGTATACTATTGGGAATGAATACTTCATTTTTAGATGGGATATTGTCGCGTGCCAAGAAAAATCCTGCTAGGGTTTTATTACCCGAGACATATGATGAACGAACTCTATTAGCCGCGGTAAAAATTGCAGAGCAAAAAAGTGCAATACCAGTGTTAGTTGGTAACAAAGAAGAAATTCTTGCTTTAGGAGAAAAACACGGAATTAGTGAATCACTGTCATCGCTCGAATTCATAGACCAGAAAAAAGATAACGAACGACGAGAAAGATATGCTCAAGCACTCTTAGAGTTGCGTAAAAACAAAGGAGTCACCATCGAGCAGGCGCGCGAACTTATGAACGACTTAAACTATTTTAGCGTTATGGTTGTTCAAATGGGCGATGCCGATGGAATGGTTACTGGTGCGAATTGTCCTAGCCACGACACATTGAGACCTGCACTTCAAATAATTAAAACAAAAGAAAAGTTTCATAAAGTATCTGGGTTCTTTTTTATGGTTCTTGAAAAAAAACTCCTGCTGTTTGCGGACTGTATGGTAAATATAGAACCTAGCTCGCACGAACTTGCCGAAATTGCCATTGATACGGCTGAAACAGCATGTCGATTTGGATTAACTCCAAAAATCGCGATGCTTTCTTTTTCTACAAACGGGTCGGCAAAACACCCAAACGTCGATAGAGTAAAAGAAGCAACTCAAATGGTTAATTCTTGGCGACCAGACTTGCTATGTGAAGGAGAAATGCAAGTTGACGCGGCACTCGTTAAAGATGTGTGCGCGAAAAAATTCCCGAACTCAAAAATAATGGGAGATGCAAATGTATTAATCTTCCCAAATCTTGAAGCGGCAAATATTGCATATAAATTGGTTGAACGCCTTGCGGGAGCAGAAGCGATTGGCCCTATACTACAAGGCTTAACAAAGCCAATAAATGATCTTTCAAGAGGCTGCAGTGTCGATGATATTGTATATCTAGCAGCTATTACTTCGATAGAAGCTCAAGAAGCACCTCTATCAGACGGCAAAAGTTTTTGTCGCGTAAAATAAGTTTTATGAAAAAATATATTTTAGTATTTAACGCAGGATCATCGTCACTCAAATATAAATTGTTTGAGAAAAATAAACGCGAACTTTCATTTGTAGTTGAAGGCACAACGGATAATCACGGCAAAGCTCTTTCGAATATAAAAAAACTTGTAACAACTAGTATTAGCTCATTGATTGACGGCAAATTCATAGCATCTCTAAGCGATATTATTGCAGTTGGGCACCGTGTTGTTCATGGAGGAGAAATGTTCAAAGAGCCAACAGCGATCGACGCAACAGTACTTAAAAAACTTGAAAAATTAAATGAACTCGCACCGCTTCATAATCCTATAAATTGTTCTGTAATCGAAGCATGCTTGCAACTCATACCAAATGCGAAACAAGTAGCTGTTTTTGATACCGCATTCCATAATACTTTACCTGAACATGCCTATTTATACGCGCTTCCATATGAGTGGTATACGAAATTCGGAATTCGACGATATGGATTTCATGGGACAAGTCATGAGTATGTTTATTCGCTGGCTCGAAAAAAACTCGGAGCAAAAAAAACTAAAAAAGTTGTAACATGCCACCTCGGTAATGGCTGCAGCATTGCGGCGATTCTCAATGGGAAAGTTATAGATACGAGCATGGGATTTACCCCACTCGAGGGCGTTCCTATGGGAACACGTAGCGGAAATATTGACCCAGGTATAATATTTCATCTTGAGAGGCATGGCATGAATCTCGACAAAATTGAGGGCATACTTTTGAACAAATCGGGACTGCGCGGGCTATCGCAGTTTTCTTCAGACGTGAGAGACCTTAGAAAAGCGACAAATAATAAAAAGGATTCAAATTACGCGCGCGCTTCGCGCGCGCTCAACACGTACTGTTACGCAATTACAAAATACATTGGTTCATATGCAACAATTTTAGGCGGCCTCGACACCGTTATCTTTACAGGTGGAATCGGCGAAAATGCAGACTATCTTAGAAAGCAAATAACAGATGGACTAAAGCCATTTAAACCATTTACAACGCTTGCAATACACACCAACGAAGAGCTATTGATTGCTGAAAAAACCTTGACTTTATTATAAAGAGAGATAAAATGCGTACTGTTTTAGCAGTACTAACTTTGTCATCACAAATTTTTATGAAAATTTCAAAACGAATGCAGGGATACCTCGACGAACTATATGTCG
This sequence comes from Candidatus Peregrinibacteria bacterium, assembly GCA_023245725.1. Classification (GTDB taxonomy): domain Bacteria; phylum Patescibacteriota; class Gracilibacteria; order UBA1369; family UM-FILTER-53-11; genus JAHFJU01. The sequence continues at coordinate 12,249 of JAHFJU010000010.1, forward strand.
CTTTTTCACGCATTAAAACAAAGAAAGATGCTGCGCTATTTTTAGAAGATTTTCTAACTCCGCGTGAACTAAGTGACGTAGCACTCAGATGGCAACTCGTGAAACGCCTTGCAAAGAACATGCCACACCGCTCGATTAGTGAAGAGCTCGGCGTAAGTATTGCGAAGGTAACACGAGGGTCAAAGGCATTACAAAACACTGCCGGAGCCTTCAGCAAGTTACTACGCAAATAACAAACTCCAAAAGCTCAATTCGAAGATAATGGCATCTGCAAGGCACTCGATTTATTCGGTGCTTTTTTATTTTTATGAAATATTTTACATTTACACAACAATTCACTCCCCCATTCAATTCTGTATCACTTTACAAACAGATTTCCAAAGATGAATCATACTCATTTTTATTTGAAAGCGCGCAGTATCATGAAAAGAAAGGCAGATATACATTTATTGGAGCAACTGCGCAAAGAGTATTCGAAGCGCCTGCAAATGGACCAATTAATTTTTTTGAAAAAATAAAAGACGAAATTGCTTCAATGAAAAGCGAATTTAGCGAAGCAAATACAAACTTTCCTCATGCGCCATCGCTATTCGGATACATAAGTTTCGAAGCGGCACGTTTTATTGAAGGGGTTAAAATGCACGAGGCGAAAAGCACAATTCCAGATGCAATACTATTTCTGCCATCACTATATATTGTAATCGATAATACAAAAAACGAATTAACGATTCACGCGACGTCAACTGAAATACTAAAAAAATGCAAAACTATATTAAAGCGCATATTAGAGAATTCAACCGAATACAACTATAGAGAAAATGCGTCTCCATTTCAGGCTAACCTCACAGAATTTGATTCTGCAAAAATCCCGCTAAAACATAGCGAAGGATTCAAAAAGGCCTTCATAAAGGCAAAAGAGCACATCGCCGCGGGAGATTTAATGCAGCTTGTTATATCACAACAACTTAAAGCGGAGTCGAAAAAATCATCGGTAGAGTTATATGAATTATTGAAAGAACTATCCCCATCTCCATATCAATATCTAATGATTTTTCCAAAATTCAGCATTATTGGGAGTTCTCCAGAAACTCTTGTTAAAGTTAAGAATAAAACAGTTACTACATGCCCAATTGCCGGAACACGTCCTAGAGGATCAACTATAGCCGAAGACGCAATGTACACAAACGAGTTATTAATCGACGAAAAAGAACGAGCAGAACACGCTATGCTTTTAGACTTAGGCAGAAATGATCTTGGAAAAGTTTGTATTTCTAAATCAGTACACGTCACTCGCATTTGTGACTTGGAAAAATTCAGCACGGTAATGCACCTTGTATCTGAAGTTCGCGGAACTCTAGAAAATGATAAAGACTGCATAGATGCATTCACGGCTTGTTTCCCAGCTGGAACACTCTCGGGAGCACCTAAAAAACGCGCCTTAGAACGCATTATTGAGCTTGAAAATACTCCTCGCGGCATTTATGGTGGAGCAGTTGGATACATAGACATTGCGGGTTCAATGGACTTCGCAATCGCGATTCGCACTATGCTACATACTGGTACAACAGTACATCTGCAAGCTGGCGCCGGAATTGTCGCAGACTCAATAGCAGAGAATGAAGACACTGAGTGCAGGAATAAAATGAAAGCACCATTCTGCTCAACTATCTAACAACAACAACATGAAACTCCTTATAATAGATAACTTCGACTCGTTCACATACAACCTATACCAATATTGCGCTCAATTGGGCGTTATTGCTCGAGTAATAAAAAATAACGAACTCACTATTGACCAAATTCGCGATGGTAATTTTTCACATATAATAATTTCTCCAGGGCCCGGTTCTCCAGATAATGAAAAGGATTTCGGAGTATGTGCACAAGTCATTCGTACACTTACAAAAACTCCTATTTTAGGAGTTTGCTTGGGACATCAAGGAATTGTGCATGAACTTGGAGGTAAAATAATTCGCGCACCAAAACCAATGCATGGAAAAACAAGCATTGTAACTCTCTCTCAAAATTCACGACTATTTACAGGAATGCCTGAAAAAATTGAAGTAATGAGATATCATTCTCTTATAGCAGACAGATCAACTTTACCGCATGAGCTAGGTATAATCAGCGAAACTGAAGACGAAATAATAATGGGAATAGAACATGCATCACGCCCGCTTTGGGGAGTTCAATTTCACCCTGAAAGCATTGGGACACCTGAAGGAATCAATATTTTGAAGAATTTCTTATCTAATTAAGTAATCCGAGAATGTACCGTTTTTTGCGAACTATCCATGTACTGCTAAAGCAGTACAAAGGTCTACTTACTACAACCAATCAACATGATTAACGCTACCTACGCAGTTTGTGAACAACTGACATCTGAATTACTTTCAGATGATGAAAAAATCGAAATTCTAAGGCAATTATCTCAGAACATAGAAACGGCTGAAGATCTCATAGGAATGGCACAATACCTTAGAGAACGCAGCGTTAAGATTCCGACTTGCGAGCCAAACCTTCTCGATGTTTGCGGCACAGGAGGATCAGGACTACCACGAATGAACACTTCAACAACTGTTGCATTTTTACTTGCATCCATGGGAGTAAAAGTTGCAAAACATGGGAACAGAGCAATGAGTGGTAAATGCGGCAGCTTTGATGTTTTGGAATCCCTCGGAATTCCAGTCATACAATCCCCTGCCACAATTTCTACGACAATTAGTAACATTGGCCTGGGTTTTATTTACGCGCCATCATATCACCCTGCTTTGAAAAACATTTCAATTGCAAGAAAAAAATATGGCAAACGAACAATATTCAATTTACTTGGCCCACTGCTAAATCCTACTAACCCGGAATATCAATTAATCGGGACAACAAAGCCTTATTACGCAGAAATTATCACACACGCATGCATTAAACTTGGCTCTAAAAAAGTGACTGTGGTATGCGGAGAAGATGGCCTCGACGAAATTACCTTAGCAGGAAAAACCACAATATTTTCTGGAGACAAAAATGGAATAGTAAAAACTATATTCGACCCGAGAGACATTGGAATAGCACGCACAAGATCATCGAGATATATCGACTGTGGATACACAACAGCTAACGCACAACTTATGCTGCAATTATTAAGTGGTAAAGGGCCACAACTATTACACGAACTCACATGCATAAACGCAGCATTCGCACTCGTTACATGCGAAAAATTCGACGATTTAATTATGGCATACAAAAGCGCAGACTCTACATTAAAAAGCGGACAAGCGCTAAATTTGTTCAATGAATATAAGAAACTCGCTAAACAATTAACTAAATAACCGACTAAATATATGAACACCACATACATCGATATTATCGCAGAGGTAAAGCTAAAAAGCCCAAGCCATGGCAGCTTCAAAATTCCAAATTTAAAAAAACTAATTATAAGTTACGAAGACGGCGGAGCTAATATGATTTCTGTAATTACAGATAAAGAACGATTCGGCGGTTCACTCGATTTACTAAAAAAAGTGCGCGAACTAACATCACTGCCAATATTGAGAAAAGATTTTTTGAGTACTAAAAAAGATATGGATGAGACACTTGAGGCAGGAGCAACATGCGTGCTCGTAATAGCTCGTGATCACACACACAATAAGACCTTAGAATTAACTAAATACGCGCTTTCAATAGGGCTAGAAGTGCTCGTAGAACTTCATAATAAAAAAGATTTTTCACTAATAAATAAACTTCCGAAAGAAGCAAAAATTGGAATAAACAACCGTGATTTAGTCACTCTTAAAACAGATTCAAATTTTGCGATTTCGTTCTTAGACAAGATTCCAGACGATCGATATATCGTAGCGGAAAGCGGATTTTCGAAACCAGAAGAGTTAGCCACATACTCAAAAAAAATCAACGCGGCATTAATTGGCAGTTCATTATTGACTTCTTCAAATCCTGCAAAATTACTTTCTCAGCTTAAAAAAACAGCCTTGGCAAAAGAATTAACATTTGCGCGAAACCAACAAAGAATCTCATACTTTGGAGAATACGGAGGTCAGTTTATTCCAGAATTATTAATAAAACCGTTGCAAGAAGTTGAGTTTGCATTTAACAAATTCAAGAATGATAAAGCATTTATTAATAAATTAAACGTACTGCTAGACACATACGCAGGCAGACCAACGCCGCTGTACAAAGCCGAAAATCTATCGCGCGAACTTAAATTTAACCTTTATTTAAAGCGCGAAGACTTATTACATGGAGGCGCTCATAAAACTAACAACACTCTCGGACAAGGACTTTTAGCCGACGCTATGGGTAAAAAAGAGTTGATCGCAGAAACCGGAGCAGGCCAACACGGAGTTGCAGTTGCGATGATTGGAGCACTCCTAAAAAAGAAAGTAAAAATATTCATGGGGGCTCGCGATATAGAACGTCAGCATCTTAATGTACAACGAATGAAATTGTACGGCGCAGAGGTCGTTTCTGTTACGAGTGGTTCAAAAACGCTTAAAGACGCCATAAACGAGGCGTTAAGATATTATTCTGCAAACTCAAAAAACACATTTTATATTTTCGGTACCGCTGCGGGGCCACATCCTTTTCCTACAATCGTTCGCCATTTTCAATCGATAATAGGCACAGAATCACGTGAACAAATTTTAAATGAGACTAAACAATTACCAACAATTGTATGCGCATGCGTCGGCGGAGGCAGCAATGCAATCGGCATTTTCTCAGCTTTTATTAATGACGAAACAGTAAAATTAATAGGAGTTGAAGCGGCAGGCGGAGCATCATTAACAAATGGCACGCCTGCGATATTACATGGATCACGCTCATATTGTTTGCAAGATTCAAACGGCTCAATTTCTGAAAGCCAATCGATTTCCGCAGGCCTCGATTACCCTGGAGTTGGACCAGAACACTCAAAATTAAAAGATATAAAACGAGTTATCTACACTACAGCGACAGACGCACAAGCACTTTACGCTTTTAAAAAACTTTCGAAAGATGAAGGAATAATTCCAGCACTTGAATCAAGTCACGCGCTTGCATATGTTCTCTCATTAAAAGGAAAACTGCCCCGTACCGCAACGGTAATAGTCAATCTTTCAGGCCGCGGCGATAAAGACCTTACAACTGTAGAAAAATATATTTAACACTCGCAAAATATATGCTTTCAACCCGATACACTTCGACCTTCAAAAAATTAAAAAAACAAAAACGTTTAGGATTTTGCCCATTCGCGATACTCGGCGATTCAACTGAAGAAGAATGCATTAAACGTGTAACGGCATATATTAACGCTGGAGCAGACATGCTAGAACTTGGAATTCCTTTTAGCGACCCTATTGCAGATGGACCAATTGTGGCTCAAGCCAGCCAACGCGCGTTAGACGCCGGAATTACAACTAAAAAATGTATTACACTTATAAAAAAAATACGTACTGCCACAACAGTACCAATTGGAATACTTTGTTACGCAAACTCTGTACACGCGTACGGTATTGAATCCTTTTATAAGGATATTGCAAAAGCAGGAGCAGACAGCGTTCTAATTGCAGACTGCCCTCCAGAAGAACTTGCGCCTTTTTACAACTCAGCTCACAAAAATGGAATTCATTGCATTTGCATTGTCACGCAAGATACCGACAGAAAACGACTAAAAATTATTGAAAAATTCGCGACAGGATTTTTGTACGTCGTAAGTACATTGGGAGTCACCGGCACTCGAACAGCATTGAATCCTAAAATTGCCGACACAATAAAATTTCTAAAAAAATCAACAACTCTACCACTCTCAATTGGTTTCGGACTTTCATCGAAAGAACACCTATGCGCAATACAAAAAGCTGGCGCCGATTGTGGAATAGTTGGGAGTTATTTGGTGAAGAGAGGGAGTGCAGAGTTACCTGCAATACTTGATAAACTTGATATTAAACCTCTCGATTAACCATTTTTTTCAACAATATTCCTACTGCATCTTTTTTTACCTCATCATCATCTTTGTGCATATTTTGAGATAAAGATTTGATGAGCTCTGATGTTGGAACTCCGTCACGAAATGATGAGTAAGTAGGCATTCTTTCCTTCACAATGTGCTTCAAAGCGAGAATAAACTCCTGAGGAAATGAACTTGGTCGTACTCCTGTAAATTTTGTAAGAGCATCATCAATGTCTTTATCCTGTACTAAATCATTCAATTTCTTATAAGCAGCTACTCTTCTTTCAATACCGTGTATCTCCATTTGCAAATGCATAGTACCACTTGCATCTTCTGAATCGATTTTAGCCATTTCTCTATAAAGGTTTGTCAACCTTCCTTCATAATTATCTATTGTTTTCTGTAACCCATTTTTACCTTCTTTTTCAATTTCATTTTTTACTATTAATGGCTCTCCAACTTGAACTTCTGAAGTAGACTTTTCAGCAATAGTCTTGTCTACACGCGTATTTGCTATAAATGCATTTAATTTAGCAAAATTCGCATCTTGCGACTTCTTTTGACTATTTAACCTTTTTAGCCTAGCTAAAGCACCATTTGAAAAATCTTTAAATTCTCCATTTGGTTTATCGGATTGTTGCGCCGCATCACCATTTTTTGGCTGAGGAAGAATAGCTTCATTAGTATTTTGAGCTGGAGGAGGTGTCTCAACTCTCTCATATACAAATCTCGCTGCCTGAAAAAAATTAGGCACATCACGGAATTGGTGGATATTCATTTTCATATATTTTTATATTTAAATATTTATTTGACTGTTTAAATTCTACCACAATATACAATATCTGTAAAATATGTTACTATATAAGTAATATAAATTAATAAAAAACAATGCTCCTCAAACCATACAAAATTCAAATCAAAACTGGCGGAATAATGGTAGCGGTAATTCATGAAGATACTGCTCATCAACTTGACCTTCATCTTGGCGATCGCGTGAATTTAAAGTCAGGAAGAACTGAGGTTATTTGTATGCTCGATATTACAAAAAATGGATTTCCGAAATCACGCATTGGACTTTTTGCAGAAGCATATGAAGCTCTTAACATTGAAAAAGGTGACACTGTAGAGGTGTATCCGGCTGACAAACCTGCATCACTTTTGCCTATTCGCGCAAAGCTAGATGGCGTTCGACTAAAGCCAGAAGAGTTGAATCAAATTGTAAAAGACATTGTCGGTGGAAATTTATCAGATGTCGAAATGACTTATTTTGTTTCGGGTTGTTACGCTCACGGGCTCGATGACAGCGAAACTGCGGCACTCACAAAAGCGATTGTAAATAACGGCAAAAAACTTTCATTCAAAAATAAAATTGTCGCCGACAAACATTGTATCGGTGGAGTTCCCGGTAATCGCGTGACTCCTCTTGTTATTCCTATTGTTGTCGCAGCTGGCATTCTTATGCCAAAAACTTCATCTCGTGCAATTACATCTCCTGCCGGTACTGCAGACGCGGTAGAGAGTATTTGTAACGTGACAATTAATGCTCATCACCTTCAAAAAATTGCTGAAAAAGTTGGAGGATTCATGGTTTGGGGCGGTGGAGTTGATCTTGCTGCTGCCGATGACCACATGATTAAAATTAGAAATCCAATGAGCCTTGACCCTGAGGGAATGTTGCTTGCGTCAATTATGGCGAAGAAGCATTCAGTTTCTGCTAACCATGTTATTATCGATATTCCTGTTGGTGAAGAAGTAAAAATGAAAGACGCCGAAAAAGCGCAACATCTAAAAGACCGATTTATTAAAATAGGAAAAATGTTGGGCATGAAAGTTATCGTAATGGTTACAGATGGTTCTCAACCGATTGGATACGGCGTTGGTCCATATCTTGAAATGGTAGACGTGATGAATGTTTTGAAAAATGATCCTAATGCCCCCGAAGATTTAAAGGAGAAAGGAATTATGGAGGCGAGCGTGCTTCTTGAAATGACTGGAAAAGCGAAAAAAGGACAAGGCCGAAAAATGGCTGAGGAGTTACTAAAAAGCGGCAAAGCATGGAAGAAATTCAACGAAATTGTCGATGCACAAGGCCGAAAGAAATTACCTAAATTAGCAAAATTCCAGGTACCGGTTGTTGCTGAAAAAACCGGAGTTGTAAAAGTAATTCACAATAAAACGATTGCTCATATTGCACGTTTAGCAGGTGCCCCTAAAGACGTTGTCTCAGGACTTGTCATTCATAAAAAAATTGGTGACCGAGTAAAAAAAGGCGACGCACTTTATACTCTTCATGCAAACAATCAAGATCGCGTAAACTACGCGCTAGATTTTGCTATTAAGAATAGTGGCTACGATATCAAGTAAACTCAACACATGTCTTTTTACACCGACACACTGGCAAAAATTATTTCGCTCGAAGTTCAAGGAGCTGAGAATATCGCAATAGCGGGGGTACAAGCCTTTGGCGAAAAACTTGGCGAAACACAAGACACTGTACTGCTTAACAAGTACGTAGCTGAATTATCGAACGCGCGGGTTACAGAGCCAGCGCTTAGAAACGGCTTAAAATACTGCATGCGCTTCTTTAAAGAAAGAGCAAAACCAACTGACGTAGTTGATGAAGTAATTGCCTACTTCAAAAAATCAAAAGAACAACTTGCGCAAATTGGCGCAGAAAAAATCCATGACGGAATGACAGTTTATACACATTGTCATGCAAGTTCTGTTACCGCAATCCTTTTACATGCATTTAAAAACGGCAAACGTTTTACCGTTCGAAACACAGAAACACGCCCTAAATGGCAAGGGCGAAAAACCGCTACAGAGCTTGCAGAAGCAGGCATTCAGGTTATTCACAGTGTCGATTCCGCCGCACGACTTCAAATTAAAGAAAGCGATTTAGTTCTAGTTGGAGCCGACGCAGTAACAGTAGAAGGAAATGTAGTAAATAAAATAGGAACCGCGATGTTCGCCGAGTTTGCACATTTGTATCAAATCCCCTTTTACTCATGTACTAATTCATGGAAGTTCGACCCTCTGACAGTTGGCGGAAAAGACGAACCAATAGAAATGCGTGATACAAAAGAAGTTTGGGAAAACCCGCCGGCAAATGTAACTTTAATAAACCCGGCATTCGAACTAACTCCTGCCGATAGACTCAGCGGAATAATCACAGAACTTGGCGTGTTCAAGCCAGAAACGCTCGTAAGCCAAGTACAGAAAGAATATAGCTGGATGTTTGCATGAGAAAGTTATGATAGACTTCACGCGTGCACAATAAAAAAGAACTAACCGACGACGATCATAAATACATTTCAAGGCTCAAGAAAATTGCACCAGATTCTAAATGTTTGCGCGCGCAAGTCGCCGCAATCGTAGTAAAAGATGGTAAAATGTTAGCTGCCGCAGACAACAGCCCTCATGAATGTTACGACTGCTCAAAAATCGGTTGTATTCGCGATATTCAGCAAATCCCCTCAGGCCAGCGCCGCGAAATTTGTTACGGAATCTGCGCAGAACAAAGAGTTTTTTCGTATTGCGTAAAAAAAGGAATCCAACTTAAAGGCGCGACAATTTACGTTACATCTCACCCATGCCGAGTATGTGAAGGACTCATTGCGGAGAGTGGAATAAAAAGAGTGATTTATCTGCGTGGTTTTCCCGATGTAATTCCACTTTACGACACGCTAAAAGACTTTAACGTTGAAGTAATTCAGGCGAGCGAACATGACGATAAACCTCATGCTACTGCGACGGTGTAGGTTCACTCACTAGCCCAAATATAGTCAAACAAAGCCTCCATCGATTTAAAAAGAGGCTCACTTTCAATGAGAACTCCGTATACATTTTCATGAAAATCAATCAATGCGACTTCGCGAGTATTAAACAAAATAATTTCTGAGTGTACGTCGAACGGATGTTTTTTAATAATTTTAGTTGTGCGATTTGAACGCACGTCGAGTGACTGATAATTGGCTGCCTTTGGCCCATCTGAGACAAGCACGCGACTTGCAACATCGTTCTCAACCTTCAACTCAATATATTTTTTACGTAAAAAATCCTTTAACGTATCTGGTATTTTAGCCAGCGACAAAAAAGATTTCTGTTCGCCGGAATGTTCAACAGTCTGCATAAATAAATTGATAACCGACTCAACTCCTTCATAAATTTTTGTACGAGGTTTTAAAAAAGTTCTACGCTGAACACGCAACATTTCTTGAACAAACAAACCAGCCTGACGTTTTTCAGATGTAAGATCTTCGATGCGGCGATCAAGTTTATCTACGAACACACTTGGCGAAACCGCAATATAAGCGAGAGTGTCTTTCATTTTCGTCTGCACAATTACTGAACGCTTCAACAAACGCTTGAGTGAAGAATAAACGGTCGTGCGATCTATACCAGTGCGAGTGGCAACCGAACTTGCATACGATTGCCCATATTTATGAATATCGAGGTACACGGCAATATCGGTCTTGTTGAGGCCTTGGGCGGAGAGAAATAACCTAATAGGATCTTGTAAAGTTGGCATGCAACAGCACTATACAACAAAGAACATGAGAGGTTAAACTTCTGTGAGATTTGTAGCAAAACTAATATTTTCCAGCACAGATTGCTGACGTTCATCTGTAGGGATAGGTCGAATTCTTCTAATTACCCGATGGCCACCTACATTTAATTTACATAGTTCCCCAACAACATCTCTAAGCACTGTTTCATAATCGCCGTTGAATCTACCACTGTCGTGTCTTTCATTATCATTTGTTAAAACATGCAATGCCACTGGCCTAGAAATTCTTGTTCCAGGAATCGTTTCACCAGTTGTGAACTTGCCATCCATGACCTGACTAAGACCATTATTTGTTAAAACCGCACCAATTTTTGCAACTGTGCCAGCGTCAGTGCTCCTCAATACATCAAGTACTAGTTGACCTGTCTCTGAAGAAACATCAACTTTGTCACGCGGAGCAATTAATGAATCTGAATGACTACCTGTATTTGCCCATCTTATAAGTTGAGCAGCTGCAACTACTGCGGCAGCCCCTACGAAAGTGTCGTTTGAGCCACCAATGTGTGGAGTGGTAATTACATCAGCTTCGTGAGTATATGGATTAACAAATGTGCTCGGATTTTGTTCTTGAGATTTTTCGAACACATCTGATTGAAACCCAATTAATCTGCCATCTTCAAGATACTCATTGATTACATTTGGCGATACCCCCATAAGGTTCAAACGAGCATTATTTATCAATATAGCACCATTTAATGGAGCAGTGCCTCTGCAAAGCGCATCTAAAATCGCTTGATCAACAAGCCCAGTATTAGAACCTTCACGATGATTTCTTGGACCAGCATGAATAGTTAATATGTTAGCCCACTCCGCAAGTGCTTCAGGAGTGTGCATTCTCTGTATACCGTGATTCTCAGCAAATGAATCTAACTCTTTATCATAATCTCTGTGACGATCAGAACGATCGTTACAAAATGCAACTTGAGCCCCTTCTTGCATCATACCTAG
>JAHFJU010000010.1:23714-26863 GCA_023245725.1 Candidatus Peregrinibacteria bacterium
ATACCTAGAAGTATCTTTTTTCCAATCACACCAGCCCCAAGAACACCGATACGAGCATCTGAAAGAGCAAAATTATTTGCACCCATTCTCTTTTTTTCAAACCTATTATCTCTAGTTGTCATAGTTCCTCTAGCTATTCCAGCAGAAAACGCAAAAATTCCACCCTTTGTAAGCTGATAGACCTGTTGAGAATTTTCATGAGCATTCGTCCCCATTACGCCTAAATCACACGCTGCCTCTAGGTCAAAATCAGGCTCAACGCAAGCTGCAGCAACAACTGAGATTCCTGATTCAGCTAAAACAGATCCTGAAAATTTTAATGAAGTACGAGGAATTACAGCATCAACCCCTGCATTCCGTAATTTAGTCGATAATGCTGCATCTTTCGGGTTACCAACTAGCACGCTTTCATCTACTCTAAAACCTGCAGCAACAAGCATTGCGATTGCTTTCTGAGTTCCCTCAATATTTTTTCCACGACCGTCTCTCAATACGTCATCGGCAATTGCAACAACTCGTGGTTCTCTATAAATATTAACACCATTGATTTTATCCATAGAGATTAATTTAAATAGTTATATTAATTATGACAAGCTAAGACTGCGTTGATATTAGCATGACAAGAACTCTTTTCAACCTTAAAAAGGCTGTTGAGTAATCATCAACATCATTTAACAGATAACGCCAACATATCTAAATCTACAATTTCACATTCCTCTACAACCCAGCCAAGTTCACGAAATACACTTTCTTGTCGTCATTAACGTATAAACGGTTATCGGTGACATATAAATCACGCAACTCGCCGGTACCGTTAAAAACATATTGAGTTTGGTACTGCGCTCCACCATTTTTGAGATCTTTACGATACACAACTACCCTATTTTGTTTCGATTCAAGAATAAAAAGAAAGGCATTTTCAGGTGCGGTGAAAATTTTGGTTGCATTGGTAATAGGATTTATTGGAGAACGACGAAGAGGATATTCCTGTTTTTGGCCCTGATACATTTGAATAATTGTTCCGTCTTTATTCAGCACATAAATATTTGAATCAATTGCGATAGACACAGCATTCTTCAAATCGGCATCTTGATTGTATCCCTCGCCTACATCGAACCCTTCGCGATGGCGTTTGTATCGCCAAATTTGATTACGATCAGGGTCTAACATATAAACGCGATCGTGGTAAGCGGTAAAGCTGACGCCCTTTTTCCAAAGTGTATCTTTTGTCGAAACCTCACCAAATTTTCCACTGGAGTATTCGAGCATTTTACCAGATTTAGTAAGGAACAAGAGCGAATTACCGTCGTCATACCCACTAGCCAAAATTACACTTTCAACGTCGCTGATAGTCGAAGGGTCTTGCAACTTATCGAGAACCATTTCGTATAATGCGTTGTACTCAAATGTGTATAACTTGTCATTTAATCCTATTAAACCAAGTGCGCTGGCATTAGGTCTTTTGCTTGTTAGATCTGCTAAAACCGTCGGCTCTTTAATACGTTTTACATCGTCTAGCGCATCGCGATACGATTGAATTTCATCTAAAACTTTCAACGCATCAGCACGCAAAAAACGTGAATTTAAAACAGACAACGCCTCTTGTTCTGCGGAAGTCATAATATCTGAGGCCTTTGATTTATCGTACTGCCCAACCGTACTTGCCTCGCTAATTAGGTCACGCACATGATTCAATCTGGCCTGCTGTTCATTAATAAGAGTGCTCTGCCCACTCGATGACCTGAGCCAAAAAATCCCACCGATTAATAGGATCACAATAACAACCCCGCTAATTAGAAGATGCTCTTTTGAATAATCGTTTTTAAATTTAAATTTAGAAAAAATCTTGTCGGTAAAACGAGTTACAACTCCTTTAGCATGTGATTCTTCTGCGCCAAAACGAGCCTGCAACTTAGAAGCACGCGATGCAACTTTACCAGAAATTTCTGGCATATTTTTTAACGCACTAGCAACCTTCGATCGTGTTTTATCGAAAATACCAAGGTGAGAAATAAGCGATTTCGCCTTTGAAAAAATTGATTTTACAGGAATTTTTTGCACAACTCTAAAACCATAAGAAAACGCTCCAGATAATGCATCGACTACAGAACCAAGTTTAGATGTTGGCATTGAATCCTCTTCTTCAAAACTACCACCATCTTGATCGTCGTCATTAACGCCTTCATTAATAGAAGCTGCCTTTTCGCCTGCAATTGGAGTCATATACATACCAAGTACAGCAAGCCGACCAAGAACTTCACTGGCAAGAACTCCCTGCAATTCACTAAGAGCTTGGCCCATTTCATTAAATGAACCAACGGCGAATAGTTTTCCAAGTTCAGTTTTTGTAACATGACGAAGTAAACGAGCTGTAGTTAAAAGGACAATGTCTCCTTTTTCAAGCTGTCCATTTGCAATGTTTACAAAAGTATCTGCGTTCCCATCGTCTATCAATCCTTCAGAAACAACAGAAGTGAATTTTTTTCTAACCAAATATACTTCAGCCAATCCACACGTTGAAATATAAAGTGCGTCTCCAATAACTGCTGATACCGTGCAATTAATATTGCCTATAAAACGTGATGGAGCCTGCGCTTTGAATGATTGCAATACGCCATTAGCAGCCTTTAAGGCATCTTCAAACCGTTCGTAACCTTCACTACTAAGGTGATCAAAAAAACTTGTACGAAGGGCGTCAAAAACCTGCTCGCCAATTTCTTCAGCATCTGCTTGATTATTTGTCAGCTCAATAGCCATGTACAAACTGCCAACGTTTTTATGTTTTTCTTCAGCCAATTCGTAGGCATAGGTCTCTACGAAACTGTCTCTTCCTTTTCCAATAAAAATAAACTCTGTGGTGCCTTTTAGATTCATAATCCTGTTGATTTTAACAGATAGAAATCGGGTTAAAAAAATATCTATTGACGCGACTATAATTAATTGGATACAAGTGGTTAATTCAAGGTTTAATTTTAATAGGTAAGAGCTGACCAACCTAAAGCGGTAAATTCAAAGGTTCGTGGAAACATAAATGTTAATAAGAGATCTTCTCTTGCATTTTGAAAGTTATCGAGTAAAATTGGCAGGCATATGTTGACTAAGTTAAAAAATCGCAAACGACTACGTACACATGGCTTCTTGCACCGCAT
>JAHFJU010000011.1 GCA_023245725.1 Candidatus Peregrinibacteria bacterium
CCAATAATGGCGGCAGCAATTAATAGTAACATTATAAGTGGAGTTGAAATAACTCCTGCGCTGCAAAAAGTTCCTACTACAAAGAGCAGAGAATCGCCGGGAATAAACGGAATTAAAACCAATCTTGTCTCAACAAAAATTACCAAAAACAAAAATCCATATACAGCTTTGCCGTAATGAGCAATCAATTCAAGAAGGTGCACGTCGATATTTAAAAATAAATCCAAAACTGTTTTCATGTGAATTTACTATACATTTAACCGCTGAACGCGTCGATACAGCAGTACGCCGAGTAATGTCGCTTCAACAAATGTTCCTGCAAAAAAACCAAGTGGAATAGCAATTATTCCATATGAATCAGAAAAAAGATGTGCAACAGATACACTTATAATCAATCCCGTAACACTCATTATAACTGGAATTGTCGTATTCTTTAGCGCATAAAACGATCGTGCGAAAAGGTGAATCATGCTTTCAGTGGGAATCGCGAGCGAAAAAAATGCTAGTGCAGTTGCTGTTCTGGTAATCGATTCGCCAACAAATTTTCCGCCGCCGAGAAGAATTTTAATAGGCAAGTCGCCGACGATAAGTAAAAATAACGTCGATGGAATGGTAAACGCCAAAATACTAAGTGCAGTTTTTTTGATGTGCAACTTAAATGCTGCGCGGTCACCAACTGCCGCAGCCTCTGCAAGTAGAGGAAAAACAGACACGGCAAAAGAAATCCCGAAAAGCGAAACCGGCACACTTTGAAAATTTCGAGAAAAACTTATTGCAGTAACGCTACCAGCTGCTAAAGCTGTCGCAATCCTATTAAATCCAAAAAACTTCAATTGCTCAACTGGGTGTCCCAACATTTTTGGTCCCATTAATTTTAGTAATTGTTTAAATTCGCTCATGCGCATATTTACGCTACGTCCAAAGGTAAAACCACTGCGCAAAATCCCAATAATTCTCGAAACTAAATGAGCGACAGCACCGAAAATAACGCCAACGGCAAGGCCGCTTAATCCCATTTTTGGAACAAGAAACGAGCCGCAAATTAGTCCAAGATTGTAAACGACCGGCGAAATTCCGTACCACAAAAATTGTTTTGAACTTACCAAAATACTTCCCAAACTATTTGAAACCGCCATTATTACAGGTGAAACCAAAATAATCCGACTCATTTGAATTAGTTGCACGCGTTCTTCTACAGTAAATCCGGGGGCGATATATGGCGCAATAATTGGCATGAATATACCAACCAGAATTGCGAGAATCGAAATGGTTCCGCTTGCCGCTGCTGTAACTGTAGTCGCAAAGTGACCGGCTGTTTCATGTTTCTGTTGAGCGCGAAGCCCCGATAATAGTGGCGTAAATACAGGTGAAAGCGCGCTTGCCACAAAAATATTCAGCATTAAGTCAGGAACAATAAACGCGGTGTTGTAAATATCGAGCTCGCGGCCAGCCCCAAACATGTGGGCAAAAGTGCGATCGCGCAGAAGCCCTGTTATATAACTTAATAGTGTTGTAACAGATAGAATCCCTGCTGGTATAAGATAGCGAGCTAAACGTTGTATTGTTTTCACAGTCTAAATTGTTATAATGCTAGAACCCTATGGCTAACACACCGAAAAATCAACCAAATTCTGGTCCGGTTCATCTAGAAGTTGCTGGGTTGCTAAATGACGATGAGAGCGATAATCCTGTTTTGGTTTTAAAAGATAAGCAAAGTGAAAGAGTTTTATTAATGTGGATTGGAGACACAGAGGCTCAGTCAATCGATCTTGCTATTCAGAGGTACACTAAAAAAGTGAAAATCGACCGGCCTTTAATGCAGAAGCTCCTGATTAATGTAGTGGATTCGCTCCAAGGGAAACTTGAATATGTAATTGTCGACCGATTGAAAAATGGAACATATTTTGCGTCGATTGTTATAAACACGCCAGCTGGAGTTAAGTTTATCGATGCTCGTCCGAGCGATGCGGTTATAATTGCTATTGAGGCTTGTTGCCCTTTGTTGGCTGATCGTGGCCTTTTTACAAAGTCGTCGAGTGTGTTACATGCTGAGAATATTAAACAGAAACCGAATGTTCAAAGAAAGCTCGAAATAAATATTTCTTTTTTGCCGGCTACTCCAGAAGTTCAGTGTGAAGATGAAGAGTGTCAGTCTGAAGAATTGAAAAATACAATTTTGCCGCCACATGAGCATAGTTCTCTCGATGCCCGTCAGCTTACGAAAGAGGATCTTCAACGAATTCAGAAGCAGATTTCTGAGGCCCAAACCCGCGAACAAAATACACAACTGTAAGTGTGTTTATTAGGAGAAATACTACTGCACCGATAATTAGTTGTATCGTCGTTGGTGATTGTGTTGCGGTTTTTGAGTTCGATTCATTCGTGCTCGGAACAATTTTTTTAACAGAAGACAGATGCTCTGTTCCATCTTGCGCCTCGAATGCAGAAATTGTGGCAGTGCTTCCAGTGTCAAAAAATCCATTTGTAACATCTGCGTTTTTGTCGGTTGAATCGGTCATTACTGTGTGTAATTCGTTGTCGGCTGTTTGAATCTCAACGTATGGAACAGATTTTCCGTTCTCTTTTTTTGTTCCAACATTTGTTACCGTTCCGGTTATTGTTGAGAGTGGCGGATTTTCTTTTCCGCGAGTTACATCGGCGGTCCATACCCATGTTGATTTATCCCCATCTTGTGCTCGTGAGTATGATGTCGCTTTTTTTCCTCCCAAATATTTTATCGAGTCTATGAGTGCGCCTGTTGGTGATGCCAAATATACAGCGTCTTCGCCATTATTTAGACTTATTTTGCTCTGTTCTTTGGTTACTATCGCAAAGCCATGTGGTGGAATTACAGATGCTGGAGGCAGTGCGAATGGTTTTTTAAGTTTTGATGAATCAGCGAGAAGCATGCCAGATAAATTAACAGCAACGTTCTCGGTGTTATAAAGTTCTATCCACTCGTCGTCGCCTTTTTCTGGTGCCGGAAATATCTCATTTAGAATAACTCCACGGTGGTTTAAAGCCATTGCGGTGCCGTTTTTAGAGGAGTCGATTCCAGTCGAGCTCGCAACTGCGTTGCTCGCTCTCTCTGTACTCGTAAGTGAGTACGTATCAAATAGTGCTTTAGCTTGTTCAGGAGTAACTGTGATTGTGATTTTCTCTGTACTAGTTACTGTCGGCCCGCTTGTTTCTATTTTTGGCGTGTTAGTGGCCGCGCCTGAGGTAGCTGCTGCTTTTGTAGATGTTATTGTAGTCGTCGCTGTCGGTGAAGATGATGCAGAAGTTACGCCAGTAGTTGTTGCCGATGAAGATTTTGGCAGTACATTAACCTGCATGTATGCAACTCCTTTTAGACCTGTTGTATCTGTAGCAGTAAGCTGAATCGTGTAACTGCCAACTTTCGAAAACGCGTGAATCCCAGGGTTAGACGAAGTCGAAATTGTCCCGTCTCCAAAATCCCAATCGAAACGAAGCTGGTCATTATTTGGATCATATGAAGTTCGTCCATCAAAATTCACGCTTGTTTTTTCCTGTGCCGACAGGTTTCCGCTTTGTACCGTAATTCTAGCGATCGGCGGCGCATTCGTGATTATTTGAGTTGTATTGTTTGTTGAGTTTGAAGTCGCCAAATTTTGTGCCGTCGTATTTTGCGTACTGCTTGATGAGTACGTTTGGTTTGCTGTTGTTGAAGTGGTATATGCCGTCGTCGTTGTCGTGTCGGTTGTAGTTGCCGCGGCATTGCTCGCTGTTGATGACGCGCTCGTCGTCGATGATTCCGTTGAAGTCTGATTATTTTGCGCCTCTATTACGTTCACGGTTGTGGCCGTTTCTATAGTAATTGTAATTACATCAGGCGACAGTTGAGTCGTTATTGTCTGATCGTCAGTTCCTTCTGTAGAACTAGTCGTAGTTGTCGATTCGGCAGGTGTATATGTTTCTGTTGTTGAATTGTTTAATGAGTTATTGGCTATCGCAGCATCAGTTGTCGTAGCTGTCGCGGCGTTTTGTGTCTCAACTCTTTGCTCCAAAAATAGTTTTTGCGCATCGCTCAAATCTCCTACAGTTGGAACAGCAGCTATCCAGTCTGTTAGCCCAAGCGAATGTCGTTCACTGTTTTGCCCCTTAACGCTCAATCCATATGTAACATTGTCTACAAAAACTCCTTTTATCTTTAGTCCGATTGGCTCTCCATCTTCACGCAAACTTGACCAACTTGAATCAATTAAAACTCCCAAATATGTTGGATTTTTACTTTTAAACACGTCTGCTTTATTAGCAATAATTGACAGGGTTGATGGCAAAATATGAGTTTCTCCGCTAACGCTCGTAACTCCGTGATTAGTATCATTCTCGTAGAACACCAGATCGGAAATTGCTACAGGCACAGATCCATAGTTATAAATCTCAACCCATTCTTCATCACTTATAACAGTGCTTGAAACTTCGGTTATTACTAGTTGTGGTAGGCTAGATTCGGCTTGTGCAGACTTAATTGGCGGCATAGGCAAAATTAGAGCCAACATAAATACGAGACAGAAAACAATAAATAGTGATAGGATTTTTTTCATGCTGGGTTTGTATCACATGAATATGAACGGCGAGTGAACTAATTCTGAACTGTACACAAAACTTGTTCATTCGGATGTTTTATTTTAGCTTAAAAATCCGCAATTAAAATTTAGTAAGATTATGTGACAGAATTCTTCTTTCGAAGTATCTAAATCGAAGAATGCTTATAGAATTTATTATCGGGTAGATGGGTTGTCTGTGTTTCGGTGTTGTCTTTGTATGCATTGCCTAGCTGCCATTGAATGCTTATATCGCAATGTATTTCGGCTTTCATCAACTCCTTTTTTAGCGAAAACTACATTTTTTAACTTTGTCCACCTCTTTTGCTCACGTCTGCTTATAGATATCTTCTATCATATATATAAGTTTTATTTATTTAAGAATTATTTACCTTCCCAGCGACGGTTAGCGATTTCTTATCTGGAAGTGCATCTCAAAATATTATGTTAGAACGTAATACACTCAAGTTTTCACCACTAACACCGCTCCTTATTACTTCGCTTGTTCTGCGAGTATAATTAGCTTTTGAGACTCCTCTACGATAGAAAATTCGACCACTGCGGGAATAACCACGCATCACCATGAGTACCTACATATTGCTCATTATCGGTGCGCTTATCGGTTCTGTTGGTGGCTTTTTCTACAGAAAATTCCAAGTTGACCAAAAGAATCGTGAAGCGATCGAGCGCTCAGATAAGATGCTCAAAGACGCACAGACGCGATCTAAAGAGCTCATTATCGAAGCGAAAAATGAAGCCTTCAAAATTCAAGAAGAAGCTAAGCAAGAAGAGCGCGGAAAGCGCCAGCAGCTTGAGAGAATGAGTGAACGACTTGTTTCGAAAGAAGATCAGTTAGACAAACGCCTTGAACAAAGCGAGAAGTTGCGATCAGATTTGGAGCAAAAATCTCAACAAATTAGCAAGATTAAGGCTGAAGTTTCTGAGTTACATACAAAGCAAGAACAACAACTTCATAAAGTTGCTCAGCTTAGCCGTGACGAGGCTCGAAATATCCTATTCACAAAACTTGAAGATGAAATGAAAGGAGAGCTTGTTTCTCATCTTAAAAAGATTGAAGATGAAGAGAAAAAATTGTCAAAAGAACGAGCTAGAGGGATCTTGGCCGATGCTATTCAGCGTTATGCTGCCGAGGTAGCTTCTGAGTCTACTGCTACTTTGGTTCCACTGGCCAGTGACGATATGAAGGGCCGTATTATCGGTAAAGAAGGGCGTAATATTAATGCTTTTGAGCAGGCAACAGGTGTCGATGTAATAGTCGATGATACTCCGGGGTCAATTGTAATTTCAGGATTTGATCCTATGCGCCGTTATATTGCAAAAGTTACTCTTGAAAAATTGCTTGTTGATGGTCGTATTCACCCAGGACGTATTGAAGAGACTGTTGAGAAAGCTAAAAATGAGGTTAATGAGTCGATTCGTGAACTTGGCGAAAAAGCCGCATACGAAACCGGTGTTGTTGGACTCCCAAGCAATCTGGTAAAACTTCTCGGTAGACTTCATTTTAGAATTAGCAATGGTCAAAATTTACTAAAACATTCAATTGAAGTTTCGTTTTTGGCTGGTGCTTTGGCAGAAGAAATTGGTGCCGATGCTGCCGTATGCCGAAAAGCCGGTTTGCTCCATTCAATCGGTCGCGCAGTAGATCATGAAATCGGTGGCGTATATACGCATATTGGTCGTGATATCCTTAAAAAATTCGGTATTCAAGAAGATGTTATTCATGCTGTAGAGGCTCATCTTGGTGACCCTGAGGCAAAGACAGTTGAGGCTGCGATAGTAGAGGCCGCAAACGCAATTTCACGCGCTCGCCCTGGAGCTAAAAAAGATAACCTCGATGCATTTATTAAGCGTATGACCGAGATGGAAAATATTATCGGAGAGTTTAATGGAGTATCAAAGGTTTACGCTCTACAGGCAGGTGCCGAGGTTCGCGTTATTGTAAACCCTGAAATGCTCGATGACTTGGGTATGATGAAGCTTGGCCACGCCATTGCTCGCAAAATTGAAACTGACATGAAGTTCCCTGGCCAGGTTAAGATAAGCCTAATCCGTGAGCAGAGGGCAGAGGCGTTTGCGCAGTAGGATCATGAAGTGATTGTCGATATTCTTAAAAAAATGAAGTAGCTACCTAGTTAACACTAAGTGGCTATTTTAAAATGCTTGACGAAATATTTTTGAAGCAGTAATATGCACTCATGCGATTGAAAGATTTTGCCGTGGTTATATCAGGTTACACATTTAGGGAAGCTATTGAAGCTGATGAAAATGGTAATTCCTTCGTTTTTCAGGCTAAAGATGTACGTCAGGCAAATCCTTTTTATGATATTACTGTTCTCACCAAAATTACCCAAAATCTATCTTCAGATTCAAATAATTTAAAAAAGAACGATATTATTCAAGTTGCCAGAGGAATGAAGACGGGATCATTTCGATCAACTGTATTTGTATCCGAGGAAGAAAATATAATTGCATCGTCTTCGGTTCACATTATTCGCCTTACGGCCAAAGACGTACTCCCTGAATATGTTTCTTATTATCTCAACTCTAAACTTGGGCAAGACTGCCTTTCAAAGATTATTTCAGGGTCGTATATTGGTGCAGTTCCACGCAAAGAACTTGAAAATATAAACATTCCTATTCCTTCTATTAATTACCAGCAGGCTATCATAGATCTTTTCAAAAATATGAGAGAGCAGCAAAAAATTATCGACCGCAAAAGTGCAATCAATAAAAATATCCTTAACTCTGCCTTTAGAACTCTCGTTACCAAATAAAACTTATGAATACAACAATCACTCATAAAAAATACACTCAAGAAGACCTTAATAAAACGCTTTGGGCTGCCGCAGATTCGTCGCGTAGTAGTGTTGATGGAGGAGTTTATAAAGATTATGCATTGACGATGCTTTTCTTTAAATATGTTAGTGATTTGAACAAGAGCCGTTATGTCGAGTATAAAGAACGCTTTGGTGCTGACGAAAAACGTATTGAAGAAAAAATGAAGCTCGATCGTTTTTATCTCCCTCCTCAGGCATCATTTGATTATATCTACAATAAAATTGAAGAAGACAATATTGGCGAAGAGGTAAACAAGGCACTTCACCGTATTGAAGAGGCAAATAAAGAGAAACTCGAAGGCGTTTTTAGTGTGGATTTTAACTCAGAGTCGGTGCTCGGAAGGCTCGATCAGCGTAATAAAATGTTGCGCAATTTAATTCAGGATTTCGCGAAGATAGACCTCTCCGATGTTGGTGATGATATTATTGGTAATTCGTATATGTACATGGTAGAGCGTTTTGGGGCTGATGCAGGCAAAAAAGCAGGGGAGTTTTTCACTACAAAGTCTGTTGCGCGCCTTGTTGCAATGCTTGCAGAGCCAAAGGCTGGTGATCGTATTTTAGACCCTGCGTGTGGGTCGGGTGGCTTGCTTCTGTTGGCAGGTGAAGAGGTAGAAAAATTGGGTTCAAAAAATTATGCTTTGTATGGGCAGGAATCCACAGGCTCTACTTATCAGTTAGCCCGTATGAACATGTTTTTACACGGTAAAGATTCTGCTCGTATTGAGTGGGGAGATACTCTTAATAATCCGCTACTTGTAGAGAATGACCAGCTCATGCACTTTGATGTTGTAGTTGCAAATCCTCCATTTTCACTTAAAAAGTGGGGTGCCGAGCATGCGGAATCAGATAAATACAAACGCTTTTGGCGTGGCGTACCACCAAAAGATAAAGGCGACTTTGCCTTTATTACACACATGATCGAGTCGGCAAAACCAAAGACGGGCCGCGTTGCAGTCATTGTGCCTCACGGCGTACTATTCCGTGGTGGATCAGAAGGTAAAATTCGCGAGCAGCTTATTAAAGAGAATATCATCGATGCGGTTATCGGGCTTCCTGCAGGGCTTTTTCAGACAACGGGCATTCCTGTGTCAATTTTGATTATTGATCGTTCTCGTGAGAAAGGAGGAGCGAATGAGGGTAAAAAAGATGTGTTTTTTATTGAAGCATCGAAAGAGTTTAAGCAGGGGAAAGCGCAAAATACGTTGACCGATGAAAATACGGCAAAGATTTTCGAAACGTACAAAGTGCGAAAAGATGTCGAAAAATTCGCACGCAAAGTTAACCTGAGCGAGATTGAAGAGAATGATTTTAACCTCAATATTACGCGATATGTAGATACATTCGAAGAAGAGGAAGAAATAGACATTTTGACAAACCTGGCGGAATTAAAAAAACTTCAACCAGAACTAGAGAGGCTCGAAAAAGAGATGGATGAACATTTGAAAAAACTGAATATTTCTTTACCAAATGAACAATGAATGAACTCGCAACATTTGAAAGCAACAATATTCGCCGCGTTTGGCACAAAGAAGAGTGGTGGTTTTCAATAGTTGATGTTTCTGGTGTGCTGACCGAGAGTAAAGATGCCGGTGCGTACTGGAGAAAGCTTAAACAAAGGCTTATTGAAGAAGGAAGTGAAGTCGTGACAATTTGTCACGGTTTGAAATTACAGGCTCCAGACGGGAAAATGAGAGAAACCGATTGTTCAAATACCGAAGGCATTTTTCGTATAATCCAATCGATTCCGTCGCCCAAGGCCGAACCGTTTAAACTTTGGTTAGCAAAGGTTGGTTATGAAAGAGTTAAGGAAATTGCAGATCCGGAACAATCAATAGACAGAGGTAGAAAAAATTGGCAAAAATTGGGAAGAAACGAAAAATGGATTCAGCAAAGAATGCTTGGGCAAGAAACTCGTAACAAACTTACTGATTATTGGAGCGGACACGGTATAAAAGAAGGCCAAGAGTTTGCCATACTCACGAATATTATTCATCAGGAATGGGCAGAGGTGAGCGTTAAAGACCATAAAAAACTCAAGAACCTCAAGTCTCAAAATTTGCGCGACCACATGAGCGAAGCGGAATTGATCTTCACAGCTCTTGCCGAGCTTTCAACCCGTCAAATAGCCCAGAGTGTAGATGCAACCGGAATGGTTGAGAATAAATCCGCTGGCAAAATGGGCGGCGTAATCGCACGTAAAGCGCGACTAGAGCTTGAACAGAAGACGGGGAAGAAGGTGGTTAGTGGGGAGAATTATTTGGTATCATCAAACAGGCAAAAGATAAAAAAAGTAAAGTAGCAATTTGGAAAATTTACGCCGATCATCTCTTGAACTATCAAAATATATGAATCTACCTATTACCACAGCACAGTACAAAAATCTTATCCGCATGAGCAGCCTAGCGAGTAGCGTTCTTGGTATAGTAAAAGATTCCTTGAAAGATGATGAGTATGCGGCTCAATCTAAGGCAATGGATGAATTAAATGAGTATATTCTCATGTTCGCAAATGAATTTGGGTGCAGTCAAATGGTAGATAAAGAAGATGGCAAAAATGTCCTTAAAGATAATATCTTTGAAGATTCTACTATGTCAGTTATTGGAGGTTTTAGTGAGTGTGAGATTCATAACACGCTCGCCAATAAACTAGCATGGCGCGATTTTAAAAAAGAGCATTCAGCGAAAGAAATAGGGGAAATGGCAAAGATAAATGGTGTATATTTTGGTGTCGCACTTCATAGGTACGAAGAGAAGTATTGGAATGAGTTTGAGTCACATGGGTACGACAGGTTGGAGGTGCGGGAGTCTGGTATTAATAAATAATCTTATTTATATGAAAGAACTATTTTTACAAGCAATAAATAACAAACTAAAAATACGAGTTACTTTTGATGCTACAAAAGAGGGACGAATATCGCGAACTTGTATCCCGTTTGATTTCGGCCCATCACACAAAAAAGGCTCAGTAGATCACTCGAACAAGTATCATATGCTCGATCTAAGTAGTCCTGAGGGGTCGCATCCTTTAGCACTGAGTGTTGATAATGTTATTAGAATCGAGGTACTTAGTGAAACTTTCGATCCAGTTAAGTACTTAACTTGGGCACATCACTGGATTTATAAAAGAGATTGGGGAATAAAATCGTAAATTATGGAAAATCTTATAACTACATCTGCTTCAAAAGCGCCAATGGTTGTTCCCCCTATTGTATTAAGAGAAACTACAGTTACGCGTTTAGTTTTTTGCCCATTATGGGTAAACGCTTCAAGTAACCCTCTTCGTGGTGGATTCAAATTTCAACGAAAATCGCCCAAAGAGACATGGGAAGATGTTGACCACAAACCACTCTCGGGTCTAAAGAAAGATGAAGGTTATGAATTGAATTTGGCGGGTGCTGAAATATCAGTTCTGCTCAATCATCTTGATGAAATAAATAAGTATTTATCATCTCATGGACACCAAGCTGGAAATAGAGAAATAAGATTGAGTAGTACAAATGCTCATGATATATTATTGCAAATAGGGGAAATTGATAATCGTGATTTGGTAATTGAACAACTAAGACGTCTTGAGTCAGAGAACTTTGATAGTCTTGGCTCGGCTATTGGGCGTGCTCGACTCGAGAATGTAATTGATATTTTTGAGACAAACATTGTCAATCACAATGAATCTTTTTGGCAAAAATTTCTTGAACAATATCCATGGATTTTGCAGCAGGTATTTGCATTTCCTGTAATTTTCTTAAATGGTGAAACTTACCTTGGAGGCAAGAACTCAGCGGGGCGTAATGGATTTGGTGGTTCTGCGACAGATTTTCTCCTCAAAAATGGATCTAGCGGGAGCTTTTCTGTTGTGGAAATTAAAACGCCCGATTGTGAGCTAGTACCAAGTGCATGTTATAGAGGAGTTCAAGACTCAGGAGAAAAAAATGAAGTTTATAGTATGCATCCTGATTTGACTGGTGGAATTGTTCAATTGGAAAATCAAATACATATCGCTATTGAATATTTTAGGTCTCAATTAGCAGAAGATTATCCTGAATCAAACCACTTGAATCCAACTGGTGTATTAATAGCTGGTAACTACTCAGCTCTAACTATTACTCAACAAAGGTCATTCGACCTTTTTAGAAAATCTCTCGGGAAAAATCAAATTTTTACCTTTGATGAGGTATTAGCAAAATTAAAACTTCTTAAATCTGTTTATGAAAACTGAAATAATACGAAAAAATATCCCTAAAGAATGGTCACATACAAAACTCGGTGACATCCTTAGGATTGGTAGTGGAAAAGATTATAAACATCTTGGAGCTGGCGATATTCCGGTATTTGGCACTGGTGGTTACATTCTTTCAGTTGATAAAGAATTATATGATGGCGAAACAGTTTGCATCGGTCGAAAAGGTACTATTGATAAACCATTTTATTTCAAAGGAAAACTATGGACCGTGGACACGCTTTTCTATACTTACGGTTATTCCAGAACAACTGCGAAATACATTAGTCATGTTTTTAGAAATATCAACTGGGTATACTATAACGAAGCATCAGGGGTACCAAGTCTTTCTAAGTCAACGATTGAGTCAATAAAAATTAGCCTCCCACCCCTCCCCGAGCAAACCCGCATAGTCGCAGTACTCGAAACATGGGACAAAGCTATTGAATTACTATCGAAAAAAATTGCGATCAAAAAAGTGATCAAGAAAGGGCTTATGCAGGAGTTGCTTACCGGCTGTAAAAGACTGAAAGGCTTTACTGATCCATGGCAATCTACAAAGTTAGGCGACCTTTGTGCCATTAGTAGAGGCGGGTCTCCACGCCCAATAGAAGCATTTCTAACAAACAAAAAAGATGGGCTTAACTGGTTAAGAATTGGCGATATTCAAGCGGGTAACAGATTTATTTTTAGTACAAAAGAAAAAATTATTAAAGAAGGCCTTAAAAAAACAACATTGGTTTCTCCTGGTGATTTCATCCTGTCCAACTCCATGAGCTTTGGACGTCCATATATTATGAAAATCCATGCATGTATTCATGATGGGTGGCTTGCGCTTAAAAATCTAAGAAAAAACATTGATAAGAATTATCTATATTACAAACTTTCATCTCAAGAAGTACAAAATAATTTCGTATCCATATCGGCTGGTTCAGGAGTTCAAAACTTAAAAAAAGAAACGGTTTCAGCTCTAATTTTGGAGATACCTTCTATCCCCGAGCAAACCGCCATTGCCGACATTCTCACAACCGCCGACAACGAAATAGAAGCTCTAGAAAAGAAGCGTAAAATCATCGAACAGCAAAAGAAATTCCTACTCAATAACTTAATCACTGGAAGAATTAGGCTTCCAGAATTTATCCATTAACAATTTAAATATGCAACGATATAAAAATCTTAGCGGACAATCAAATATAGTGGCTTATGAAAACGGTCAAGATTACATCAAAGTCCAGTTTGCGACCGGTTACTGGAAGCTATACACATATACCAATATGAGTGCCGGCATTTCAACTATTCAACATATGCAAAGCCTTGCCACAGCCGGACAAGGACTAAATTCCTATGTTTCAAGCTATAAACCGCCATATGCAAGCAAATCTTAAAACCAGAATTTTTATAGATGGAGCGAATCTCTATGAAAGCATGAAATTAGAATAGTTAAATCCCTTAGCCAAAAACATTATGATCATCAACGCAAATTTCGACGAAGCACGACAGTCACAGCTCCCCGCAATCGAGCTACTTTTGGCACTTGGCTACAAATATATATCGGCTGATGAATGCCTTTACCAACGTGAAGAAGAACCTGCCAATTTTATTCTCACTCATGTTGCCGCTCAAAAGCTGATGGAAATCAACAGCTACCAAGTTGGAGATACTCAATACAAGTTCAGTGAAAAAGATGTGCGCGGCGCAATTGATGAACTTGAGCACCTTCAATATGAAGGGCTCATTGATACCTCGCAGAAGATTTACAATATCATAATGCCTACCTCGGGTGGAAAAACGATTAAGGTCAGCGTTGGTGGTAAAACGGTATCAAAGAACTTCCGATTCATCGATTTTGAAAATCCTCATAATAATGTTTTTCATGTTACCACTGAATATAGTGCTCTTGGTAAACAAAGTATTAGACCCGATATCGTTTGTTTTGTTAATGGAATTCCTTTTGCGATTATTGAGAACAAAAAGTCGAGTGTGCCAGTGAGTGATGCGATAAACCAAATGATTAGGAACCAAGGGGTTGAATATTGCCCAAGACTTTTTACTTATACACAACTTCTTGTTGCTACGAATGGAAAAGAGCTTTTATACGGTACAACCGGCACTCCAAATAAGTTTTATGCGGTGTGGAAAGAAAAAGGAACCAGTGAAGAAGTGATGAACGCACGTGTAAAAAAACTTATAGAGAAGAGGATTGATGCAACTATATTCGAGCAAATTCTGACTGACCTGAATGGATTTACTAATGGGCACATTCAAAAGACCGATCGTCTCCCGACCGAGCAAGATCGAGGTATTGTTGGACTTTTTGAGCCGACTCGATTGCTCGATCTCACTAAAAACTACATTCTCTTTGACGCTGGGGTAAAAAAACTGTCGCGCTATCAGCAATATTTTGCAATTCACAAAATGCTTGCGCGTGTGAGCGAAAAAGAGACAACTACAACTGGCATTACACGACGACGCGGTGGTTTGGTTTGGCATACGCAAGGCTCTGGTAAGTCGCTTACAATGGTCATGTTTGTTAAGGCTCTTATTGAGAGTGCTCATATTACAAATCCTCGAATATTGATTGTTACTGATCGAAAAGATTTAGATAAACAGATCAAAGACACATTCAAAAACTGCAATCTTAAAAAAGATGTGATTCAGGCTAAGAGTGGCGAAAATCTTTTGAAACTGATTAAAGAAAAAAATCTTTCGGTAGTTACTACTCTTGTTCATAAGTTTGAACCAGCATCAAGAAAAAAAGCTAATTTTATTGATGAAGATCAAGACATATTTGTCTTGGTCGATGAAGCACACCGCAGTCAGAACGGCGTAGCTAATTTCGAGATGAATCGAATTATTCCAAATGCCTGCTACATTGGTTTCACTGGTACGCCACTAATGAAAGACGAGAAAGAGAGCTGGCGAAAGTTCGGTGGATACATTGACAGTTATACCATCGACGACGCGCTCGCCGATAAAATAGTGTTACCCCTCATTTACGAGGGGCGCTATGTCGATTTAGTTCAAAACGCAGAACAAATTGATCGGCATGTCGAACGTCTTACTGAAGGTCTCAGCGATAAGCAAAAGAAGGATTTACAAAAATACGCAGGTACCAAAATAATTAAAGACAATCCTCAGCGAATAGTTGAAATCGCATTCGATATCGAAAAACATTTTATGGCAAGTTTTCAAAATACAGGTCTAAAAGCTCAGATTGTGGCGCCGTCAAAATACTCTGCTATTTTGTTCCAAAAGTTTTTTCAAACGAGGGCGAATATTCGCACTGCAGTTGTTATTTCAGATGAACACGACGATGGTGACAAAACTGACACTCATAAAAAAGAAGTCGTGACATACCTCGACACCGTTCGGGCGAACCACAGCAGTGTAAATAAATACGAGAAAGAGGTAATTGATAGTTTTAAATACAACGACGATGGAATAGAGGTGATAATTGTTGTGGACAAACTTCTTACCGGCTTTGATGCGCCGAGAAATACCGTGCTCTACCTTGCCAAGGATTTGCGCGATCACAGTCTTCTTCAGGCAATTGCACGTGTTAATCGTCTTCATGAAAATAAAAAGCTGCCTAAAACTGCGGGCTACATAATTGATTTTTCAGAGAACGCGAAAAATATTCAGACAGCGATGAAGCTCTTTGGTAACTACGATGAGAATGACATAAAAGGTACCCTAATCGATGTTACAGAAAAGATTCAAGAACTTGAACAAAGTTACAGTCTTATTCACGATATTTTTAAGGAGGTGAACAGTTCGTCAGATGATGAAGCTTTTCTTCAGCTTCTCAAAGAACAGCCGAAGCGAGAGATATTTTATAAATCGCTTAGTGAATTCATACGAAATCTCAACGAGTGTTTTGTGTTACAGGATTTTGTACATGAGTTCAAACATCTCGATATATACAAGCGCGAACTGAAAAAATTTATGGAGCTGCGAAAAGCGGCCAGTCTCAGATACGCTGAGCGCATAAACCTTGCTGAATATAAGCAGTCACTTGTGAATATTCTCGATAAGTACGTCGATGCCCGCGGAGTTGAACTCCTCACTGTTCAAATAAATATAACTGACCGTAAACAGTTCGAAGAAGCAATAGCTACTTTGGGTTCCGATAAATCAAAAGCCGAAGCAATTGCGGCGCAAACTCAGAAAACAATTTCTGAAAAAATGGAAACTGACCCGGAATTTTACGAACGGTTTTCAAAGAAAATCACCGAAATTCTCAATAAAATGCGCGAAGGAAAGCTGGCAGACATAGCAGCTCTAAAGCAGTTGAGGCTCATAGAAGATGATGTAGTGAATAAAAAAGACTCAAGCGTACCAGAGTTGATTCTCGAACAAAAAGGATCAGATGTATTTTACCGAAATCTTAGAGAATGTTTTACAAGTGTAGATATTGAAGAAGATGTATATGTTGATATTATTTTGAATATTTTCGCAATTATTAAGTCGGGGGCGATAGTTGATTGGTACAAAAATTTAGATGTAAAACGTCGAATAATGAGCTCAATCGATGACTATCTTTACGATGCTGTGAAAAAAGGCAGAGGTATGAGCCTCACCGATGAACAGATGAAAAAAATTGTTTCGAGCGCACTAACTCTTGCAGAAAATAACTATGAAATCTTTATATAGTGTTAATAGACAATTCAAATTTGGCTCATTCATATATGACTATAATCTTCTTAGGCAAGACAGAAAGACATTAAGCCTTACGGTTACACCTGATTTGAATATTTGCGTTAAGACACCAAATAATGCTGATGACGAACGAATAGAATTGTTTCTTCGGCGAAAATGGTTATGGCTAGAAAAACAACTAAAATTCTTTGGAAAATATAAGAGAAAAAAATACCAGAGAGAATATATTTCAGGCGAGAGTTTTCATTATCTTGGTAGGCAGCATCGACTCATAGTAAAAAATGGATCAGAGAATAAGGTCGCTTTTATAAGAGGTATTTTGTCAGTCTTAACAATAGGGTTAGTATCCGATGGTGAATACAATAAAGCCCTTATTGAGATGTGGATTGAAGAGAGGATATCTAAAATTTTTAATGAAAGGTTTGAAGTTGTTAAAAAACGATTCGATTACAAAAAAATGCCTAAATTAGGAATTCGAGAAATGAAGCGCAGGTGGGGTAGTTTTTTAAATAAAAAGAAGGTTCTTCTCAATCCAAAACTTATCCACATGCCAAAAGATTGTATCGATTACGTGATTACTCATGAACTTTGTCATATGCGATACAAGAATCATGACAAGAAATTCTTTGCTTTGCTTTATGAAAAATATCCAAAGTGGCAAAAAACCAAGGAAAAACTAGAAGAGATTGGAGCGCTGATTTTATAACTCCTCAATTATTATTTAGGTTTTGAGGCAATTACTTAAACTTGACTGAAACCGCGAGCAAGCTATACTGGCACTCGCAATCTTGAAGTGCTAATTGGTGAGAGAGAATGTGCGCACCATAGATATGCATCTACAAATATTCTATTTTTATATTTTATATCCTTTAACAACTTCACAATATGTCAGAAACAAATCCTAGCTTTGAAGCGACGCTAAAAAAAGTTCGCCCGATGGATGATCGTATTTTGGTAGAGGCAATGAAAGAAGAGAAGACAATGACCAGCTTTGGTTTGGTACTTCCAGATACTGGTTCTAAAGAGAAACCACAGAAAGGTCGTGTTGTTGCAGTTGGCCCAGGAAAACTTTCAGAAGATGGCAAACGAATTCCTATGACTGTAAAAACCGGTGACGTTGTTTTGTACTCAAAATATGGCCCAACAGAGGTAAAACTCGAAGGAGAAGAAATTTTGTTTCTTCAAGAATCAGATGTTTTGGCAATCCTTGGATAAATCTAACTTTTTTCTTTCCACTAACTTTCTAATCACACTTACTGTATGGCTAAACAAATTATCTTCGCAGACGAGGCTCGTACAAAGCTTCTCGCAGGTGTTCAAAAACTCGCAGACGCGGTTCGTGTAACTATGGGTCCTAAGGGACAAAATGTTGTTCTCGATAAAAAATATGGAGCTCCAACAATCACAAACGATGGAGTAACAATTGCAAAAGAAATCGATCTTCCTGATCCTTTTGAAAATATGGGTGCGCAACTTGTAAAAGAGGCAGCAACAAAAACAAACGATGTTGCAGGAGACGGAACGACAACGGCAACTGTTCTTGCTCATGCAATTATTGCCGAGGGTCTTCGAAACGTTGCTGCAGGCGCTAATCCTATGGTTATGCGTTTGGGTATCGATCGCGCAGTTGAAGTTTTGGTTTCAGAGCTCGATAAAATGAAGAAAGAAATTACGACTCAGGCAGAGCGTGCTCAGGTTGCAACAATTTCAGCTCAAGATCCTGTAGTTGGAAAACTCATTGCAGATGCTATGGAAAAGGTTGGTCCAAACGGAGTTATTACAGTTGAAGAATCACAGGCAATGGGTATGGAAATTGAGCATGTTGAAGGAATGCAATTTGATAACGGATACATTTCTGCGTACATGGTCAGCGACACAGCTCGTATGGAAGCGGTTTGGGAGAACGCATACATTCTTATTACAGATAAAAAGATTTCTTCAATTCAAGATGTGCTTCCAATCCTTGAAAAGGTTGCAACAAGCGGTAAAAAAGACTTGGTCATTCTTGCCGAAGATGTCGATGGCGATGCACTCGCTACATTTGTTTTGAATAAACTTCGTGGAACATTCAACGTTTTGGCTATCAAGGCTCCTGCCTTTGGTGATCGCCGAAAAGAAATGCTCAAAGATATTGCAGCTCTCACTGGTGGCCGTGTAATTACCGAAGAACTTGGTTTGAAACTCGATAAAGTTGAACTGGAAGATCTCGGTCAGGCACGCAAGGTGGTTGCTACAAAAGAGCACACTACAATCGTTGAAGGAAAAGGTAATAAGAAAGACATTCAGTCTCGTGTAGATGAAATTGAAGCGTTGCTCGACAACACAACTTCGTCTTTCGATAAAGAAAAACTTGCTGAACGTCGTGCAAAATTATCCGGAGGCGTTGCGATTATTAAGGTAGGTGCTGCTACAGAAGTTGAACTTAAAGAGAAAAAACATCGCATTGAAGATGCAGTTCAAGCGACTAAAGCTGCGGTAGAAGAGGGAATTGTCCCAGGGGGAGGAGTTGCTTTGTTACAAGCTTCAAAATCACTCGATTCAATTAAGGCAGTAGGCGATGAACTTACTGGTGTTCGTGCCGTTAAAAAAGCACTAGAAGTCGCAGCTTGGCAAATTGCCGAAAACGCAGGCGAGAAAGGCGATGTTATCGTTGCTGAAATTTTAAAGGCGAAACCGGGATGGGGATTCAATGCAGCAAATGGAAAAATGGTCGACATGGTAGCTGACGGAATTATCGATCCTAAAAAAGTAACTCGAACGGCTTTGGTAAGCGCGGCATCTGTTGCTTCGCTATTCCTAACAACAAAAGCAGCAGTCACCTATATTCCTGAAAAAGATAAACCTTCAATGGATGCAGGAATGGGTGGTATGGGAGGCATGGGCGGAATGGGAATGTAGTTTTTAGGGCAAATCGCCCGCACTAGCCGAGCTCATTGTCAACGACCTTGCTCTCGGTAATGTGAAAAGTTGAGTGTGAAATATAAAAAAACAGAGCGCCACATCGGTGCTCTGTTTTTGGTTGATAATGTTGAAACTCAATTTCGTCAGAATTCGCTTGTATCGAAGCTACTTGATTGTCTTAATTCTGTGGGTTTTCTGTAGTAGCAAACGCAGCGCCTGCATCTTGGTCAGGTTTTGTCTCCGGTGTTGCATTCCATTTAGCAACGACATCATCTACCCCGTAATATCCAATGTTGTATAAATGATCGTCATCCATACCTTTTATGGCTTTCTCAATATCCTTTAATGAATCGATATTCTTTAGAGGATTGAACCCAAGTGCCCTCCACAGATTTTCCATTTCATCTCTGTTCTTCTGTGCATCGGGATTATCTTTAAGAGCAGAAAGAATTTTGCGTGCGCTATTTATGCCTTTTTGACGCGAAGTTTCTTTTAACTCCTCTTGTTTATTATTATTTACAGCAAATTTCGTAAGACAATTTAGAGCTCTCCCCGTTCTGTCAGCAACTGCTCCTTCGCGGCAGGCAGCATTTTCAGCCTCATCAAATGCGCCATTCTCTTTCAATGCCATGTCTGCAATAGTTTGTTCTGGTGTTGTTGGTGGCTGTATTTGTTTTTCATTCCCCATATGTTTTTTTGTTAATTTCTATCTTGCAATTATACCATATTTATTCGCCTTATGGTATATTCTGCCCGACTTATGAACGATATAAAAATCCCTTCAGATTCCCAAAAATCAACAGAATTTTCGGTAAAATCTATGCATCAGCAAGCTGAAAAACATCAGCCTGTTGCGGTAGCTGAGCCTAGCGACAAAATTAAGGTTAAATTTGAAAAATTTGTGCAATTGGTTGCAACTCACGACTTTGAGGGTGTTTTGAAAAAATATGCCGACGATGACATTATCTTAAGCTCAAACCTATTGACCGATTTAGCAAGTGCTCATGAAGAGGTAGAAGCTCCTGTAAATCGCATGCCAATTTGGGTCGTTTCCGGAATCATCATTGGTATTATTGTAACCTATTTAATCCTTCGATTTTAGTATGAAATATAAAAGAATAATGCTCAAACTTTCAGGCGAAGTTTTGCTTGGAGGTAAACAAAGCGGCATTGACCACGAGGTTCTTTCGTCACTATGTAAAGAAGTTGGCGAGGTTGTCGATTTGGGAGTTCAGGTAGTTATTGTAATTGGAGGCGGAAATATTTGGAGATATCGCGATCACGTAGACACTGGTATTGAACGCGTTACATCTGACAATATTGGCATGTTAGCAACAATTATGAATGCAGTTGCAATGCAGAGCAGCTTTGAAAAACTTGGCTACATTTGCAGAGTTGCTTCTTCTATCGATGTTCCTCAAATTGCTGAGCCATATTTGCGTCGTCGTGTTGTTCGTCATCTTGAAAAGGGCAGAATCGTTATTTGCGCAGGTGGAACAGGAAATCCTTTCTTTACTACTGACTCTGCTGCCGCTCTTCGTGCGCTTGAAACTGAATGTGATGTTCTGCTTAAAGCTACAAAAGTCGATGGTGTGTACGACAAAGATCCAAAGAAAAATTCTGATGCAAAAAGATTCGATTCACTTAGTTACCAACAAGTATTGTCGATGGATTTAGCTTTCATGGACCAATCGGCCGTATCGCTGTGTAAAGAAAGTGGAGTTCCAATTTACGTTTTTGATCTTCAGAAAAAAGGAAATATTATGAAAGTAATAAAAGGTGAAAATATCGGAACCACGATCGGCGGAAAATCCTCATAGCTCATTTTTTGTTTACCTATAGGCATTTTTTACTTGTTCCATAACAATTCTTAGCAACTTTCTACTTTTCTCACTCAACTTTTATGTCTACTTCAGATCTTATCTCAAAAGCTCAACAAGATTTCGATACAGCAATGACTCACCTAAAACACGAGTTTTCAAAACTTCAAATTGGGCGTGCTTCAGCCGCTCTTGTTGAAGATATTTATGTCGACGCGTATGGCGCAATGACTCCAATGAAAGGAGTTGCTTCAATTTCGATTCCCGATGCTCGAACCCTTGCGATTCAAGTTTGGGATCGTTCATTAATGGGTGCTGTTGAAAAGGCTATTTTGGCTTCAAACATAGGTTTAACTCCAACAAATGATGGCACATTAATTCGAATAATCATGCCAGCGTTAACTGAAGAGCGAAGAAAAGATTTGGTAAAAGTTGTCGGTCAGCTTTCTGAACATGCAAAAATTTCGATTCGAACGGCTCGTGGTTCAGCTCATTCAGGCTTTAAATCACTTGCTGATAAAAAAGAAATTACCGAAGATGAGCAACGACATGCTGAAAAAGTCCTTCAAGAAAAAGTCGATGGAGCAAACCGTCTTGTCGACGAAACCTCAAAGAAAAAGGAGTCAGATATAATGACAATTTAGACCATTTAATTTAAACCGATATAATTACTTTTCTTACCATTATCGCAGTTATTGTTATTTTTTCTCTGATCGTGATTATTCACGAGTACGGACATTTTGCTCAGGCACGTCGCGCCGGAGTGAAAGTGCTTGAGTTCGGTTTTGGTTTTCCTCCTCGGCTTTTTAAGAAAAAATATGGTGACACTTTATATACTCTAAATGCAATTCCATTTGGTGGATTTGTTAAATTGCATGGTGAAGATTCAACCGACCCAAAGCTACTTAAAGACCCGGAAAGCTTTGTTCATCAATCTACATGGGTACGTTCAAAAATTGTTATTGCCGGAGTTGTAATGAATTTCTTGCTTGCTGTTTTACTCCTTACAATAGGATTTATTTTCGGAATTGAGCCTCTTCTTGTTTCTCAAGACGATCTATATGCCGCAATAGATAGCGGAATTGTTCAAACAGGTCCCGGTGTTTACGTTTCTAAAGTTGAGCCATCTGTTGCTGCTCTTGGTGTTACGGCTGGTGATCAGGTTTTGGCTATAGACGATGTATTGGTTACAAATTCTCAGCAAGTATCTGTATTGTCTAAAAAGGGTGCTACAAAAGATGTCGATCTAAAACTTCGTGATGCAAAAGGAGATTTGGTAAAAAAAGTTCACGTTCCTCTTATAAATGGAAATTCTCTTGGTATTGATGTTAAAGCTGTTGCCAATATTCCTCGTTTAACTATTTACGGTCTAAAAGAAGGTGGAAGTGCTCAACTAGCAGGGTTTAAAAAAGGAGATTCAATTCTAACTGTTGATGGTCGTCAAATATATAATATTAATGATTTTCAAAATGTTTTAGCTGATAGCGAAAAAGTAACTATCGAAGTGTTGCGTGATTCGTTAGTGAAGAAAATTGACTATTCTCAGAATTTTGAGGGGAGAGTTGTGATTACCGATATTTTGCCGAATACTCCAGCAGTAAAAATCGGATTTAAGGCTGGCGATAGAATTATTTCAATTAGTGACAAACGTGTTACAACTGCACAAGAAGTTCAAAATATGATTATGAACGCAAACGGTGCTGAGAATGTTTTTAGAATAGTTCGCAACGACGCTATTACTACAATTACTGCAAAGGTTGAGCCTAAGACAAAACTTGGAATCGCTCTTTCAGAAGTCACTTTCTTTAACCGAGATGATTTTTCTTTATATAGCAATGGAGTTGTTACATCGCTCTTGAAAATTGGTGATATCAAGCTCGGCCCATGGGACGCACTTAAACAAGCTATTTCTGAGAGCATTCGGTTAACAGGAGTTACTATAATAGCCTTCTTTAATACTATTAAATCATTAGTAGGTCACTTGACTGTCCCTGGTGATATTGGTGGTCCAGTTCAGATTGCTTACTATACTCATACATTTGTTCAAGAGGGATTCTTCGCTCTGCTTCGCTTTACAGCGTTATTGTCGCTTTCGTTGGCGGTTATGAATGTTCTGCCAATTCCTGCCCTCGATGGTGGAAGGCTCTTCTTTATTTTGGTTGAGGCAGTTACTGGCCGAAAGGTAAGTGCGCGCTTCGAATCGCTCATTCACATGCTTGGTTTTGTTTTGCTTATGTTGCTAATCGTTATTATTACCTACAGCGACATTGTTAAGCTCTTTTAGTCAACAGATTCAGGCATTGCACACTTCTCATAAATTTAAATACTATTTATATTACTAGCCTCATGGAACCCAAAGAACTGTGGCGTTCAGTTTTGACCGCTTTATATCCAGAAATTAGACACGATCAATTTGTTACTTGGTTTGCTGATACTGCAATCATTAGTAACGAAAACGGGCTTGTGATTGTTGGTGTGCCTAATCAGTATGCTCAAAATTGGATTGAAAAAAATCACAAGGGCGCAGTATTAGAGCAAATTCAAAAGTTGGAGCCATCTATTGTCGCAGTTCGATTTGTGTTTGAAAGTACGTTGTCAAATATTGATGACACAAGACGAGTTTCAGTAAATTCTGTTATTCCTCAGCAAAAAAAGGCTCGAAAGCTGCCGAATAAACAAGAGGTTCGTGTTAATGACGATACGACGAGCATAATGCTCAATAACAAATATTCTCTTCATAATTTTATTGTTGGAAAGCACAATCGTTTGGTTCATGCTGCATGTAGTGCGGTTGCAACTAATCCGGGGAGCCAATGGAATCCTCTTTTTATTTATGGTGGAGTTGGACTTGGGAAAACGCATTTATTGCAAGGGACTGGTCGCGAAATGCTCAAAAACTTTCCTAATAAAACTCTTGTTTACTTTACGGCAGAACGTTTTTTGAATGAGGTTGTAGACGCGATTAAAAAATATAACGCACATGATTTTAAGGCTCGTTATCGTTCAGTCGATTGTTTGATTGTCGATGATATTCAACTTCTTGCTGAAAAAGATCGTACTCAAGAGGAGTTTTTTCATTTGTTTAACGAACTATACAACGCAAATAAACAGATAATCATAAGCTCAGATCGTCCTCCAAAAGATTTACATGGCATTGAGGCTCGTCTTCAAAGCCGTTTTGAAATGGGTATGGTTGCTGAAGCGCATTTTCCAGACTACGAGACGCGCCTAGCCATTATTCAAAATAAATGTAGCCAAGAAGGTGTAATTATTGCACCAGAAGTCTTGGATTTCATTGCTCAGAATGTTCACAATTCAATTCGTGAACTTGAAGGCGTTTTGAAGCAGGCAATTGCCGAAATGAGATTGGCGAATTCAACTCCCACGGTAAAATCGATTGCTGCAATGATTTACAGACAGGCTCCCGGAATTCC
Source organism: Candidatus Peregrinibacteria bacterium (assembly GCA_023245725.1). Classification (GTDB taxonomy): domain Bacteria; phylum Patescibacteriota; class Gracilibacteria; order UBA1369; family UM-FILTER-53-11; genus JAHFJU01. The sequence continues at coordinate 24,459 of JAHFJU010000011.1, forward strand.
GGAACTAACAGGAGTTACTAAGTTACAAGCTGAAGCGAAGTCTAGTGTGCGCAGTGCCGACGATATTATTAAACTTGTTTCTGATTACTATCGAATGCCTTCTGAGCAGCTCAAAGGCTCTATTCGTCGTCGTGAAGTAATGATGCCTCGACAAGTTTGCATGTATTTGATTTACGAGATTTTAGGATGTTCATACGACACTATCGGTGAGTATTTTTCTGGTAGAAATCATACAACGGTTCTGCACTCATGTAACAAAGTCAAAACACGTTTAAATAAAGACTCGAAACTTTTGCAAGATATTCACGCGCTTAAAAAAGAGATTGGATTATGAGCAATTTTTCAATTGCAATAATTGGAGGTGGAGCAGCTGGAATGATGTCTGCTGCTAGCGCTTTAGAGCAGGGGAGTAATGGTGATTTAAGCGTGTGTTTGTTTGAAAAAAATGCAATCTTAGGACAGAAGGTACTAATTTCTGGAGGAGGAAGGTGCAATGTAACTACTGGAATTGAAGATATAAAGGACGTACTTAAAAAGTATCCAAGGGGAAGCCGTTTTTTGTCGTATTCTATGTACGAATTTTCTCCGCGAAAAGTTTATGAATGGTTCGAATCTCATGGAGTGCCACTTAAAGTAGAATCTGATAAGAGGGTTTTTCCTGTCTCTGACAACGGCCAAGATGTTGTTAATGCCTTTGAACAAATATTTAGTTCGGATGATAATGCTCATAGAATGAATTTGGCTTTAGGTAGATCAATAGTCGATGTTATTCATGATGAAAATAATGAATATGCATTTGAATTAATCTCTCAAAATGGTGAACATTTTTTCTCAAAGAAACTTATACTTACAACTGGTGGGCAGGCATATAGGCAGACGGGTTCAACTGGTGACGGTTATGCATTTGCTCAAAAATTGGGTCACACAATTACGCAACTTGGGCCAAGTTTGAATAATTTTTTTGTACAAGAGTCGTGGGCTAAAAATTGCGCAGGAGTTAGCCTAGAAAAAGTTGTATTAACTTTAACAGGAAGTGAGAAATGGAAGTTCGTTGGCGACTTTGTTTTTACTCATAAAGGTGTAAGCGGTCCTGCGATATTTGCCTTATCTTCATATTCTGCATTTGATGTTGTATCGATAAAATCTCCTCTAAAATTAAACATAGATTTTTTCCCGAATGAGAAAGAAGAGATTCTTTCAAAGCGATTCGATGACGCGCTTGCTGAGCACCCAAAAAAGATGATTATAAATTTAGTTGATATGTTTTTGCCTCGATCTTTGGCTATTGCTTCTTTCGAGGCGACGGGAATTGATGGCGGTAAATACACAAGTCGAGTTTCGCGCGAAGAACGAAATAAATTAGTTGGATTTATGAAAAACGCATCACTTACCCTAATTGCTCGCGGTGCAGGCGAAGAGTTTGTAACTGCAGGCGGAATTTCTACCGATGAAATTGATCAAAAAACAATGGAATCAAAAATTTGTCGCGGTCTATTTTTTGCTGGAGAAATTGTTAATTTTGATGGTTTTACTGGAGGATTTAACTTGCAGGCAAGCTGGGCTACCGGCAAATTAGCTGGAATTTCTGCTTTTGGTAAATAGTATTACTTGTTTTCAAAATCCTCGATAACTATACTCTCAAAGAAATATGCAACCATATTATTACTCAAGGAATAATCGTCCTAAGAAATCATCGGCTTTGTTGCCGTTTGTTTCTTTAATAGTAATCGTATTAATTGGTGTTTTGGTGTTCCAGATTTTTTCATATTTTAGCGAAAAACGTCGTCAGGCACTCGAAAATAAGGCAGCCGTAGAAATAATTTCTGGTCGTGCTCAAATGAAAATTTGGGGCGTTGATGAGTGGGCAGATGCTCGAACAGGAGCAGTTTTGCATGAAGGTGATTCGATTCGAACTGAGCCGGGGTCTCGAGTAGTAATGACTTTATTAAATGGAAGTGCGGTTCGTTTGAGTTCTGAGACCTCGATTGAACTTACCGATCTAAAGACGCGTGATGGACAAGATGAACTTGGTATAACAGTTAACTCTGGTGATGCTTGGGTTAAGGCAAGTGAAAATCAGGCAGTTAGCTCTAATTTTACCGTTTCAACTGAGCATTTAGAAGTCACTTCACTTGGAACTGTTTTCGATGTTACGGCTGGGTCACGAGAATCAGTTCATGTCATTTCAGGAACTGTTCAAACAGTAATTCGCGTACCGGAACCTGATGATAAAGAAACTATTCGAATTGCAGATACTTTGAATGTAGAATTTGGACAAGAAATATCTATTGGCCAAGATGAAGTCAGGCAGCTTCAAAATCGTCGTCCTGTTCAATTATTGGCTTTATTAGCGGATTCTTTTAGAGACACCGAATGGTATAAATGGAAA
>JAHFJU010000012.1 GCA_023245725.1 Candidatus Peregrinibacteria bacterium
GATAAAGGCGCAAAATCGAAGGTTCCTTTCGTACCTTTTCTGGTTATTGGAACACTCATAGCTATCTTTGTAGGCCAAGAACTTATCAATTGGTACATAGGCCGTTTTAACGTATAATCTGCCCGTGAAAAACAAAGTACTGCTTATCATTCTCGATGGATTCGGCGAAGGAAAAGATTATGATGGAAATGCAATAACACGAGCGAGAACTTCAACTTTACCAATGTTACGCGAAAAATATCCGCTTACTTTTTTAAAGGCGAGCGGCCACGCAGTAGGAGTTCCTGAAAATACTCAAGGCGGCTCAGAGGTTGGCCACTTTACAATTGGTGCCGGAAGACAGGTTTTTCAAACACTCGAGGCAATAAATCAAGAAATTGCCAGTGGTGCATTTTTCAAAAATCCTATTTTAAATAAGGCACTCGATGAACATAAGAAAAAAAACAATGCGACACTTCATTTAGTTGGGCTTGTTTCTGACCAAGGAGTTCACGCGGATCTTCGGCATCTTGTAGCCCTTCTAAAACTGGCTAAAGATAAAGGAGTTACGAACATTGCAATTCATGCCATTACAGACGGCCGCGATGTTCCGATGAAGAGTGCAAAAAAATATATCGACCAAGTTGAAGATGCAATTAGCGACCTTGGAATATCTAAAACAGCGCGAATAGCAACAATTATTGGCCGTTATTATGCGATGGATCGAGACTCAAACTGGGATAGACTTCAAATAGCATTCGACCTTTATGTTGAAGGCAAAGGTGAGAAAGAAAACGACCCTGATTCTGCGATTGATCACGCGTATGAACGTGGAGCAGAGAGCGACTACTACATAGGGCCGATGGTTTTAGACGATGCAAAAATCACTTCAACCGACACTGTAATTTGCTTTAATTTTAGAACAGATCGAGTACGACAACTTACTTCTGCCTTCACAGGCGAACATGCTGACACACTTAAACTCAGTCAACCTATAGAAAAACGTCCACGACCACAGTATATTTGCTTCGGAGATTACAGCGCAGTCGCGCCTGTCGTTTACCACACTCCAATAGTTAAAAATAATTTGGCAACTGTTATTTCTAACGCGAAAATGAAACAGTTCAAAATAGGAGAAACCGAAAAATACGCCCATGTGACGTATTTTTTTAATAGCCAAATTGAGGCTCCAGTTGAAGGAGAAGAGCGCCAGCTGATTGCTTCTCCGAAATGCCCGTCTTATGCCGAAAAACCAGCGATGAGTGCAAAAGAAATTACGAAAGCGCTAATAACTACATTACAAAAAGAGACGTTCGAATTTATAGTATGCAATTTTGCAAACCTCGATCTTGTTGGCCATTCCGGCAACTACCAGTCTACAATTCGCGCAGTAGAAGTCATCGACGACTGCCTCGCAAAACTTATTCCACAGGCAATCGAACACGGATATACAGTTTTAATTACAGGAGATCATGGCAATGCCGAATATATGCTATACGACGATGGAACTCCTTGCCCAAGTCATACAAAAAATCCTGTTCCATGTATTATTTGTGGACCAGAAATTTCAAAAGAGAACACTCCTCTTCGCACAGATGGAGCACTATATGACGTTGCACCAACAATCCTCGAAATTCTAGGAATTAAACAACCTAAAGAAATGACAGGCCGATCACTATTCTTAAATAAATTAAAATGAAAGCAGTAATAATGGCAGGCGGCACAGGCACACGTTTATGGCCAATAAGCCGCGACGAACAGCCAAAACAATTTCAGGCATTTGTGGGAAAGCTCACCATGCTTCAGCAAACATATAAACGCCTCTCATTTTTAAAGCCGAGCGATATTTTTGTATCGACAATTGCGCAGTACGTTTCACTTGTAAAAAAACAACTTCCTAAATTACCCAAATCAAACATCATTATTGAAAGTGCAATGCGAGACACGGGGCCATCTATTTGCAACGCTGCTCAGGTATTAAAAACTCGAGGTGCAGCCGACGAGGTTATGGCAATTATTTACGCTGACCACCTTATTAAGAAAGAAGACGTGTTTCGTTCAAGCCTAAAAACCGCTGTCTCATACGCACATTCAACAAATAAATTCGGTGTAATAGGAGTTAAAGCACAGTATCCAAATATTAATCTCGGATACATTCGTATAGGGAAACTACTTGAAAAAAAACATATTAATAGTGAGGAGTTTGATGTATTTGAGTTAGATCGCTTTGTAGAAAAACCAAATCTTGAAAAGGCGCAGCAGTTTTTAAATTCCTATAAATATTTTTGGAATACAGGGCTATACGTTGGTCGCGTACAAATGTTTTTAGATGAATTCAAAAAACACTCTCCAGCAATTTATAAAGCTATTGCGGTTAAGAAAAAATATGAGCTTTCGCCAAAAATATCTATCGATTTTGCGCTGATAGAAAAGCTAAATTCGAGTTCAATGTTTGTAATACCAACTGATCTTGGCTGGAACGACATTGGCAATTGGCAAGCACTTTACGACGAGCTCGCAACTTCAGACGGAATGAACGTAACAGAAAATCAACATATCTCAATTGATACAAAAGGTAGTTTAATTATTGCTCCGAAGGGTAAAAAAATTGCAACAATCGGTTTGCATGATTTTGTTGTTGTAGACACGCCTGACGCGCTCCTTATTATGCCAAAAGAGCGCGCGGCAGAGGTGAAAGAAATTATAAAGATGCTTAAGTAACGGCTCTACAAACATTGCAGGCGGGAAAATTTAAGATTTTTACAGACTTCATTACACTAAATACCGATATCTCTATCTTCAATCGCAGTATATGTCGCAGTGTTTGAACATGTACCGCGAACAGCGACGTTAGATGGTATTTTTAAAAAGGCGAAAAATGGAACTGTAGATGACTCAGCAATGGTAGTCGCCTTAGGTATAGATGCATTAACAATTGATTCAGATCCTCTGCTGCCCATTCCAGCTGCAGATAAAACACCATCCGCTCTTACTCTCGTTACCTTAACATTATCAGAGTTAAATTCTCCTTGTGAACATTTCATAGATTCATTATTACCGACCATAAAATCTTCAGAAGCGTTACCAGTGTTTTTTACTGTAATCTCGGTAGAAGCTGAGGTTGCACCAACTGCTAACGTGCCAAAATCGGTTGTTGAATCAACATCTAGAGCTAACAAAGTTTGAACTTCAAAAGAATCAATCGCTGTCGTTACGGCTGAGTCATCATCAGTTACAGCAAGTCGAGCACCCCAATCAGTAGCCGTATAGCCACCATCATCGGTTGAATCTAAAAAATAATACGTTGTAACAGGCCATGTAATATCATACGAAACCGATTCAATACATGACCCAAGAGATAAATTGCCAGTATTCCCAACATAACAATCATTACCAGTTGTTATTGAACAACCAACCCCATCAGATTGATCAAGTAGTGGTTTTTTTCTATATATTTTTAATGAATAATTTGTGGCTTCATTATCTATATCGGCACAACCATTACTATCAGTTACAGTTGCAGATACAACACTTGTAAAGGTTGTTCCCTCTCCAGAAGCAGGTGGATCTCCACCAAGATTAGCAATATCAAGAGAAGTAACATCAGATATGCCACTTACTCCATATTGAATAAAAGAAATTGTAGGAGGATCATTAATAACAGTTGTAGATTGTTTAGAGTCATCTGCCTCTGTGCTTACGAAAATAATTCCACATAAAGCTACCACTGCGATAACGGTAAATGTAATAGCGTAAATGTGATGTTCATAAAATTTTCCTTTGCGATTTATCATAAATTTACGAAGCAATTAGCTAAAATAAGACGTTTTTAATAAAATATTAGATTCCTGCACCAGCGTCATTTATTGCCGTATATGTCGCAGTGTTTGAGCAGCTTCCACCGACTCCTGCATTTACAGGAATTGAAAGATAAGCATACAAAGGATCAGTTGTAGATGTTGCCATTTCAGTTGCTTTAGCGATAGAAGCATTTACAATTGTTTCCGCGCCAAAAGCGCCCATTACAGCTGCCCCACCGATTGGATCTTCAGGCCCTTGGGTAATTTTCACATTGTTACCAGAGAAAAAGCCAGATGTGCACTGAAACGGTTGATTGTATCCGACCGTATAGTCCTCGATAGTGTTTCCAGTATTTTTTATAGATAGCCCAACAGAGGCAGAATCGTCGCCGAGTGACAATATGCCAAAATCGGTAGTAGAAGTTACATCAAGGGCTAGCAAAGTATTAACTTCAAAAACATCAGTTGCGGTTACAGTTTGAGCTACATCGTCAGTAACTTGCAATCTGGCTCCCCAATCTTGATGAGAAAATTCACCAGTATCAGTAGGATCAATATAATAAAAAGTTGGTATTCTCCAAGTTAGGTTATACGTTGTTGTGCTCTGACAAGAGCCCAAATCTAACAAAGCGGTATCTGCGTAATAACAACTAGTGCCATTCGTAAAATTACAAGCCGCTCCATCGGACTCACCAACGTCACCAGTCTGCCTAAAAAGTTTAAGTTCATAGTCGTTAAAAGGATCATTTATTACATCACATCCATTCTCATCGTTAACCATAGCGGTAACTACACTCGTAAAACGATCACCTTCTGCAGAAGTGCCATTACCAAGATTCGCTAAATTCAAAGTTTGAACATCTGACGCTGCGCTTACTCCATAAATTAAAGTCATTATTTGTGGAGGAGAATACGAAATCGCCAAAATCTGTTGAGAATTATCAGCCTCTGTATTTGTCAAAATTATTCCAACTAAAGAGACAATCGAAATAAAAGTAAATAGAACAGCGTAAACAATTGACGATTCCCCTGAAACTGATGCTGTATTTTTCACTTTTTTGCTAAGAAAATCCATAAAATTTTTTTATAACATGAATTAGTATAAAGATAGTTTGTAAATACACCTATTTTTTTGGGTAAAAACTCTTGTCGGTACGTGCTTTTAATTTGCAGTTCGATGTTGTAGAATCTCACCCGATGTCTGATCGGGTAAAAAGAGTAACGGAAAAGCTGAAACCATGGGGGCGTGAAATATGGTTCTCTTGGACAGATTCATATGCTGGAAAAATTCTTGAACTTAACAAAGGACATCAATTCTCTTTGCAATATCATGAAAAGAAGACCGAAACACAATATATATTCTCTGGCAAGATATTACTAACTTACGGAACCGATGCAAATAAACTCCATAAAAAAACCCTTTCTGCTGGCCAAAAATTCCATGTTCCAGTTGGCATGATTCACCGCGCAAAAGCTCTCGAAAAAACTGTGATTTTTGAAGTTTCTACTCCTGAACTTGACGACGTTGTAAAACTTGCCGATGATTATGGCCGTTCAGGTAAAGGCAACGACGAAAAGGCCGATAAAAAACTACATAAAAAATCCTCTAAATAAGCACAAATTTCGTTCACTAGAATTACGATTAATGAAAATCCGCAAAATCCACTCCTTATATAATATATTCAAACTTCTTTAACTTCTCTCCTCTATGTTTCGCTCAATAGCATCGCGTGTTGTAGTCATTATTGCCTTTGCATTAGTACTAGGTTATTACGACCTACCTGCAAAGTTTCAAAAATTGCCCGGAACTCCTGAAAGCGTACAAAACGCTAAAGTTGTCTTAGGTTTAGACCTTCAAGGAGGATCTCAACTCGACTATAAAATCGACCTTACAAAGGTACCAAAAGAGAAGCAGAAGCAGATTATTTCTGGAGTTGTAGATGTTATTATGAAACGCGTAAACTCCCTTGGGGTTTCAGAACCGAACATTTATACATCTAAGATTGGCGATGAAGATCATCTGATCGTTGAGCTCGCCGGAATAAAAGATCTAGATGAAGCAAAGAAGGTAGTTGGTAAAACGATTCAGCTCGAATTTAAAGAGAAATCGGCTACAGCAGATCCTAAATACGCAGAAACCGTAAAGGCTTCAGCTCAAAAGGTGCTTGATTCTATAAAGAAAAATCCAGCTCAATTTGAAGTTTTGTCTCAAGAAGCTCAGCAAGCTAACCCTGGAAAAGTAGTATTCACAAAGAACACATCTGAATTTTTAGAGAGCGTTCCTCTAGCAACCCGCACAGAACTTGAAAAACTTTCTGACGGACAAATAACCCTTTCTCTAATTGAAGGATCAAATGGCTATACATACGAGAATAATCAACTTGTAGATCAAAAAGGAATTATGATCTATCGTCGTGAAGGAAAAATCTCAAGTGCGAATCTGCCTGAAAGCGAAAAAGAGCTTATGGTAAGCCATATTCTTGTTGCTTATAAAGGATCCGAACGTGCGGCAGACACAATTACCCGCACAAAAGACGAAGCAAAAAAACATGCAGAAGAAGTTTTGGCTCGACTTAAAAAAGGAGAAGCGTTTGGCGAAGTAGCGAAAACAGAATCAGATGAACCAGGAGCTAAAGATTCACAAGGCAAATTACCTCAAGGAGTAAAACAAGGTGGTGGATACGATGCAACATTCACTCAAGCGGCTCTTAAATTGAGCCATGTTGGAGAAATTACTCCAATAGTTGAAACGCCATTCGGATTCCACATTATTAGAGCAGACAGCTTTGATAAACTTAAATATTCTCAGCTATACTTTTCAACTCTCGACGATCAATGGAAAGAAACCGGTTTGAATGGAGAACAATTTGAAAGCGCGCAGGTAAGTTTTGACAAAATTTCTCAACCTGTAGTTTCGATCAAATTTACAGCAGCTGGCGCAAAATTATTTGAAGATATCACTGGCCGAAATGTTGGAAAACCTGTTGCAATTTATGTTGGTGGAAACTTAATTTCACAACCAAATGTTAACGAAAAAATTTCAGGTGGAAGCGCGGTTATAAATGGAATGCGCAGCGTTCAAGAGGCTCAAGATCTTGCACGGGATCTTAATACAGGTGCAATCCCAGCTCCTATCGTCCTCACAGGCCAGTACACAATCGGTTCAACATTAGGCCAAGAAGCACTCGATATGAGCGTAAAAGCAGGCCTAATCGGTATTCTAATTTTGGCTATCGCAATGATTTTGTATTACAGACTCCCTGGGTTAATTGCTGTTATTGCCCTTGGCATGTACACAACAATTTTACTTTTCTTGGTAAAATCGACTCTCCCTACGGCTATTGCAGTTTCAATCGCAGTGGTTGTATTCGTTGCACTTGTTTACAAAATTTTAGAATCGAAAGACGGTGGCTGGGAGAAATTCCTCGGCTTCATTCTTTCTTGTTTCGTACTCTTTTTTGTCAGCTTCTTATTGAAGAGCCCAATTGTGCTAACACTCGCAGGCGTTGCCGGAGTTGTTCTTTCTATTGGTATGGCTGTCGATGCTAACATTCTTATTTTCGAGCGTATGAAAGAAGAGTTGCGAGCTGGTCGCCCACTTTCATCGGCTATTGAAGTTGGTTTCGACCGTGCATGGAGCTCTATTCGAGACTCAAACTTCTCTTCTCTTCTTACTTGTGCAATTTTGTTTTACTTTGGAACATCAATAATTCAAGGATTCGCATTCAACCTTGCTGCAGGTATTTTAGTTTCAATGTTCACAGCAATTACTGTTACTCGAACATTGCTTTTGGCTTTAATGAAAACTCCCCTATCTCACAGACTTGGGCTTTGGGGTATGAAGAGCGATAGAACTGAAAAAGCTACATTGAAATTCGTTGAGAAATCAAAACTTTGGTTCGCAATTTCAGGCACAATAATTGGAGTAAGTTTGGTGGTTACAATAGTCTTTGGGCTTAAACTATCAATCGACTTTAAAGGAGGATCTTTGCTCGATTTAACTTTCACAAAAGCACCTACCGTTGATCAAGTACGAGGTGTTCTTGCTGCTATCGACACGGCAAAAAATGTTCAACCAAAAGCGGCGACAACCGATGGAGCAACGTTGTCATCAGAAGCAGGACTGAGCGAACTAGCAAAGGGCCGCATTGTTTTGGGAAATGTCATAGAAGGAAAACAACAAATCATTATCAACACACAACATCTTGATAATGATACTCACGAGAAAATTCTCGCTGATATAACCGCAAAGTTGGGGAACGTTACAGAGAATCGATTTACTACAATTGGCCCTGTGGTCGGAGAAACGCTGAAGAGCCGTGCAGTCATTGCAGTCGTAATCACAATGATTATGATTATTGTGTACATTGCCTTCGCATTCAGAAAGGTTCCGAAGAAAGTAAGCCCATGGAAATTCGGTGTTTGTGCTGTAGTGGCATTGATGCATGATGTATTCATTCCAATCGGAATCTTTGCAATCTTCCAACTCGAAGTTGACGCACTCTTTATTACTGCGTTGCTAACTGTTCTTGGTTTCTCTGTACATGACACAATCGTTGTATTCGATCGTATTCGTGAGAACTTGAAGTTTCAGCAGCGAGGCGAATCGTTTAAAGCAATTACAAATCGCAGCTTGACTCAGACAATGGCACGTTCAATTAACACGTCTCTTTCTACATTGATTACATTGGTTGCTCTATTAATCTTTGGAGCTCCATCGCTATTCAACTTCATTCTAGTTCTAGTAATCGGAATCGTTGTAGGTACATACTCTTCTGTTTTCATAGCTTCTCCACTTTTGGCTCTATGGCAGAAAGATGAGAATGTACGAAAATAAAGTTTATAGGATTTATTCAATTCGAAAATTTAAAGACCTCGCTCACAATGCGAGGTCTTTTTTGTTATTCATAGAATCGAATCTCAGTTTATTAATCTGGTATTGAAATGTAGATTTTCCTTCAAAACAAAAAACGCCAATTCATACTATTTATGGTGCACCCGAGAGGAATCGAACCTCTATCCACGGTTCCGAAGACCGTCGTTCTATCCGTTGAACTACGGGTGCATGATCAAACTTCTCTAAAACAGACTAAACTAGCCGCGTAACAATAATACGGCAGCTCTGTATAAAGCAAGGTAGCGAAAACAATTCGCCCAAATCAGATATTGACAAAATACTAACATAATGTCACTATAACGACCTTATTTATGAATACACCACGCCCAAGCGACACAGCAGATATATGGACACCTCCAGCTCCATCTAATACTCCTTTATCACAAGGAAGAAGCTCAATTGGGCAAAACCATACGCCATTAATTAGTAGTGCAATTAACCGAAATAGAATCGTTGAAGGCGTGAGTCAACGGTTAGCTATAGAGGCTAGAAATAGACAAAGTTCTATCGAAGAAGAAGCTAAATTTGAAGCACGTGCAAGGGCTGCAATCGCTCAAAGACGTCTAAAAGAAGCAGAAAGCCCTCAATTTGAAGCACAAGCAAGAGCTGCATTTGATGGAATACGTGGTCTCAAAGTTATGGAACCAATAAGAGATAGAATTGAACATAAACCGGCACAAATCGAGGTAAAAGATGAAGTGATAGAGACTCCATTTGGTAGATTTTCTGCTGGAACAGTAGTATCTGCAAATACCAATGCTCGTTTAAGAGATTCAACTCCTTCTGCTGCCGAAACCGCCACCACAAAAATTGCTGATACATTGACTGCTGAAGACACTATTCCAAGTAGAGCAAGACAAACAGAACCTGCAATTTCAGAAGAGCCAACAATACCAGATGGGATTTTTGGAACATTAACCAGAAATATACTCGCTCAAATTGAAATAGATTTAAATAATGCAGTTGCGAACATAACTGATAGACCACCCAAAGATGTAAAAGTATCAAATCCAACACAATCTCCTCTTTCGGTTACTCAACCAGCACAAAGTAAAACAGCCGAACAGACTCCTCGACCACTGAATTCATATCCTACACAATTATCACCAAGACCAAACAGAGCACCTACAACAGCTTTCAGGCCAGAAGTACAAAGAAATGTTTCTAAATATGGATTACTTGCAGCAGGCATTCTAGCTTCGATTTACGGCAATCGAGGTGGTCCAAGCATAATCCCTGACGAACGTGGAACGGTAATTCCAATTACTACACCTGCAATGTTAGAACAAAATGGTCGAATTAATAATCGTGTAAGTTTTTCACAAGCAGCGAGGAGTGGATTCGGTAAATTATCAGACACAATTTCAGGTTTTACCGAGTCAATTTCATCACGATTTTCACCACAAAAACCGCAAGAATTATCTGATTACGAAAAAAGTTTTATTGCATCTCGAGAATCACGCATTGCTAATGCGCAAGCGAAAGCCGAAAGCTGGAAAGCTGGCAATCGTGTAAAAGAATTACAGTACATAACTCCTCTTTCACAAAACGAGCTCACCGATTTAGGGCGAAAATCAAATAACATTACTGGCCAAACAGCAGTTAACCGTCTATTTAGAAAACGTGACACTATTATAAGCATGGGCGAAGGAATTAATCCTGCAATCACATCATATAAAACAGGGCAGAAAACTCCAGTAAAAGAACCAAAATCGTTCTTTGGCAAAATGGGTTCAAAAATAAAATCGCTGTTTGCATAAAACGTAAAACACCGCGTTTATACAAACCTAAATGAAAAAACCTCTCAAAAGGTGAAATTCAAATGTAAGCCTAGCCAAAAACAATAGTGTGCTACACTACGCACCAGCTCAAAAGCTAATGCCATGAAAGTATTTGTCGATAAAATCCTCTCAGTAACCAAAAATGTTCCCCTAACTCAAAGGGTAAACATTTCAGATAATATTCCCGCGAAAGATGGAACATTAATCGCAGTAGAAGTACTCGAGAACAAAAAACTTTATAACAAGGTAGAGCTGCGTACCGGCCGTTTTTCAACAATTAAGAAAGGAGACACGCTCATAGTTGCACTCGGTCAACGCAGAGCGCTTATGGGTTTTGTTGGCGATATTCCAAAATCGATTAAGAAAGGTGACGTGATTCACCTATTGAATATGGGCGGAGTAGCTGGAATTTGTACAAGCAGTAGCGCATATGAAGTAGGCAAACCGCTTCGACTAAAAGTGCTTGGTTCTGTAGTTGACGATACTAAAAGGATTTTGAACATTAAAAATTCAACACTCTTTAAACCTGCAAAAAAGCTACTAATAAAAGTTCCTCTTATTGCTGTGTCTGGAACAAGCATGAACGTTGGTAAAACCTCTGTAGCAGCCGAAATAATCAGACAAGCGACAAAACATGGTTATCGAATTGCAGCTGCAAAACTGGCAGGAATCGCTGCACTAAAAGACACCGAAGCAATGGAAGATTACGGAGCCTGTGGAGTAACTTCTTTTCTCGATGCAGGTTATTCGTCAACCATTGGGCTTAATGGAAATGCAGCTCAAATTTCATACGGCGCACTTAATTATTTATCAGAGACAACTAAGCCCGACGCAATAGTGGTTGAGCTTGGAGACGGGCTTCTTGGTGATTATGGTGTAATGGCAATTTTAAAAGATAAAGGATTTAGATCAGCAGTAAAAGTTCACATTGGTTGCGCACATGACCCAGTCGGTGCAATAAAACTCGACGAAATTTGCAGAAAATTAAAAGTACCGTTGGCAATTATTTCCGGTCCTGTTACAGACAACAGCGTTGGCGTAAATTTCATAAAAAAAACTATAAAAATCTCCGGCATAAATGCGTTGTATAATGGTGAAGAATTATTTTCGACCATTGAGCCAATTTGCTTCAAAAAATGAATGACACTTCACTGAGCTATGCTTCAGTTATTCCTCTGAGACGAGTTCCCGAGCGTTTTTCGGTATTATCATATTCGTACGACAATACAGTTGCGGTTACGCGCGGAGATGTAGTAAAAATGCCTTTTGGTAAAAATGAAATTTTCGGAGTGGTTATTTCTACACAACAATTCAAACCGTCTTTCGGAGTAAAAAAAATAGAAGGAGTTTTTCCTTATTGTTTAGGCGAGAAAACACTTTCAATGATAGATGCGCTACACAAGCAATATCATGTTCCATATGCTCAAATTGTTCAGCTATTTATATCTTCAACTACGCTAGAAGCACTGAACAAAAAAAATATACAAGATAACCTGATTGGGGCTACAGATAAACATGAAGCAACCATAGATAATTCGGTAGATCCCGAAATTCCAAAGTTTCCGTACCGTCTGTACATCGAAAAATCAGCTTCAGATAGGAGTGAGTTAATTAACAAATTGCTACAAAAAAAAGGAGGAACAACTCTCATTGTACTGCCTGAGCAATACGCCCTTTCACATATTGAAAAAAGACTTCGAGATGAACAAATAAACTTTGTTTCATATCATGGAGAAATAAAACCACGCGACAGGGCAACAATATGGAACAATGCATTAAACGGCGTTCCACAAACTATAGTAACAACAAGAATCGGCTTATTTCTGCCATTCAAAGAACTCTCAAATATTATATTGTTTGACGAAGACAACGAGTCTTATGAAGAAATAAGGAGCCCACACTATCATGCTGTCGATATAGCCCGCCTACTTACTGAAACCTACAATGCAACATTTAGTTCGGTTGTGCCAGCTCCACTATTTGAAACTTGGTTTGCATGTGAATCGAATTATAAAACACATAAAGTATTTCAACTTACACAAACAAAAGAAACGCCTACAAAAGTAACAATTATTCCTATGAGCGAAGAACGAATGTCTGGCAACCGTGGTCCTCTTTCAGATATAGCACTTCAAAAGATCGCATCGACGCTGGCACTAAATAAACAGGTTCTTCTTTTTATAAATAGGCGCGGTGTAGTAAGCATGACAGTTTGTAAAGATTGCGACACTGTAAGCAGCTGCCCAAGATGCGAAACCGCACTAACATCTCATCGCTCAGGAGAGTTCAAATGCCATCGATGTAACTTTAGTTCAGAATCGATTACAGCGTGTAGAAATTGCGGCAGTTTGCGACAAAAATCGATCGGCCTCGGCACTCAAGGAATCGAAGATCTATTGAACACTATTTTTGCTCAAGCGAAGATAGTTCGTCTCGACTCAGACTCAATAAAAGGATCAAAAGAGCGAAAAATAGCACTCAGCTTTGAAGAGCTAGATAGCGCAGATATTATAGTAGCGACAAAAATCATTGATAAACCGTTAGACCTGCCACGACTAGCAACCAGCATCGCAGTAGTTCCTGATTCCCTTTTACATATTCCACATTTTAGAGCTGAAGAAAAAGCACTACAAACACTCGCACGCCTTAAAGTAAACACAAAAGAAAACATGATAATTCAAACATATTTGCCTAAATCTGCAGTTTACCAAGCTCTCGAAACTGGCAACCTTATGCCGTTTTATATTCAAGAACGCGATACACGAAAGTTGCTTCGGCTTGCTCCATTCAACTAAAAAACGTCATAAAACCTTTCAAATACTGCCGCAGAAAATAAACAAAAATAACAGTTTGAAAAATGTCGCCAGAGCTTCCCTATACTGCCCTTTTTCTAGAATTAGTTTTTTTATCAAACTGGTTGAACGGATCAATTGAATTTGGTGAATTTAAATTATTTTCGCGTTTAGGAGGAATCACATTTGAAGGAGTGGGACTACATATAAAATGAGCTCCTCCATCAGAACTAACTGTTCCATCACAATGTTTTTTTTGATACTCATAGGAATCAGTTGCTGGAGCACTCGGTTTTTGAATTTCAACAGAATCAACCTCAACAGGCTTATTATTACAATTACCCTGAAGTTGAACATACCCACCAGCAGCAACAGCCAAAAAAACAACCGCAGCTATCGCATCGCGAACCGGAATTTGAATTTGACCAATGGCAAGTCGAGCCTCATGGCCGCGCGGAGCCTTATCGGCAGATGTAACAGATATTTTTATTCGTTCGGTCGACATATTCCAGCGTTATACTATAGCCGTTTTATGCGTGATGTCAAGCTGTTTAGCCGCTAAAAATAGGCTGAAACTTACTAATACGACAACATTTAACTAAACTACGCGCGTATGAGAATACTATCTGGAATGCAACCATCTGGCAAAGCGCATATTGGAAATTATCTCGGTGCAATGCGCCAACATATTTCTATGCAAAACGAAGGTGATTGCTTCTATTTCTTGGCTAACTACCATGCTCTTACTACTGTTCGCGACGGTACACGACTAAAAGAACTCTCATTTGAATTAGCGGTAGATTATTTAGCACTTGGATTGAATCCGAATAAAACAACTTTTTTTCTACAAAGCGATGTTCCTGAACTTACAGAACTAACTTGGATTTTTGACACAATTAGCCCACTTGGCTTACTTGAGCGCGCTCACGCTTGGAAAGATGCAAAAGCAAAAGGTAAAAAAGACATGACTGTCGGGCTATTTAATTATCCTGTTCTAATGGCCTGCGATATTTTGATGTATGGCCCAGACAAGGTTCCAGTTGGCCAAGACCAAAAACAACATGTCGAAATTACAAACGATATCGCTGGGCACTTTAACCATATATACGGTGAAACTTTTAAACCGGTTGAGGTTGTTATTGTTGAAGATGTTGCCGTTGTTCAGGGAACAGATGGCCAAAAAATGAGCAAGAGCTATGGCAATACAATCGATATTTTTGCCGACGAATCAACTCTAAAAAAACAAGTTATGGGAATCAAAACCGACTCACTAGGAATAGACGACCAAAAAAATCCAAAAGAATGTATTCCATTTCAACTTTTATCGCACTTTGCATCACCAGATGAAGTAAAAAGCGTAGAAGAAAAATTAATTAAAGGAGGATTTGGCTACGGAGAACTAAAAAAACAACTTTTGTCTTCACTTCTTTCTTACTTTGCAGAGGCTCGAGAAAGACGCATTGAACTATTGAAAAAACCAGATTTTATTACCGACATACTCAAAGAAGGAGGCAAGAAGGCACGCAAAATTGCGCAGGAAAAAATGGAGGAGGTTAGAAAAAAAGTTGGCCTCAATTAATGAGATATTATAAAAACCTTGACCCATCTTACTACTTAGAGTAATTACTAATTATGCCAGTTAAAAATACTAAATACATCTTCGTCACAGGAGGTGTCTGCTCTTCACTTGGAAAAGGAATTGCTGCAGCATCTATCGGTGCTCTTTTAAATTCCTGCGGATTTACAACAGTCCCTCAAAAACTCGATCCATACTTGAACGTCGATCCGGGAACAATGAATCCTTTTCAACACGGAGAGGTTTTTGTAACAGATGATGGCTCTGAAACCGACCTTGATCTTGGCCACTATGAACGATTTATGGACGTAAACTTGAGCGGAAGTTCAACGGTTACAACCGGAAAAATTTACAGTGAAATTATTGCTAAAGAACGCCGCGGAGACTTTTTAGGAGGAACAATACAAATAATTCCTCACATTACAAATGCAATTAAAGAACGTATTACAGGGCTTGGAAAAAGCTCAAAAGCCGATGTTGTGATTGTAGAAATCGGAGGAACAACAGGCGATATCGAAGGGCTTCCTTACCTTGAAGCAATAAGGCAACTCAGGTCAGAACTGGGGGCGCACAACACTCTATTCGTTCACCTTACTTTACTTCCCTACCTTGCCGGCTCAAAAGAATTAAAAACAAAACCTACTCAAGCATCTGTTCGTGAACTACGTTCAATCGGAATTCAACCTGACATAATTATTCCGCGTGCCGATTATCCTGTTTCAAAAGAACTTACTGAAAAAATTGCACTTTTTTGTGATGTTGAAGTTGAGTCGGTTATTCCATCGATTACGGCGCAATCCATTTATGAAGTTCCGATTCTATTGGAGAAATTTAAAATTGCTGAAATCATTGCAAAAAAATTGAACCTTGGCTCTGTTTCTCCAAAACTTTCTGCATGGAAAGATTTAGTCAGCAAAATACATACTAGCGAAGAGGAGTTAAAAGTTGCACTTGTTGCCAAATATAATGGCTTAGATGACGCATATTTATCAGTTATCGAATCCTTAAAAATTGCATGTTTTCATAATAACCGAAAACTGTCTCTCATTTGGATAAATTCTGAGAAACTTGAGCAAAACGATGCTGAAACATGGAAAGCATTAAAGTCAGCAAAAGGAGTTGTAGTTCCAGGAGGCTTTGGAGTTCGTGGTTGTGAAGGAAAAATTATGGCAGCAAAATATTGTCGCGAAAATAAAGTGCCTTACCTTGGATTGTGCTTAGGAATGCAATTAATGACAATCGAATTTGCTCGTCATGTATTGAACGATAACACTCTTACCTCTCAAGAATTTGATCAGAAAAAGAAACTCGATGACTCAAAATATGTAATTCACTTTTTACCAGATCAATCTTGGCAGAAAGAAAAAGGCGGAACGCTAAGGTTAGGCGCATATGAATGCGCTTTAGTTGAAGGGTCAAAAACACGATCATATTATAAAAAACCAACAATTAATGAGCGTCACAGACACCGATATGAATTTAATAATGATTTTAGAAAACCGCTTGAAGAAGCAGGCTGGATTGCGGCAGGAATTAATAAGAATGCGAATTTAGTTGAAATTGCTGAATTAAAAAATCACCCATTCATGATTGGATCACAATTCCACCCTGAATTTCTATCTCGTCCACACAGACCCCACCCATTGTTTCTAAACTTTGTAAAAGCGAGCCTCTAAAATCCATATTAGTAAGATATGCGATACCACTACATAGCCCTGAGTCAAGACTCTCGCGAGTTAAGCGGGATTATTGAGGCTACTACAGAATCAGAAGCAAGAACAAAACTGAACGAACTTGGAATGTCTGTAGTTACTCTTACAGAAGTAAAAGACGACGTAGCACTTGTGGCAAAAACTAACGACGATGCTGCGCAAAAAACAGCAATTCCACTTTTTGAATTTGAGGCATTTGACCAAAACAACAAAAAAGTAGTAGGCACGATTGCCGCTCAAGATGAATTGCGCGCATTCTCTCGACTGCTCAATGAATACAAACTTTCAGTATATTACATAGTAAACAGTACACTGGATTCTAATAGCAAGAAAAAAGCCCGTGCAAACGGCACAGCTGATATTCAACAGAAATATGATTTAGAAAAAAATTCTAAACAGAACAACGATTCTAAACCAGCCAATAACAGTCTCTCACCAACGAAAGAAGAAAAGACAAACGAGTCAGATTCGGCTAGAACAAGCGAAGACGAGAAGCAAAAGGTTCAACTTTCATTAATTGTAAACGATACAATTGAAAGAATTAATTTGTTTTTAAAAACAAATGGGCCGCTTATAAAACAAGAAGAGCGAGATATAATTACAGGATATATAAATCAACTGCTTAGAATAAAAGACTCATCAAATCTTGAACATATAAAAGCAATATGCGAAAAAATGCTCGCACATATACAGAAACAAGAATTGTTCATAAACGAACGAGAAAAAATAAAAGAAAGCGCACAGCTAAAACTTGAAACAAGCAAACTGCTAGACGAATTAAATGCAGGAAATTTAAATAAGGCGATTTACATAAACGACATTGTTTCAAAATGGTCTCAAAATCCTTTTTTCAAATACTTGGCTCGGTTGATTCAAACTGTTTTTCCGCCACTTTCAGACGCAATGAGAGAAAAGAAAATTCAGATTAGCACCACTAACAGCCACATTAATACATATATAAAAACCCTTATTTTTGGCTCATCGAAGGCTCTGCGAGCTGAGGCATGGGAATCTATAAAATCTCTATTAAAACAAAAAAAACGACTTAAATTAGAGCTAAAATCATTAATATCTGAACAAATACGAGTTTTAGAAGCACACAACCAAGTTGACACAAATCAAGAAACAACGGCCTACGGCTCTTTAACTGGATTTTTGTTGGGCTTTTACCTTATTGCGTATTTTATTAGTTTCCCTTTTACTATAAAGAAAAATTCACTATCGCCAACACTCCCAGATAGTGTGTTCTTTTACGGGACAACATATATTAAGGCACTTACGCTACTGCTTTTCGTATATTATTGCATGAAGGCTTTCTTTAGCCTAAACCCTCGCTATAATAGCGCAGTGGCGAAATCGATATTCTCTTTATTGGCGGCCACTTGCTACCTGCTTATAGCCGTGAATCTCTTCTAAATACATGTACCCCATTCTGTTCGAATTTGGTTCAGTAACAATCTATTCACTTTGGTTTTTTGTCACAGTAGGTTTTGTAGTTGGATCAATTGTTTTTACAAATTTATGCAAACACAACCGAGTTGCAATTAATCTTTTTACAGAAAATGCATTTAGTATTTTTTTAACAGGATTAATTTTCGGACGACTTACCTATATACTATTTCACTGGAGTTTTTTCTTTTTTTCTTATGGTATGCAAGAATGGTTAGGCCTGTTTGGTATTTGGGATAAAGGATTTTCATTTTGGGGAACACTCGCAGGCGTTTTATTTGCACTATACAGAAAGAGAAATAGCACTGAAGAGCCTATCATGGCGCTAATAGATCAACTTGTTCCAGCCGTACTGGTCGGAATGATGTTCGGAGAATTCGGCGCATTTCTAGACGGTTCACTTTATGGCTCTCCTACAACGTTACCGTGGGGTGTTGTTTTCAAAAGTGCATATGTGAAATACATTTCACCAATTCACCCAACCCAAATTTACGCACTGATTTACACTACATTAACTATGATTTTAATGCTGCATCTGCTTAAAAAAAGTCGCAGCGCGACTGTTCATGGAATTGTAACTGAAATTTGCATAACGATAATGAGCGCATTCTTCTTCATAGAAGAATTTTTTAGAGGAGACGAAGTATTTACCGTCTTTGGAATAAGAATTGGAATTTACACCAGTGCGGTTATTTTTATTTGTGGAACATTAATGCTTAGAAAAAGGATAGTAAATCCTGATTTAAAAGACCCAGACGGCATTTTACGCTGGCTCACTTCGGTTCGACGAAAATTGATGGCGAAGTTACACTCGAAGTCAGAGAATTTGCCGGTTCAATAATTGTATTAATTATACCGCTTAGTCCGGTTCTAGCTTTATTTAACGGATCGAAGTTGAATGAAAGCTGTTTATTTTGAAATGATGATAGCCATGTAAATCCATCTTTTTTATTTACCAAAAAAGGAGCATCTAGCGTTTTTAAAACAATACAAGATTCTCCCCACTGATCACATGCCGACAAACTGTTTGTCGCATTTATAATCAGCAACCAGAATGTATCACCAATTCGCCTAACTAAAGAGGCATGATCAAAAACTGGCGCGGCTACATAATGTTTATATGTCTTCTTTTTCAAATCCATCAAAACCAATTCACCATCTTGAATAAACTGAAAACTATCATCTTTATCGATGAGGGAAGAATTACCAAAATCGCTAAAAAGCATATCGCCATTAAGATCGGTCAATACAATCGAAGACAAAATTTTCGTATTTTTGTTATTTGATTTTTCTTCTGCAAGAAGCGTAAATAGTAAATTTGATTTTCCAATTTGAACGTCTGAGATTTTTTCTAACTCATACGGTGCCGCAATTTTAACAGTATTTTCAAAAGCAATATCTCCTAGTTCGCTTTTATATAATTGTTCAAGAGCACCATTATTATTGATAGAGAAAAGAGAATCATTAAATTCATATATATCACGAACAACCGATTTTTTAGTTGGAATGTTCTTTTCATCTATACTCCATAGAACAGAATCTTCACCTAATAAAAAAAGCTGATTGTTAACATATGCAAGCCTATTAATTTTCTTACTATTAAAAGGAGATTTTAATATAAAAGTGGCTTTTTCGTCATCCTCTCCCCTTTTAAACACGTGAACTGTAAATGTTTTTTTCTCTGTATCTACACCAAAAATATGAGATTCAGTATTAAACACTAAATTGAAATCTTTTTTTGAAGTATCTCCTTTTCTTAAAATTTCGGTCGATGTTTCTAAATTTTTATTTGGAATCAACCAAGGACGACCTAAACGAACAAGCTCATCATCGCCAATATAAACTTCTTTTTGCCAAGGAAAAAATCCTTCTTGAGAAAGACCCAATATGTACGACCCCGGAATAAGACGAAACTCATTCTGAGATGGAACTTGAGGTTTAGAGTCTAGTGTCTGCGAGAAATCAGATACATCACCATCTAAAAGAATCACACTCTTTTTCACTATTTGCTTTGAGGAGGAATCAAATTGATAACCATAAACAAAAAACAAAACAAGTGTTAGCGTTATTAAAAAAACAACAACAGTTCCAACTCTCAAAAACTTTGCTTGAGATTCACCTTCAATCATACAAATTCAAGATTATTTAATCTTAACAATCTTGTATTCAATCATGCCTGCTGGTGCGACAACTTTCACAACCTCACCTGCTTTTCTGTCGAGAAGTGCCTTACCAACGGGAGAAACGTTAGATACTTTGTGCTTTATAGGATCTGCTTCTGTAGAACCAACAATAGTGTATTCTTCTTCGTCTGATTTTTTATCAGAAACGTTTTGAATAACTACTGTAGAACCAAGCTGTACTGTTGCAGCTTTATGGCTTGAGCTATCAATAATTTTTGCGTACTTAATTTTTTCTTCGACTTCAATAATACGTCCTTCAACAAAGGCCTGCTCATTTTTTGCTTCTTCGTACTCAGCATTCTCTGAAAGATCTCCATAGCTAATAGCTTCTTTCAAACGTTCGGCAACCTCGACACGTTTTACATCTTTCAAGTTCTGAAGTTCTTCTTTCAACTTTTCTAAACCTTCTTTAGTAACAAGAATGAATTTATCGTCTGATATTTGTGCGTGTGGATCCATCATAAGTAGTAATGTTAATGGTTATTATAAAGCAAGAGGTCGAATTTTAACGCTTTTTGGGTGCTCTTTCAACTTCTGCAGAACTTTAGCTTCGATCTGACGAATACGCTCTCGTGTAACACGGAATTCTTGGCCAACTTCTTCAAGAGTATGACCTACTCCATCTTTCAAGCCAAAACGCATTTCAATAATTTTTTTCTCACGTGGAGAAAGATACTGAAGCATTTCGTGAATGTACTCTTTAATTAGTTGGCGATTAGTAGCTTCAGCAGGAGAAAGGGCTTCATCATCCTCAATAAAGTCTCCAAGTTTTGAATCTTCTTCAGTACCAACCGGTGCCTCAAGCGAAACGATATCCTGTGAAATTTTCAAAATATGACGAACCTTTTTTTCGTCCATATCCATTTCAGCTGCGAGCTCTTCTACAAGTGGCTCACGACCAAGTTCCTGAACTAAACGACGCTGTGCATGAGTGAGCTTGTTAATAGTCTCAACCATATGAACAGGAATACGAATTGTTCGGGCTTGATCTGCAATAGCTCTAGTAATAGCCTGACGGATCCACCATGTGGCATAAGTAGAAAATTTAAAACCACGATCTGGATCGAATTTTTCAACCGCCCTAAACAAACCAATGTTCCCTTCTTGAATTAAATCGAGAAATGAAAGACCTCGGCCAATATATTTTTTTGCAATAGAAACAACCAAACGAAGGTTTGCTTCAGCCAATTTTTGCTTAGCTGACTGGTCGTTTTTTCTAATTCTCTTAGCCAATTCAATTTCTTCTTTTGCATTAAGCAACTTTACTTTTCCAATTTCACACAAATACATACGAATAGAGTCATTCGCAATTTCAGATAGTTCAGCAGTCGCTTTTACAGGATCTTCTACAATCTCTTCTTCAACATCTTGATCACCACCTTCATCTTTCCAAATTAGGCTGTCTTTTACATCTAGAACCTCAATACCAAGCTCCATGAAAAGTGTATACAGCTCATCTAAAAGAACCACATTAGCTTCGAGATTTGGCACCGCTTTGAGCAACTCTTGCTGTGTTACGAATTTCTGTTCTCTACCCTTCTTAATTAGTTCTTGAACCGCCTTAGGAAAACGCGCGAGTTGTTCGTCACTTGGACCCGCGATAAATTTCTTAATTTTTTTTGCCATAGAGTATTACGTATGAATTGAAAGTCGGTGTTCGTATGAGAGAAGATGTTCGTACTCCGCAAGAATTTGCTCTTTTAGCTCTTTAGTAGGAGCTGTTCGCAAGTTGTTGAGGTATTGAGACTTCTGCTTTGTTACGTATGAACGTGCTAATTGGAGAGCAATCGCTACCACTTCTTGTGCGGCATCGTGCTCACTGAGCGTGCGCTCGGCATCGCTCTGCATTTGTTCAACATACAACATAAGCATCTGCACTCTTGACTTCATGGCTTCTGTAGCCTCATTTTGACCACCCGAGCATTGATTATACTGATCAAGAAGCCACCTGTAAACACTTTTCAGCTCTGGGTCAAGAAAAATTTCCGGCTGTACCATCTGATTGATAAGACTAATTGTAGACTGATATGTCAACAGAAGTCCTAGCAGATACTCGCTCTTTTGCAATTGCCGATCGTTATTCTTATCATTTTGGCTGTTTGTAGATGTTGCCGAATCATCTGACTTTGAAGCCATTTTAAATTGTGAAGATTTTTTTTGAGTTTTTTTGTATTGTTGCAATTCTCCGTAAAGTGCATCAACAGATACGCTCAATTTTATAGATGCCTGTTTAATCCACTCATCGACAAATAACGGGCTCTGAACTCGGGCAATAAATGCAACCAGCGCCTGTGCAGCAGTTACACGTTGATCAAGCCTTTCTGTACCATATACAGAAGCAAAATAGTCAATCAAAAACTCAGACATTGGCTGTGGTTTTTTTGTAGCATCAATATATTTTTGAGGATTTTTAGCGCACATTTCATCGGGGTCTTTTGCTGTATCGTCCCAAACTGCAACTGAGATAGTAAAACCGAGAGGAAGAGCCAAATCGAAAGCGCGCAAAGTTGCCTGACGACCAGCGGAGTCGGCGTCGAAAGAAAAAGTAAGCAGATCGCTATGACGCTTAATAAGTTCAAGATGCTCATTAGTTAGAGCAGTTCCACTTGTAGCTACAACATTCTGAACACCAGACTGATACGCTGCAATCATATCCATGTATCCTTCTACAAAAACAACTGAACCAGCAGTTCGAATTGCATTTTTTGCCTCAAAAAATCCGTAGAGAATATCGCTTTTATGATAAATAGGAGTTTCTGGAGAATTTAAATATTTAGGTTCGTCTTCTTTCGAGAGAGCTCGTCCACCAAAGGCGCATACCTTGCCGAGAGGCGTTGAAATAGGGAACATTAGGCGATTTCTAAACCTGTCAAAGTGCACAGAGTTATCGGTATTTCGAGATAGAACAAGGCCAGATTGTTCGCATTCGTCTTTTGAAAATCCTTCTTTAATAAGGAGTCGAAACATAGCATCGCTACTACCCTGCGCCGGAGCATAACCAAGATGAAAATTTTTAATTGTGTCATCGCTTACGCCACGCGCACGAATGTATGACAACGCATGCGATCCCGGAGGGCTCCACAGTTGTTCTTCAAAAAAACTTTGTGCAATTTCGTGCATTTCAATAATTCGATCTTTTGCAGATTTTTGTACTCGGATTTTTTCGCGCTGTTCATGAGAAACAGTTGGCAATTCGACGCGGGCTTTCTCGGCCAACATTTTGAGGGCTTCAACAAAATCAATTCCTTCAATTTCTTGAATAAATTTAAAGTGATCTCCGCCCTTTCTGCAACCAAAACAATATGCAAGTTGTTTTTCGGTGCTTACATAAAAACTCGGGCTTCGTTCGCTATGGAATGGGCATAATCCTTTAAAATTTCGGCCAACCTTTTTTAGTTGCACATACTGTGAAACAAGGTCTTCGATCGGAATACGATTTTTAATCTCGGCGACGTGATCCATAGTGTGGTAATTATCAATTTTCAAGCACCAAAACCCAATCAATATTTCATTTTTTTATCGTTTCGTAATCTTTCTTTGCACAAATCCCATAACAAGTGCGATACCGATGAATGCTGCCATTTTTGTGGTTGTAGAAGGCATAAACAGCGCTACAGCACCACACAGCATACAGACGACATATATAAAAACAAGCGTTTTGCGTTCGCTAAAACCGGAATTTATTAGACGATGATGCAAGTGCGTATAATCACCTTTAAAAGGCGACTGTTTTTTTAATATGCGGCGACCTATTACAATAAATGCGTCAATGACTGGGAATCCCATTACAAGTAAAGCCGTGGCCATTTTTCCGCCTGCTAAAATAGAGATTATGCCGATCATGAAGCCCAAAAACATACTACCCGTATCGCCCATTAAAAGTTTAGGTGGAGAGAAATCGAAAAACCAAAATACGAATGTTGCGCTTGCAAGGCCTGAAGAAAGCATAATTACAAGCGTTTGGTCTACAACATGAAACTGTTGTAGCGACAACAACATAAGTGTAAAAAACGTGATTGTTGAAACGCCTGAAGCAAGTCCTGGAACTCCATCGAGCCAGTTCATTACGTTCATAGAAAGTACCAGCCAGCCGACAACAAGTGCCGCAGAGACAAGCCAAATAGTCTGACCAAAAATTTCGATTGAGTAGTGATCGAGCAAAAAAGGCTCACCAAAAGGATTCGAAAGCTGTTGAATGTGAACACCTCCCCATACGACAAGTAAGGCTGCGACTATCTGAAATGAAAGCCTTATAATTGGGCTTATGCGAAATCGATCATCGAGAAAACTAACTAACATAATCAGCGAGCCGGCAAGGAGTACCGAAAATAATTTGAGGTCTATTGTGTGCCCCGCCTGTTGAACAAAAAAAGTAGTCAGCAAAAGAGTAACAGGCAGAAAAACCCAACCAACGCTGTATGGTATCGGCTTGCGAGAAATGCCGTACTCATGCGGTTTATCAACAAGACCGAGCTTTTGAAAAATATGTTTTAAACCCAAAATCAAGAGGAGCGAAAATAACGCGACAAATAAGCAAATAGACCAAAGTGGCATGTGGGAATTATAGCATAATGGAAGAGGGAGTTTTTAGGGGGCTAATGGGCGATCAGTATCTATTTTAATCTTTTGGAATACTATTCAAACTTTTAACAAACGCCTTTGTCATTGCGTCTATTTCAGCTAATTGTTCAGGAGTGTACACGAACATAGGCTTATTGCCCGATATACCCTTCGTATTGATCTTTGTTGATTGTTCCATTTTCATAAAGCGGTTTAGCTATAGTGTTGCTACAAAAGTAGAAATCTAATACTGATATTCGAGGTGTGTGTTTTGGGAGTGATGACGCAATATCTACAAAAGTAGAAATCTAATACTGATATTCGAGCATTCGCTTTCACTATTGTTTTCACACATCTACAAAAGTAGAAATCTAATACTGATATTCGAGTGAAAATGTAGATGGTGAATACTGCTGATCTACAAAAGTAGAAATCTAATACTGATATTCGAGGACGATATGTTAGAGCGAAAACTAGAGATCTACAAAAGTAGAAATCTAATACTGATATTCGAGGGGAGCGCAAAACACGCACAGGTATACTAATCTACAAAAGTAGAAATCTAATACTGATATTCGAGGCGACCGTAAAAAAATAACTAACCCCAAATCTACAAAAGTAGAAATCTAATACTGATATTCGAGCTCCTCCATTCCCCATGAGAAATAGTTATCTACAAAAGTAGAAATCTAATACTGATATTCGAGCACATGATGTATTGGCTCGTGTGCATATCTACAAAAGTAGAAATCTAATACTGATATTCGAGCTGCAAAATTTGCAACAAAGGTCTGCAATCTACAAAAGTAGAAATCTAATACTGATATTCGAGCAAAATAGTATAAGTGACATATTATCATCTACAAAAGTAGAAATCTAATACTGATATTCGAGAGAAGAAACGCTTGACCCAGTAGCTAAATCTACAAAAGTAGAAATCTAATACTGATATTCGAGCTCTTGCAGGAGCCGAAATCACCTCATATCTACAAAAGTAGAAATCTAATACTGATATTCGAGAGCTGGAGTTAATCCAGTCGTTAATAAAAGATCTACAAAAGTAGAAATCTAATACTGATATTCGAGACCCCATGTTTTCGCTAACATCTGAAATCTACAAAAGTAGAAATCTAATACTGATATTCGAGCTAGAGGATTGGGACTGTTTATTTACCATCTACAAAAGTAGAAATCTAATACTGATATTCGAGAGTATTGAACGTGGCGTTCCTCCATTCCATCTACAAAAGTAGAAATCTAATACTGATATTCGAGGGGTGGCGGAATAGGTAGACGCTAGGATCTACAAAAGTAGAAATCTAATACTGATATTCGAGTTACATCAAGGGTATCATGAGCCACTCATCTACAAAAGTAGAAATCTAATACTGATATTCGAGCTGTCCTCCTGCTCTTGATTTCGCCACATCTACAAAAGTAGAAATCTAATACTGATATTCGAGTATTTTACCCTTTACTTTTTAACTTAAATCTACAAAAGTAGAAATCTAATACTGATATTCGAGGCAAGGGCTGTAATAGCTGGAATAGTAATCTACAAAAGTAGAAATCTAATACTGATATTCGAGAATTCAAGTCGGGCATGATTCCTTTTTATCTACAAAAGTAGAAATCTAATACTGATATTCGAGCATTCGGTAAGCCATACGAGTCGAAATCTACAAAAGTAGAAATCTAATACTGATATTCGAGTCCTCAGCGAACCTCATCATCTGAAGATCTACAAAAGTAGAAATCTAATACTGATATTCGAGAGCAAGCGGAGCTAGTTCAGAGTACAATATCTACAAAAGTAGAAATCTAATACTGATATTCGAGCATCAAGGTTGCTAGTTGTCGCTGAAAATCTACAAAAGTAGAAATCTAATACTGATATTCGAGGGTTTACGCTCAACAATTTGGATTGTCATCTACAAAAGTAGAAATCTAATACTGATATTCGAGGCAATACACTAGCGGGATTTTGGGCGTAATCTACAAAAGTAGAAATCTAATACTGATAT
>JAHFJU010000080.1 GCA_023245725.1 Candidatus Peregrinibacteria bacterium
TCAAATGGAACTGTTCACACCACTTCTACAAGTGCATGGACAAACGGTTTCAATGTTGACAACTTGTCGACACAGTCACTAAGCTTGAGCCTTTAGTTTCACTTTAGTGATTCTATAGTTCATTTCTGAACGACTTAAAAAGCTTCCCTCTCCGAGAAATCGGGGAGGGGGCTTTTTTTTGTGCCGAAATTTTGTATAATCAAGGTAATGAAAACATCATCTTCTTCGAAAATTGCGGTTATTATAGTTTCTCTGGTTCTTGCTATTGGTGCGCTTGCTTATGCAGCTTTTTACGTTTATCAGCAGCAGAAACCTATCGATGTTGCTGTATCTATTACCGACGCTCAACGCGCAGAATACGAGGCTAAAATTGCCGAGGCAGACGAAAAGCTAAAACAGCCAGACCCAAATAATTCAGATGGACTCCCGAATAGCGATTACTATATTCAAAAAGCCCTTTATCTTGGCTATCTTGGGCATCTTTCGCAGGCCGAGGCCGTACTTAAAGAAGACCTAAAAGTTTTTAAATTTTCAACTGTTGCAGAGCACAACTTGGCTCGACTCTACGAACAAATGGGCAAATACGACAAAGCTCTTGCTGTGTACGAAAAACTTGTCGATGAAACTGTTTATAATCAGCCACAATATTTTATAGATGTCGCACGAATGGATCGCCTATTGAACGATGTTAATGCCGCAGATGTGGCGTATCACCTTAACTTAAAAAAGTTTAATTCGCCCGATGCCGAGTTTGAACAATGGCTGAGGGATAACAAAAAATAGTATATGAAAATACTTCGCATAATTTCGATTTCACTCCTCTCGGTGTTCTTTTTCTCTATGACCGCATTTGCCGACATGGGGAACGTTTATTTTGATCAATCATACGACTACACTTTTTATAAAAGTCAGGGGGGGATTGTATTTGGTCCCGTTTTAATTATTGATTCAGATGGCGATAGTGTTTCGCAAGCAAACGGAATTAGAATGATGATTCCCGATGGATTGTTTTTATTGTTTGATCGCTCGGCTACTCAATTAACTCTGACTGGTTCGGCCGTAACTCAAGGTAAAATTGCCGCGGCGGTTACTCCTGTATATTCAGACTCTCTGAGAGAGGTTTATTTGCCTGTTTTAGGCACTTTTACAAAAGGAATGGATGTTTCTATCTCTGGGCTAATGATTCGCACGTATCGGCAAGAAAACGGCAAACGTAAAATTGGGCTCGATTTGAATGGTGACCATATTTCAGACGTTGATAATTTTAGAACAACATTGATAAATTCCGAAAATAGGGTTGATGTTATTTCTCCGTATCCTGTAAAAAATATTTCGGTAATAAAAAATGATAATGGAGTTAAGCTAACATGGGTTGATTCTCCCGATTTAGATATTGAGAGGATTTTAATTACAAAAAAACTTACACGCGCGGCAGCAGAAACTCAGTCGTCGCTTGAGGCGTATCAGGGTGACCAATTTGCAATGGATACTAATGTGAAGGCTGGCGACAGCATTATTTATGAATTAGTTGCGCGCGACTTTGCTGGGAATTTGTCTGATGCTGTTTCGTTTTCGTATGTAGCTCCGGCTGAAGTGGTTGCGCCAATTGTTGTTGCTCCTGTTGAAAATGTTGTGACTGAAACTCCTGTTACACGAACTCTGAATAGAATGAAGGCGGCAAAAACCTACAAAGGGGGATTATCGGCGGCTCAACTAAGGTCGACATTGAATTCTGCTTTTGCTGCGCAAATTGTTATGTCGTATTCGGCTAATGCGTGTAACGCGTCGAAGTCGAATGTGCTTGCTCAAAAATGCCTTCAGGCTGCGAAAAAGTATGGAGTTATTGCAACAAGCGTTTCGCGAAGAATGTCTAAATTTGATTTTGTAGATATGCTACTCAAATATTTTTCAAGACAGGGTAATTCAATGGTTACTTATTCCGCTCCTGGTAATTTAATTTGTAATGGAGTATCTGGCGCGAAAGTTTCACGTGCATATAATTCGTTTATAAATGGCCAAAAACTTGGGTTTATCGATGCCGGTAATTTTTCGTGTTCGTACTTAAAAACGATCACGCGCAATGAAGCGATTAACATTGCTGATTTATTTTTTGTAAAGAACATTCAATAAACTCTTTGTCAAAAAAGTGCTAAAAAATGCATATGAGTTTCTCTTCTGGACTTCAAAAACGTCTCATTGGTATATCGGCGTTTTTTGTTGTTGGTTCAATAATGTTTTCGGCTGTTGCGTTTGCGTCTAATATTGAATACTCAGATTCTGTCGATGTCGATTTTGGTAATTTAACGTTAACTATTAAAGACGGTTCTACGGCTTCTAGTGTGACTATAAATGCTTCAACAATGAACGTGGTTACTGGTAGCGGTGATTCATTTACAATAATTTCGCCTTCTCATTATCAAATTACTACTTCGCCAACACAAACAACAACGTGCAATTCAAATTTATCGCAAGTTGTTATAGATGCGAATCAGTCAGTGACAATTACGCCAACAACTACGCCGTGCGTGACATCTGGAGCGGTTAGGGAGAGTTATTCAAATGACCCTGTAGCAACTGATATTCCTGTCGTGCCAGAGGTTGCAGTTGTTAAAACCTTTACGTCAGCCGATTATTTTTCTGATCTTTCAGGGCTTTCTGAAAAGCAAAAACAAGACGTTATTAATTTGACTCAATATTTGATTGATCACAAAACTTTGTTTCCAATTGAAAAAACTAAAAAATATTATCCGAATTATATTTTGACTTATGGGTACGCGATTCAAATAGCGAATAGTTTTTCTCCGCTTGGTTGTGGTAGCAATGAGTATTTGGGTATTCATAGCTGTTCTGATCATGCTATAAAAATGAGCTATGTCGAAAGCGGACATGCTGTGAATTCGCGAATAACAAGGCTCGATTTTTATAAGGTTTTGTTAGAGGCTATTAATAAAAAAATTATCGTGAAAAAAAATGCGCTTACTCAGTTCACCAAGTACTGCTCTGACAGTACGGGTGTTTCTGTCGATGATGCAAATGCCTATTTAACCGCACGACAATACAACATTGTAACTCGTTTTAAGAGCGGCAAATGTCAGCTGTCGTTATATATGCCGCGAGTTGAGGCGGCTGCTGTTGGGGTGCGAATGATGAGCCGATAGTAGTGTAGTTGCTCTCTTGCTCTAAGTTCGTGGGTTATGGGTTAGGGTGGTTAGCGCAGCCATTATTTGCCTGTCCATTGCAGTCTTCGTCGCGGTTGTTTCCGCATATTTCAGCGCCTGATGGACCCGGTATAGCGTCGCAAACTAGTCGACCGTTCACTACTTGTAGGTGCGATGAGCGCAAGCAATTTCCAATTCCATTTGAGCACAGACCACCATCAACGCATACACTTCCTCCATCAATCCCCTCATCAATTATGCCGTTGCAGTTGTCGTCCATGCCATTACATGCTTCGGCTAAGTGAGGTTCCATTGCAATTTTTCCCTGCAGGTCACAACTCCCGTCAGCAACTACAACACCATCGACTTTACAAACACCCAGCCCAACTGAACAAGGGTCTCCTTGATGTGCGCAAACGCCGTTATCGATCGTTCCGTCGCAATCGTCATCGATGCCATTACAAATTTCTGGGTTAGGCGCGCCAGCTACGACGTTGCATGAAAGTGCTCCGTCTACACATGTGCGTGTTCCTGTATTTTCGCATGCGCCAACGCCAACGGTGCAAGCTGTTCCAAGTTCAGGGAATGTTTCGTCTGTTTGACCGTCGCAGTTGTTGTCTATGTTGTCGCAAATTTCTTCGCTTGGTTCTACTGATACATTTGCTCCAGTATCGCAAAGTGTTTGACCTACATTAGCTGGGTCGAGTTGAACGGTTCCTTCTGTAACGCACTGGCCAACTCCTACTGTACATACGTCGCCAATTCCGCAGCCTTCGTCAATTCTCCCTTCGCAGTTGTTGTCTATGCCATCGCAAATTTCAGTCTGAGGTTGAGGCGCGTCGCATGGAGTAAGCGCACCATTCCGACAAAGTCGAATTCCGCTGCCGCAAGGCGTTGAACATACTTCGCTTGAACCAGTATTGCCGTGTGCATCGACACCATTGTCAACGACTCCGTCGCAGTTGTTGTCTATGCCATCACATACGTCTGGGCTTGGCGTTCCGGCCACTGCATTACATACTCCAAACACAACTCTACCGGGGCTTTCGCAGGCTCCAACTCCTGTTCCGCACGGGTCTCCATCGTTACAAAATAGTCCGTCATCAACAATGTCATTACAGTCGTCATCGACTCCGTTACAAAGTGGGGCTACTATTTCTCCAATTGGTTGCTGTGCCGTGCATCGTTCAATGCCACCGGCTTCGCATACGTATACACCTGAGCCGCAAACAGTTGCGCATAAGCTCACAGGAATATTATTATCAGTCGTTCCGTCGCAATCGTCATCAACGTTGTTGCATACCTCAGCGTGTGGCGGTAGAGGTTGCACGTCGCATGTGCCGTCGGGGCCAATATTCCCAGTATTGGTACATGGGCCAACTCCTACTGTACATCGAACTGGTGGTAATGCTGCGTCGGGAAGAATTAGAGCATCAGGTGAATGCGCGTCAGTTTGAGCATCGCTAGGGTTTTGTGCTGCGTCGCCATTTTGAGCTGCGTCTTGAGGCCGAGCGTCGCTATTTAGTGCATCGCCAACGTGCGCGCCATCGAGTTGAGCTTGAGCGTCTTGTAAAATCAGCGCGTCTAAATTT
Organism: Candidatus Peregrinibacteria bacterium; assembly: GCA_023245725.1. Classification (GTDB taxonomy): domain Bacteria; phylum Patescibacteriota; class Gracilibacteria; order UBA1369; family UM-FILTER-53-11; genus JAHFJU01. Next base: position 4,751 of record JAHFJU010000080.1, read on the forward strand.
GGTACGGCATCGTGCGCCGCTATTGCGTCTGCCAAAACAAGTGCGTCAATTGGGCCATGTGCGTCGGCGTTTACGGCTCCATCTAGAGGATTTAATGCATCTCTTGCCGCGTCGTTAATTGGCAAAACTCCTTGGTCTAATATTTGAGCGTCTGATCGAACTCCGTTGTCTGCCGTGAGCCCGTCTGCTTTTGGTCCGTCAGTATTTGAGCCGTCATTTGAAAGCGCATCTTTCAATAATCCATCTGTGCCAATTGCATCAAATCCTATAAATGCGTCTTTTTCAATTGAGCCGTCTGTAACAGCGTCTGAAACATGTGCGTCATGGGCTAAAGCGTCGGTTTGCGCGTCTCGTGCGAGTTGGCCATCTGGATCGTATTTTGGATTAATTCCTGTAAGTGAATCCATTCCAATTCCGCTACATGCACTTGTTACTAGTGCGCCAAAAAGGGCTAGTCTGCGCGCAATATTTGAAATTGCAGATATTCGAGGTGTTTGAGGGGCGCGACGTTGTGCCCTTGTTGCTTCTTGAGTTGCTGCTGGGGTTGCTGTGGCGATTTTTGGAGTTGATAGTGTCATATATATCCTTATACAAGTCAGGTTGAAACAATATTGTTGTTTGTCAAATATGTCAAGGCGGAGTTTCTAGTATAATCTAATACAATCTAATATACTTAGTATATGGGATTTAATGAGAGATTTGATAATCTTCCAGATACAGTTTGGAGAAAACTAGCCTTGATTGATGAGTTAAAGGGTAATTGGGTGGGTGGAGTGTCACTTGCTCCTCAGATTTTAAAAAATTTAAAACAGTCAGTTCTAATAACTTCAGCTGGTTCTTCAACCCGAATTGAGGGTGCTGCTTTGACTGACGAAGATGTCGAAAAATTAATGAAGGGGATTTCTGTTAGTCGATTTAAGGATCGTGACGCATCTGAAGTGAAAGGCTATTTTGAGTTATTGTCGCTTGTGTTCGAAAATTGGGATCAAATATCGCTAACCGAAAATTCGATAAAATTTTTACACAAAGAGCTTTTGAAATTTGTAGATAAAGACAAGGCTCATTTGGGCGAATATAAAAAATTAGAAAACAAGGTTGGAATGTTTGATAAATTTGGAAACGAGATAGAGGTTGTATTTAAAACTACTTCTCCATTTTTGGTACCAAAAGAAATGAGTGAAATTATTGATTGGACGTGTATGAGTCTTGAAGAAAATAAGAGGCACCCTCTCCTTGTAATTGCTAATTTTATTGTTGAGTTTTTGAAAATTCACCCATTTGAAGATGGTAATGGCCGATTATCGCGAGTGCTTACTAATATTCTTCTGTTAAAGGCAGGGTATTCATTTGTTCAATATGTATCTAACGAGAAATTGGTTGAGGAAAATAAATCTGCCTATTACATTGCGTTGCGCCGTACGCA
>JAHFJU010000013.1 GCA_023245725.1 Candidatus Peregrinibacteria bacterium
TTGGGCGAGGCACAAACTGCTTTTTTACAGACAAAGGAGTACGCGGACTCGTAATAAAGAATCTTACATCGGCAATTACAATTGATGGAAATTTTATTCATGCAGATAGCGGAGCGCTCTGGGCACAAATTGTAAATGAAGCCGTTAAGCACAATCTTTCAGGTGCCGAGCCACTATATGGATTGCCCGGAACAATTGGAGCTGCAGTTTGGGGAAACTCCGGAGTTCCAGCTGTTGAAACTGGCTCACTTGTGCGAAGTGTAGACGTATTTAATCCTATTAATGGCATTCGCACGATAGACATAAGAAAAAACCCACAGGCAATTAAATTTTCTTACCGACATACCTCTTTACAAAATTCTTCAGACATAGTCGTTGCTGTAACTTTAGAGCTAAAACACGGCAACGCCGAAGAATCGAAAAAATTAATGAAAGAAATAAACGAGGCAAGACTAGCAAAACAACCAATAGGATTTTCAGCGGGCTCATTTTTCAAAAATCCTTCAAAAGAAAAACCGGCAGGAATGCTCATTGATCAAGTTGGCTTAAAAGGATTTTCTATCGGAGATGCGGAAATAAGTACTAAACACGGCAATTTTTTCATTAACAAAAGCAACGCAACATTTGCAGACATAATCGCCCTACGTGACACCGCGATAAAGGCAGTAAAAGAAAAATTCGGCATAACACTTCAAATGGAAGCACGAGTTATTGGTGAAGTATAATTTCTGTCAATAACTAAGTGCCCAAGGCTTTTGACCTGTAAGGGGATTGAAAGTAAACTCGAAAAGTGGTATCATAATCTGATACAAAATAAATTAATATTTTTAAATCTATGAAAGCCGTCAAACAGTTCGCGATAACACTTGGTCTTACATTTGCAGGACTTCTACTGCTCAACGCCTTCGCTGGCAACGTTGCTTTCGCTCAAGCAGCACTTGATCCAACACAAGATTCTATTCCAATTGTAAGCCAATTATCAGGCGGACAAACAAGTCTTCGTGGCATCATTCTTACTGTAGTAAACTTCTTCCTTACTTTCTTGGGACTTCTAACAGTTGTAATGGTTATTTACGGAGGTTTCTTGTATGTAAGCGCTGCTGGTAACGAAGATAACGTAGGAAAAGCAAAGAAAATTCTTCTTTTCTCTGTTATCGGTATCGTAATCATCGTTGCTTCATTCGCGTTTGTGAATACAATCCTTCAGGTTGGTTCATCGACAGGACAATAAAGAGAGCGATCTACTCGAAATTAAAAAAGACCCACTCAAGTGGGTCTTTTTGTTTGATACTTTTCCAAAGGCGCGAGCATAGATAAAATAAATGCTTAAAAATTTATGCCATAGCCAACTCTTCTACCTCATTTTTTTTGGGCTCTTTTATGGCGCTTGTATCTTTAACAATAATTCTATCAGAATGAATTTCAACAATATTTTTTGCGGACAGAATCCTTTCATCGTAACGCACAAACAAAAAAAGTTTTGACGTATACATGTTAACCAACTGACCAACAGTAATATCAAGTTCGAGGTCTACAATACGACCAATAAAGACATTATTTTTATTGGTATAAACAGGCAAACCAAGAAGCGACGGGCATTTTTGAAGGATTTTATCCACCCGAATTACCTCATCTTGAGCCAATAAATCGTCTGCACTATGTACAAAAAACACACTTTGAAAAAAACGGGTATCTCGAAGTAATAGGATTTTCCTACGATGCGTCATAAAAGCAATCAACGAGCCATTTTCCGGATCAACAATTGCATCACGAATTAGAGCTACTGGCCGAGTTGGCATTGAATCCTCATAAATAGGCATTCCTATTAGGTCTGAAAGTAATTTAGTCATACTTTATTCAAATTGTAGCATAGCTATAGCACTACACAGACGCTCGAATTTTATGGACAAGTGAGCTGGGTTAAGGTAAAACCTATCCGTAGTAATCATCGGGGTGTGGCTCTCCCGACAAGTCGGGATCTACGAGTTGGCTATCGGGGAGGCTAAGCATAGTCCCAAAATCATATCGAAATATAATGGCTTTCGTTTATATACTGCGTAGCGAATCGAAAGATAAATATTACATTGGAGCAACTAATGATCTGGGAAATAGGCTAAACGAACATAATGCTGGTGAATCTAAATGGACTAAGCATGGCAAACCTTGGACGCTAGTACTATCAAAAGAATACAAGACATATTCTGAAGCTCGAAAAAAGGAGGCATATATAAAAAAGATGAAAAGCAGAATATATATCGAGAAATTGATCAAAATAGGTATAATAAGTTAGAAATATCGGGGTGTGGCGAAGTTGGCTATCGCGCCTGGTTTGGGACCAGGAGGCCCTGGGTTCGAGTCCCAGCACCCCGACCATTATCTATCTCGATCTTATTTATCGCGTCCCGATTCGCTATCGGGGAGGCCCTGGGTTCGAGTCCCAGCACCCCGACCAAAGACACAAATTTCAGGATTTAAGCCATTTAGTTGACTTTAAAGCTATATAAGGGGACAATTGCAACGGTTCTGTTTCTTGTTTTGCGTTTCTTTAAGTAATCCTGGGCTTATGGTTAGGTCGACAGTAAGCCGTACAGTGTATGAATCAGAGAATGCAACCGGAGACTCACCGTTCTCTATTCATTAAGTTTTTCACAGTATGGCTAAGAAATTATACGTAGGAGGCCTAGCATGGGCTACAACAGATGACAGTTTACGCGCAGCATTTTCTGCTGCAGGTAATGTCGAAGAGGCAATCGTTATCAAGGATCGTATGTCAGGCCGATCAAAAGGCTTTGGCTTCGTAACTATGTCAACAGACGATGAGGCAGCAAATGCTATCTCAATGTTTAACGACAAAGAAATCGACGGTCGCCGCGTTTCAGTAAATGAAGCACGCCCTATGGAGCCACGAGCTCCACGAGAGGGAGGATTCCGCCGAAATAACAATAATGGTGGTGGATACCGCAATGACGATCAAGGTTCAGGAGATACATGGTAATTAGTGTAAAATCTCGACTAATCGAGGCAATACACTTGTACTAAATCTACAAGCACCTTAAATCCCACGCAGAAATGTGTGGGATTTTTTTTATGCACTAACACAATTTCGCCAGAGTGAGAAGGTGGTTGAAGTGTGCCCTTACTGTGGCTTGTACTCAAGTATGACGCCAGCGCACGCTGGCGCTGCTTTTCATTTTCTTCCTAGAATTTTATAAGTCAACCTAAGCATATGAGATTCGTCGGTAGGCTTCATGTGGTCATATCCAAATACATGCAACAATCCATGAACGAATAAGAATTGAAGTTCGTCATTAAGAGACTGACCAATTTGCTTGGCCTGAACGCGCGCATAGGGAAGGCTAATAAAGATTTCGCCAGCGAGCGGCGAGGGAACCGAGCCGAATTCCCCGTTTTTTGAAGTTGAAAAATCATTCTCAGTTGAACCATTTTCAAACATATCCTGAAAATAACTAACCGAGACAACATCGGTGGGGCGCGTCTTATTGTGATATTGAGTATTCAGTTGAGTAATCGCTTTTGTTCCTACCAAAGAAAGCTCGACTAGCCAATCTTCTTTTTTGGATAGCCGCCCGTCTGCAACCAATTCCTTATGAGCTGAATCGAGCAGTTTATTAAAAATATTTTGGCCTAATTTCGTAGTTGTCTTATTGTAGAAATCGAGAGAAATCATATTGATGATATAGCTAACAAAGAAATTATATTGAAAAACAAAATTATATGCCACTATCTATATGTAAATGGCAAAAATGGCATCGTGATTTTTTAGCGACCTGCTTACGCTTGCCGTGATGTTCATTAATCAAATATCCAAACTAAAGTTGATCAAACCATCAGCCTCCTCAAGATTTCATAAACAACAATTCCAGTTGCCGTGGAAACATTCAATGATGAGGCGCGACCATACATTGGGATATCCACCGAGTAGTCAGACTTATCTATAGCATATTGAGAAACACCATCAACTTCATTGCCAACAACTAATGCAATAGGAAAATCTTTTTTCAAAAAAACTTTTTCTGAAGCATACGAAATAGAACCATCGGTCTGCTCTAACGAAACCAGTGTATATCCATTTTTTTTCAAATCCTCTAAAACATCTTCAATTTTTTCATAATGCTGCCATGGCACGACATCAGCCGCACCAAGAGCCGTTTTGTCTATATGAGCCGATGGAGGACAAGGCGTGACTCCAACCAAGAAAATTTTCTCGACAAGAGCACTATCTGCAGTTCGAAAAATAGCACCTACATTATGGGCTGACCGCAGATTATCGAGCACCAGAACCACCGAATGACGCGAAAGTTTTTTTAGTGACTCCACAGACATTTTTTTATTCTGCATTTCATTTTGAGTGAATTTGCGCATAGAGAGTTAATCTGACAATTCTAATGAAATTGACTTTATGACAAAGAAGTTTTTAAATGTGACAGGCTTATCAGTAGACAGTATAGACGCTGAGGGTCAAATAAACTATGTCAACAATCACACAACAACAATCTACAGTAGACAGACAGCAAGCAAGCAAATTGCTTAAAGTGTCAGTTAGGACAATCGACAGATACATAAAAAGTGGACGTCTACCTGCATACCAAAAGAGCGGTAGAATTCTGCTACACAAAAGCGATATTATTGAACTTTCAAAAGGAACTCCTGTAATAAAATATGGCGAAACAGAGTCGTTAAATGTAATTCGCGGAACATCTGCCAGAGGATCATCATCGTTCGCTCCTGCTCAATCAAAAGATGACTCACAAATTGGCGACTCAAATTTCTACAAAGATTTGTACGAAGAAGCACAGAAAAGATTAAATGAGTATCAAAGAAAAGGAGAACAATCACAGGAACGAATGAATGAACTTGAGAATCAAGTTTTACGTTTTACATCTCAACAGGGGATTATTGCGGCAAACATTGCTGCTCAAGCAAATACAGCAGCCACAGTTGTGAAACACACTGATTCAAATGAGAGCTTTAAAATTGATCTTTATAAAAAAGATATCGACGAGAAAGAAAAAGAGATTAAGAGCCTTAAAGATCTTTTCGAAAAAGAGAAGGCAAATAAAACAGCTTTCGCGATTATTACCTACACTCTTTTAGCACTACAACCTGTTTTTTGGTATTTCTTGCGCTAAAAGGATAAGTTTACAACTTCTAAATTTTGAAAATTCGAGCAAGACCGCATAAGCATGGTGACTTAAGAAAAGGAGTTTTTTACAATGCTAATTAACGAATAACAATACTGTCTCGCTGAGCAACGATCACTCCAATTTCAGGAAGAGTTTTTTTAATTCGGTCAACAAATCCACCTGTTTGAGAAACTGCATTTCTCAACTCTATCTGAGGCCCAATTACTGAAATTGAATACGGCGGTCTTAAAAATACAGAATGCATAAGAAGACCTCCAGATACGTCTCGAAGACCAGCAGTGCGATCTAAATATCGGTTTCCATTTATTGATACGATTTCGGCACCGCTACTTGTAAGTTGAGCCAGTAAATCGACTATCCAGAAAGCAGGGATAGACTTATCAATCGTAATCTCAATTCCCTCGCCTGTTACAGCCTCTAATCCAGCGGAAATTCTAAGATGAGTAACTTCGTTAGCAATCGACTCCTGCGCAAGCTGAGAGCTCAGTTTTTCAATTTTTTTCTGCTCACCATCTACCTCTCCTCTCATTTCTTGATTCGCAAGCTGAAAGACATTTACTTCAGAAAGAATATTTCTGCTAGCAACAACTCCTATTTTTTTCGCCGCCAAATATGAGCGAGACTGCACTACTAGCAGAATACAAGTAACTAAAATGGCGATGCTGAGAATTTTTTTCATAATGAAAGAGGATTTTCAGGCGTGAGAAGTTTCGCATCGATATAGGAATGATTCATCTCGTAAGCAGGAATGGCTAGTTGTTCTATCTTTTCAGAATAAATCTTAACTTTTCGTGTTTTAACCTCTTTGAGCGCAAACTGAAGGGCTTCGTAGTTACCAATTGCCTCAATGCTAAAAGGAGAAGACACCTGCCTGTTTCCAAAAAATATTGTATCAAAAGCATCACGAATTGGCATTAATGAGCCAACGCGAATCCCATTAACTACAATTCCTTTAGCACCTTGTAAGAAAAGAGCATTCACAAGATCTCTCATGTCGGCAGCTGATAGAAATTCTCCTCCCGCAATCCCATCTTCTATTGTAACTCTTATTCCAGAGCCATTCATCGACTGAACACGTGCACTCTCACGCAATAATTTTAACTGATTCTGCAATTTTTTAGAGGAATTTCGTTCCGTGACAACTTCTAAATCCTTTCTTTTTTTCCTTAACTCTTCAAGTTTTAGCAGAAGATCTTTGTGCTCGGCGGTAAAAGAGGCCAGCAAACTATTCTCTATCTGTAATGTTTTTGAAACAGCCTCAGAAGAAACAACCGTGTCGGAGCGAATTTGAATAGAGAGGAGCATGCCAATAATAATTCCAACCAGCAAAAAAATTGAAAGCTGTAACCTGTAACCTTTGAATTTAAATATAGAATGAGGCATCGTCAATAGTTATTATTTGCACTATAGAATTAATTTGATACAATGACGTGAATTTGTTAATTTGAAAACCCGCCAAGAACTTCTTCTACCAAGCACACTATTGCAAGGCAGAGAGAAGAGCAAGACACAAAAATACAAACAGCTCTCACAAACAAAAATAAAAATTAGTGAGTCTCAAAGCGAACCGTATTATCTTGCTTTTCTTTCTGCTCTGCGATGGATTGGAATTAAAACAGACCGTCCGATCCACTCAAACAAAAACAAATTGCTCGGAGCCCATGTTTCGACCTTGTGTCGTCATGTCGCGCTCACCACGTGCAGCCGTTATGGTTCGACAAAAATAAAACCAAAGCACAGCAGACCTCTCAAAAATGGAGGTCGAAAGGGGTTGGTCTACCTTTACTCTCTTGTCTCTCCGGCATCAAATCTTCAAATACATAACAAAATCTTTTTACCTTGTATTCTGAGGCGCCGGAGAGGCTGGGAGCCGAAACTTTAGCGATAGTGATGAGAAGCTGGCTCAAAAAACAAGTACGTCTCGCATTAGCGGGATTTTTTTAGTGTATAATTTTAATATGATTGGTGTTTTTGATTCAGGTTTTGGAGGGCTGACGGTTTTAAAGGAGGTAATGCGCGAGCTACCACAATACGATTATGTGTACCTTGGCGATAACGCGCGCGCGCCGTACGGGAACAGAACTAAAGAAACAATTATTGAATATACCGATCAAGCAGTACGGTTTTTATTCGAACGTGGCGCGCGCTTAATTATTATCGCGTGTTTTACAGCAACCAGTCAGGCTCTAAGAGAAATGCAGGAAAAATACCTGAGAAATCCGAATTCTAAATACAAAGACAGAAAAATACTGGGAGTTGTGAGACCCGTTGTTGAGGCAGCAGTTTTGGCGACACACTCAAAACGAATCGGCGTGATTGGAACAAAGGGAACTATCGCATCAAAATCCTTCGAAATTGAATTAAAAAAAATAGACCCAAAAGTTTGCGTTGCTCAACAGGCATGCCCCTTACTGGTGCCATTTATCGAAGAGGGGTGGCATACAAAACCAGAGGCAAAATCCATTTTAAAAAAATACTTACGCTCAATTCAAACTCACAATATAGATACGTTGCTGCTGGGCTGCACTCACTACCCATTGATGATCGCTGACATTCGAAGAATTATTGGCAAACGGGTTAATGTGCTTCATTCAGGAGAAATTATAGCAAAAAGTGTTGTAAATTATTTAAAACGACACCCAGAGATTGAAGAGCAGCTTTCGCGATCGAAAAAAGACGAGGGTTCACGAGAATTTCTTACTACAGAAAGCCCTGAACGCTTTAACGAGTTTGCAAGAAAATTCGCAGGAATTGAGGCAAAAAACACTGCTAGAGTGGAACTACACTGAAATAACCAGATAAGATATATTACACAACAAAACGCGATGTCGTCAGCTGTATACTCAGCAGAAACCTACCACCCAAAATACTTACAATGTAAATTACTGGCATGAAAAAATTCCTGCTTTCATCGACTGTGGTTATCTTGTTTGCCCTCTACGTATATAAAACATTTGGAACTCAAACTTTAACTCCTCCTACGCCAAATTCTACTGGCTCCGATTTATCGTCAAATACACAACAAGAGGCGACTACAGACACAACATTGAGCACTGACGACAGAGATGCAGATGTTGATATTCCACGACCAACAACTTCAACAACAGACAATTCGGCACCGACTCAAACGACTCCAGCAAATACACAATCGCAACCAACGGCTACTACAAAGCCGGCACAGACAAATTCTCAACCTGCCGCAAACACAAAACCAGCAACTCCAACAGCACCAAAATCAATCTACAAAGATGGGACTTTCACTGGGCCAGCTGTCGATGCGTATTATGGCACCATGCAAGTTCAGGTAGTAGTTTCTGGCGGAAAAATAACAGATGTAAATTTCTTACAGTATCCAAACGACCAACGAAATTCGATTCGAATAAACTCGTACGCGATGCCAATTTTCAAACAAGAAATAATCGCCGCACAAAGCGCGAATGTAAATGCAGTTTCGGGAGCATCTGCTAGTTCTCCCGCAACAATTGAGTCTTTAAAAGGCGCTCTCGCATTAGCAAGAAACTAAGCGTATGAAAATTGAACGCTTTATGATGGGCATGCCACTTTCTGTTGAAGTTATAGATACGACAGTCGAGGAACGTGATATTGAAGCGGTTTTTGAGTACTACAACGAGATCGACAAAATATTCAGCACTTACAAAACCGAAAGCGAAATTTCTAAAATCAATCGCGGCGACGTACTGCCAAATGAGTACGGTAAACAAATGAAAGAAGTTTTTGCGATGTGCGAAGAAACTAAAAAATTGACCGATGGATATTTTGACATTCGACGCCCAGACGGCAAGCTAGACCCATCTGGCCTAGTGAAAGGTTGGATGATTAATAATGCGGCTCAAATCCTGTTAAAAAAGGGCTTTAAATCATTTTACGTTGAAATTGCAGGCGACATTCAAACGCACGGAATTAACTCAGATAAAGAAGCGTGGCGAATTGGAATTCGAAATCCTTTTAACACTTCTCAAATCGTAAAAATTGTAAAATTAAGTGGACAGGGAATTGCGACTTCTGGGAATTACGAACGCGGAGATCATATTTGGGGAGTGGGCACTGCAGATAAAAAAATTGCCAGCGTGAGCATTATCGGACCGAATGTTTACGAGGCGGATCGCTTTGCTACAGCTGTTTTTGCGATGGGAGAGAAGGGAATTCTGTTCGTTGAAAAATACCGAGGACTTGAGGGGTATATAATCGATTCAACCGGCCGTGCGACAATGACAAGCGGCTTTGAAAAATATCTTTAATTCAATTTAATATGTTGGGATTCATCGACAAACTTGTAAATTCAATCACCATGTACCGCCTTATTTTGTACTATGTTTTCGGGCTGATTGTTGTGGCATTAATCGAAAGCTCACTCGGAGTTTTAGCATTCAAGCCATTCGATTTAGCGGCTTCTGTATTTGTAATTACCGTTGTTTGCGTTGCAGTTAATTACGTTTTCGCTAAAGTTTATGAAGTTCCGGCGAACATTGAATCCGTTTACATTACGGCCTTTATTTTAGCACTCATAATTACTCCACCGATTGCCTTTGAAAGAGGAGGATTTTTATTTCTGATGTGGGCTTCGGTGCTCGCGATGGCAAGCAAATATATTTTGGCAATTGATAAAAAACACATTTTTAATCCTGCGGCGATAGCCGTTGCAATTACGAGTTTTGCGCTACAGCAACCCGCTACTTGGTGGATAGGAACACTACCCATGCTCGCGTTCGTCGTTGTTGGAGGAATTTTAATTACTAGAAAAATTCATCGCTTCGATTTGGTTTTGAGTTTTTTTGCAGCAGCTTGCGTTTCGACAATAGCTTTAACATTTTCACGCACATCGCCACTCATTTCAGTAGAAAGATTACTTTCAAATACTGGAATGGTTTTCTTCGCATGCGTAATGTTGACCGAACCTCTTACAACTCCTTCAACACGTTCATTTAGGCTTGGATACGGGGTATTAACCGGAATCCTTTTCGCACCGTTTTTGCATATCGGATATATATTTTCAACACCAGAGCTCGCTCTATGCGTTGGCAATATTTATTCGTACATTGTGAGTCCAAAGGGAAAACGCGTACTAACTTTGATAGAACGAAAAGAGATTGCGAATGGAACTTGGAATTTTTGGTTCAAACCAGATCGTGCGTTTTCATTTAAACCTGGGCAATATGTTGAATGGACTTTTGGCTATGAAAATCCTGACAATAGGGGGAACCGACGCTATTTCACGCTCGCGTCATCACCGACAGAAGAAACAGTTCAACTGGGAATAAAGTGCTATACGACATGCAGCTCATACAAAAAGGCGTTGTTGCAATTACAACCTGGAGAAAAAATAATCATTTCACAGTTGTCGGGAGATTTCACACTCGACAAGGCAGCTGGCAACGCAACACAGAAACTTGCTTTTATCGCAGGAGGAATAGGAATCACGCCATTCCGTTCGATGATAAAATACATGACCGACACAAAAGACAAACGAGACACCGTGCTTTTTTACTCGAACAAAACCGAAGAAGAAATTGCGTACCGAGATGTGTTTGACGACGCCGAAAAAACGATAGGCGCGAAGATTGTCTACAACCTTTCAGCAGCAGAAAATATAGTCGACACAGCAGGGCGCGTTTTGAATGGAAGTACGAAGGAGAAGGAGTGGAAAGGCGAACGCGGCTCACTCACCAGCGAGATGATTTCACGCAACTGCCCAGACTATAGAGAACGAATGTTCTACATTTCGGGCCCTCATGGAATGGTCGTCGCATTTACCGATACGCTTAAGAAAATGGGAGTACCGAGCAGGCATATTGTTGTGGACTTTTTCCCGGGGTTTTGAGTGGGGAGAGGAGCGGGGCTGTTGCAAGAGAGAAAATTATTTAGAGATGTCTCTCTGATAAGCAATGTATAAAAACTATACATTGCTCTTGGGGTATGTATAGAAAACGCCAAAATCTTTACATGCTTTGCGTGGAATGCTAACATTATGCAGAAAACTATACACACCTAAACTATATGAACTACATAATACCCAGATTACCGATTGATATAATAGAAACCCCTAAAATCCTAAAAAAGGCTATTTCAGCAAATAAGGTTATTGCAGAACTTAAAGGCTTAGCGCAAACAATCCCGAATCAAGGAATCCTGATAAATACACTCACTCTTCAGGAGTCCAAGGACAGCTCAGAAATAGAAAATATAGTAACTACTCATGACGAGCTCTTCAAATACGACAAAGCCGATGATGCATTCTCTCCTGCTACAAAAGAAGTCTATAGATATAATGATGCTCTTTTTCTTGGATTTAATGGAGTAAAAGAAAGAGGACTTAGCAATAATTTATTAATTGAAATATCACAAACCATAACACATAGACAATCGGGATTTAGAAATGTCCCTGGTACGGTTCTGAAAGATAGCACTGGAAATATTGTATACACACCACCACAAAATGGGGCAGATATTATCAACTACATGCAAAACTTGGAAACGTTTATTAATGAACGAGAATTGAGCAACTTTGACCCATTGGTAAAGATGGCGATGATACACCATCAATTTGAATCAATTCACCCATTTTTTGACGGTAACGGCAGAACCGGCAGGATTCTAAATGTTTTGTACCTCATTTCAGAGGGGATTTTAGATACTCCAATTTTATATCTCAGCAGATATATCACAAAAAACAAAGGTGAGTATTACCAATTACTTCAAAAAGTTCGTGATGAAAACGCGTGGGAAGAATGGATTCTTTTTATGCTTACAGCCTTAGAATCTACTGCAAGGCAAACAATATCAACTATCGACAGCATTAAATCACTTATGTCTGAGTATAAAAAAATACTCAAAGAAAAAGAACATAAGATATATTCACATGAGTTGATGAATACTATTTTCTCGCATCCATATACAAAAACTGAATACGTGACTACAAATTTAGGGGTAAGTAGATTAACTGCGTCCAAGTATCTTAAAAAATTAGTAACTGCTGGATTATTAGAATTAATAAGACATAAGCAAACAAACTATTACATCAACAACAAACTTGTGGCACTATTTACATCACTTTGATCGCAATAATATAGATCGAATCTAGGAACTTTTGACGAAGCTGTACTGCTAGGTACAGCGAGGATAAAGTGACGACGATGACGAAGTAGGGCGCACGCATGCCCTTTCACTCCCACTCGATTGTGCCTGGGGGCTTATTTGTAATGTCGAATAATACCCCCGAAACGCTCGATGTCAGAAGTTTTGTGAGCTTACTGAGCCTTGGATAACTCATTTTGTAAAAATGCGCTGTCATGGCTTCGTCTGAACAAATAGGCCTTAACACAACTGCATCTTTTTTCACTCCGTTAATTGAAAGAGGAACAAGCACGCTCGGAAACTGCCAAACATCGTCCATGATTTTATTTTTCTCTGCAAATTTCATAACAATATTGTCGAGTTTTTGCGTATGCGCAATGCGCGCGTCACTCAAGTATCCGCTTCGCGCAGCGACTTGCTCGATGCCGTGAGGCGCAAGCAACAAACACACACGATTCACAACCGGAAAGTGATTTGTAATATAGGTCGACAATTTTTCAAGCTCCTCCATGGAAATATTTTGCGACTTATTAGAACGATTAGAATTATAAGAATGTTTATTACCGCTTGCCCAAATAATAAGAGGATTTTTATAAGAACGAGAATCGCCTCCAACGCCTACACTTCGAATAGGAGCAATAACTCCGCTTAAACCGAGAGGCTCCAAATATTCATTTATCAACTCTTCATGCACCATGTACTCATTTGGCAGTACATCGTCACCGTTAGAACATAGAATGCGAACACCAAGCCCCGGCCCCGGAAAAGGGTGCTTCCACACTGCTTCTTTTGGCAATCCCATTTCTGTGCCAAGCGCGCGAACTTCATCTTTGTATAGCTCTGCAATCGGCTCAATGACGCGCCCTTCTTCAATCATCTTCATAATTTCGGGAACGCGATTGTGATGAGTTTTAATTTTATCGGCATGTTTTGTGCCTTTGCTTTCGATCGTATCCGGATAAATTGTTCCCTGACCAAGCATCCATTCTTTCGGATTAAGTTTCATCTTTTTTGTAACAGCGGCCTGAATATCAAGAAAAGTTTTCCCAATAATTGCACGTTTTTCTTCGGGGTCGGTAATACCTTTTAGATTTTTTAAAAACTCACGCCGCCCGTTATGAACATGAAAATTTTTGATACCAATCCTCTTTAATAATTTTTCGGTTTTCTTCGCTTCATCTTTGCGTAAAAGGCCTGTATCGACAAATAATCCATACACGCGTTTTGTGCCTAGAGCCTTCGACAAAAGCACATAAGCAACAGTAGAATCGACACCACCGCTCGTGAGCATAAACACACTTCGGCTACCTATTTGCTCCTTTACTTCACTCATTTTTCGCTCCAAAAACTGTTTCATGCTCCATGTTCGAGCGACACCAGTTTGAACAATAAAAGCATCGAGGACCTTCATTCCCTCAGGCGTGTGATTTACCTCTAAATGAAACTGCGTTGTGTATATTTTTTTCTCAGGATTTACAGCCGCCGCAAACTCGCAGTCGTCGGTTGTTCCAACTTTTAAAAATCCGGGAGCAAGTGCTCCGACAGTATCGCCGTGAGACATCCATACCTGTGTTTTTTGGCTAAAAGCAGAGAAAATCCCACAGTTTTTTTTTGACTTTTCAATAATTTGCAACTCAGCAAGACCGTATTCTTTTGCTTTTCCGGCAACAACTTTTCCGCCAAGCAAATATGCTGCAAGTTGATGTCCGTAACAAATGCAGAGAACAGGAACTCCAAGTTCAAAAATCCTTTTATCGATTGTTGGTGCGCCTTTTTCATAAACAGACTGAGGGCCGCCCGACAAAATAATTCCTTTAAATTTTTTAAATTCTTCAAGTGACGTTTCGGGCAAAACAATTTCGCTGTGTACATTTAGTCTGCGAATTCGGTTTGCAATGAGATGTGCGTATTGGCTGCCAAAGTCGACAACTGCAATTGAATCAATTTTTAAGTTATTCATGTAACCGAATTATAGCCTAAGAAAGCCCAAATACACCATATTTTACGTTCGCATTTACTACTTGAATTCCAGAGTAGTGTTTTCAGGAGCCGCTTATTATGGTATAATAATTGGATTTTATGGCGATAAAACTTTTTACAACTTCGGCAGATAATCTTTCAACGGGACTTGCAGATAAAACAGATATTAATGCGAGTGACATTTTTATAAATATTTTACTGAAGTTTGTAGACGTTCTCGAAGCGGCATTGATTATTGTTGCAGGAATTGTGCTGATAAAAATTGTTAAAGGATACATTCGCCGCGTTGAGGTAACCCACGAACGACAACGAACTGCGATGAATATCTTTGAAAAAATCACCAGCGGATTTTTGATTGTTGTAACTTTTACACTTGCACTTAAAGTTGTGGGGCTCGATTTAACGCTTATGATAAGCGTTATTACGCTTGGCCTAAGTTTTGGCCTACGAGATGTTATTAAAAATTATATTGCAGGACTTTTGATTTTGTTCAAGGCTCCTTTTGAAATTGGCGACGTAATAAAAATTAGAAATTATGTTGGCAAAGTTGAGAGGATTGAGTTTCAGGCGGTGACGATTAAAACATTCGACCACCGAGAGATTACGATTCACAATAGCGATTTACTAACTCAGGCAATTACAAATCACTCAAAAGCCGAGAACAAGAGACTTGAAATTTCTGTACCACTGGGATTCGGAAGCGACACTTCGAAAGCATTGAGTATTTTTGACGCGATATTGAAAAACAATGCAGATGCCTTAAAGACTCCAAAATATTCGATTGTATTTAAAGGATTTGGAAAAGAAGGGATACATGTACAAATTCGTTTCTGGGTCGCCAAACCTTGCAACGAATTAAAAATTCGCTCGGCAATTGTTATGCAAATTAATGAGGCGTTCGACGAAGCAGGCATTATGGCTCCATACGCGCGCGAGGCAGGATTAAGTGAAGCATACGGGCTAAACGATTCACGCAAACAACGAATTTCAACATTTTATCAACAACCAATGTTCGCACTAGCGAGCCAAGAAACCGTATCGGTAGATGAGTACATCGACGCCGACGAACCTGAATAACCAATTTTATTTATGAGTACACTAGCAGCAGAAAGACCAGCAGCGACGCCGGAAAATACAGAAAAAACAATGGCAGCGCTTGCAGAGTTGAGAAAGAGGACGCCACAGCTGGATACAAACATAAATGATATTAATATTGATTATTATTTTACCAATGATGAATTGGAAACTAATATCGGAGACATCCCATATTTAATTGCAACAAAAGTTGCTGAAAAAGCTAAACTAAGCGAACCAGCGAATAGTAAGTTTCGCGCAGTTTTAGAGGCAAGAATTGCACCATATTTAGGGATCACACCTATAAATAGCGAGGAATGCGTTACCAACATTAAAGTCGTACAAGGGACGTTGACAATAAATATTGCGAAAGGTAATGAGTCTAAAGATAATAGACAGGTTAGCTTAACAATTTTTCCACAAAAAATCGTGGCCGTAACTCCACCAGCTGGTGACCAATCAATTGCACCAGCAAAGCCAGCACATCAAAATGTGGCGGGAGTGGTGACGCCAGCTAGGGAAAGCGAAGCACAGCCAGCGGAGGACCAAGAAGCAGCAAGAGAATCTGATGACTCAATTAATAATCTGACTGAGGTTGGCACGCGTGTGCACTACAATCTTGGCGAATATGAAAAAGGAGGGGAAAAGGCCAATTTTAATTCGGTAAATACGCTTGTCGGTTCGGTAGACGCAACTGAGTTTAGAGCCGTTAAACATCCTAAACAATGGTGCTTGGATTTTATTGATGGTGCAAAGAGTTTTATTAATACTAACCAAAATATTTTAGGGCCGGTTGCAAAACAAAAGTTTAAAGAATTGTACAATGTTATTAATGGAATTTCACAGGTAGCAACTGGTGACGACGTTTCTGTCGATCTACAAAGTTTTGAAAATTCCAGTGTGTTCACTCATGATCAAATTTTCGGGAAAGACGGCGCATATAATACAATTCTGGCTTATATGCGAGCGATTAAGAATGTTAATTACTCTAAAACAAACATTATCGAATTCCGCTTTGGCGACGCACCAAAGTCACGCGATGACAGGTATGGCGCGGCGTATATGACAAACGAAGACGCAGCTAATCTAAAGCAAGGGGAGGACAAACCAGTTAATGGCACCAAGATGGGAAATAATGCAGGAGCGGGAGCACCAAGACAAACAACAGGCGGCGGGGCGGACAAACCAGCAGACGAAGACGAACCAGCACAACCTCAACAATCACAAAAAAAGAGAGAACCAGCAGACTCATCGCCACCAGTAGCTAATTCTGCGGCAAAACAAGTATCAGGTTCACCAAGGCCAGATGAGACAAAAGAAAAAGCCAAATCCGCTAAAAAATCAACTGACCAAAACATACCACCACCAGCTGACGATGGCGCAGATTCCGCTGGCATAGGAGCAGAGGCAAAAAAACCCAAAGAAGGCAAACCCAGCGACAGCATTACGCCACCAGCAGAGGGCAAGGGAGCGGCAAAAGAACCTGCGACTGCCAAAGATCAAAACTCTAATGATATAAATGAAGTACATAAAGCACTAAACGATAAAAACGAAGCGGTTAGGAAAATAATCGGTGATATAAAAGACACTATAAATCAGAATCGAAATGACATTGAAAAAATCGATCTGAGTACAGAAAATGTTTTTCCATGGAAAAATGTAATGACAGCAAATGCAGAATACGACCCAACATTTACATCACTGAAAACAGCGGCAGACTATACACTTCTATCGATTAATATTCCTACTAGTAAAGTAGGGGCGAATGAGTCCGCAACATGGACAACTGACGAACTCGATGGCCAAGAAAAACGAAAGACTATAAAAGTATTTTTATTAAAATTTGAAAATACAGATCTCGAACATAACAAAGCCGCTGTAATTAAAACCATAAATGATCTCATTGTTTATACTGAAAAAGAAAGTCGTAGTAGCCAAGAAGCACCAAAAGAGATGAGGCTTCCGGTTCCAGAGCGATCATTAATTAATGTTATAGGTGATAAGACCGATGAATCAGGAGTGAAATCGATACATTATTGTGCCGAAAAAATAGGAAAAATAATTTATATTGATTCTCATTGGTCAGAGAAAACTACACAATCTAAAACCACTGAACCTTGGAATAAAAATGAACCAGTATACGTAGTAAAAGTAAAAGACGGAGACAAAGAATATGATGCTTCTATAAATATAGACCGAGGAGGATTTTGCGTAAGTACTAAAACCTCTGAAGGTAATTTGCGAAAAGTATATTCGCCAAACCTATCTAATTATGACGAGCTTAGACAATTCGTAATTGATGCCAACAAAAATCCAACTATAAAAGATGCACCCGAAAATACGCCGCCTTCTGAAAACGAACAAATCGAAAGCGAAATATCAGAAGCACTAAATAATGGATACCTAACTGGCCCAGACGGATTGAAGTCCACATTTAATATTACAAAAGGAGCAAAAGAGGGATTGTTCTCAATAGATTTTTCAAAGGCAAAAATTCCGACATATATAAATGGCACACGCACAGATAATGAGAGTGACATAACATTAAATAGAATACGACAACTATTAAAATTTATTGCTGATAAGAATAACGATTTTTATAAAGAGATTAGTAACAACAAGATAGAAATAGAGACAAGTCTAAGAAAAACTGATGACGATAAATTGGCTAATATTGAGACATATCGGGAAAGAGGGTATAGAGCCCCATACGTTGAAATTAGATTAATTAATAATAAAATATTTGCTGTCCCTTATTTGAAAGAAGTAGATGGTAAATTTCATGCGTATAAGGTAGATGCTAATCCTACGAACAATCCTCTTAGAGAACTAAAGTTTACTGAGGAGCATGCCATCATTAAAGACTCTCTGAGCGAATTACTAAATACTATTAATAAAGAAGGAGCCTTGATGAAAGGATCAAAACCAGATAACTCTAATACATATAAAGGGAATCTTGATTCGCCTGAAATAGAACAGCCATCGGAGGATAAACCGAGCATTCTGGCTGGATTAATTACCGCAGCGCCAGCCCCAGCACCAGGTTCAACGGCAGCGAATAAACCTGCGGCGGCTACAGCACCTACACCGACACCAAGTTTACCAACTCCATCACAAGCGAATGCTCCTAGTTCGGCACTGGCTCCAGCTGCACCGACAGAGGCACCTGCTCCTGCGACCCCAGTTTCTGCGCCAGCGAGTCAGGCTGCAGCCGAACCTAGCGCGCCAACAACAAATGCACCTTCAAGTGCTCCTTTAGCTGCACCTACAGCACCAGCAGAAAAAAGTGCTGAAGATATGAAACATGAAAAAGAGGCAGAGATTCATAAAGAGCTAGACCCTAGATTTGAAGAACTGAGCAAGGTTATGATTCCAATGCTCAAAACAAAAGGATTTGTGCCCCAAAATCCCGAGGATGAATTGAAAGGAATTGCAATCGAAAGACCAAAGTTAGGGGATGCCGTTTACTCACAACCCTACACAAAAGGGGAATTGAGAGTTGTTTTTCAGGCGGATAGAGATATGTTCGTCGTATCCGTAGATAATAAAAAAGAGTTTAATCATGTCATAAGATATGATGTAAATAATACAATCGAACAAACTGCAATAGTAATAGGTATCATGGAAAAAGCGGCCGACCTCACTCAAAAAGTCGATGCAATAAAGGCATTATCTGCCGCGAAAGATTACAACATTTCTGAGCCAAAAGGAGAAGGCGATGAAAAATTTGTGGTTGTAAGAAACAAAGATATTTCTGGAATTTATATCATCGAATTAAATGCGACCCCAGATGGGAACTATTTTGCATTTGAAGTAATAGGTAAAGGAGCAAAAACGTACGATCAAATAGACGTCAGAGACGATTACATCGTGAAAGACAGAAACAAAGCCATTCAAGGAACTTCACCCGCTAACGTAGCAGCAAAAATATTTGAGCTTAGAAAAAGCAAACAAGAAGGTGATGGCAGCACGCTAGAAAATCCGCCAGAAAACAAATAGCCACTACTCAACCGGCCTCATTAACGGGTACAAAATGACCTCTTTGATAGACCAAGTGTTTGTAAAAAACATTGTTAGGCGGTCGATGCCGATACCGATTCCACCAATTGGAGGCATGCCGTATTCCATAGCTTCGATAAAATCTTCATCAACTTTCTGAGCTTCGTCATGGTCTTTTCGAACTGCCTTTGTATCGTTCTCAAAACGCTCGCGCTGAATTTTAGGGTCGGTGAGCTCACTCCATCCATCGCAAATTTCTTTTCCTCCAATGTATCCTTCAAAACGCTCAACCCAACCCGGCTTTGTAGGATGTGGCTTTGAAAGCGGGCTAACATCTTCGGGGTAATCGATAATCCAAGTTGGTTCAATAAGTGAGTCTGTAACGCGGTGCTCAAAAATGGTGAAAATTAATTGCCCTTTTGTTTCGCCGCCAATCAACTCAATTTTTTCTTTTTTGCAGAAATTCAAAAGGTCTTCGAGGCTCATTTCGTTCACATCGATTCCAACTTTTTTAGTAATAATGTCGGTCATTGTAATGCGTGGCCATTTTTCTCCAACATTTATTGTATTGTCGTGGACGTTCATTTCGTGTTTGCCAAATAGAGAGTGAGCAAGGTGCTTAAACAAGCCCTCGGTTACATCCATTACACGATGATAGTCCGCGTACGCTTCGTAATATTCAATCATCGTAAACTCAGGATTGTGAGTGAGATCAACTCCTTCATTTCTGAAATCCTTACAAATTTCATACACTTTGTCATACCCACCAACCACCAAACGCTTCAAATATAATTCATCGGCAATGCGCAAAAACATTGGAATATCGAGAGCGTTAAGGTGAGTTTTGAAAGGCTTCGCATTGGCTCCTCCATACTGAACTTGCAAAGTAGGAGTTTCAACTTCGTAGAATCCCAAATTGTCGAGATACGCACGAACACCGCTAATCAACTTTGTGCGCATGTTAAAACGCTTGCGAACTTCTTCATTCATAAGCAGGTCGAGATATCGCTTTCTGTAGCGCTCTTCGGTGTCTGAAAGACCGTACCAATCGCTTGGCAACGGACGCATAGATTTTCCTAAAAGTTGAATTTCATCGACATCAACACTTATTTCGCCGGTCTTAGTTGTGACAATCGTACCCTTAACTGCAATGTGATCGCCAACGTCGAACAACTGCACGAGCGCAAACATTTCGACGAGTTTATTTTTCTGCATCCACAGTTGAATGCGGCCGGTAGAATCGCCAAGATCGGCAAAGAGAAGGCCACCGTGGCCACGCATCGACATTAATCTTCCTGCAACAATGAACGTTTTTCCCATGCCATCGCGCGCTTCATTTACCGAAACTCGATCACCTTCAAGCGCAATTTTTGATGGATAAGGATTAACATTTAGCGCACGAATTTTTTCTAATTTTGCGACGCGATCTTCTTTAAGTTGGTCTAAACGTGTTGCCATAAAAATGCCTTACGAAATAGGGATAATACGGCGGGAGTATAGCCAAGAAACAGGTCGAGCGCAAACGGCGGATGCCTTACGGAACTGCTTTGAAGTTCGTATCTGTCTCATAGTGAATCAAAAAAATCCTTCTTATTTTTATAAGACTTCACGCCAATGCCTTTATTAACAGTTTTCAATGTTGCGGTAAGTTTCTTATTTGGAACATGCGACGGAAGAAATGGAAAACCTCCAATTCTCTTAATTTCGGTATAAAAAATGGTAATTGCCTGAGCAGGTTTATATCCCTGTTCTTCAAGAATATCTTCGGCTTCTTGTTTTAAATTAGCATCAATTCGATGCTGAATACGTGTTGAAGACATAATATCGATGATTATCAATGTATGTGACAATTGTACTCTATTTGTCACCGAACTGCAAACGCAAGCGGCCTGTGCGTGGCTGCGACTACAACATTTTTTGATTTCCAACGCTGAACAGTACTCGGAGAAATTCCAAGAGCGCGAGCGATTGCACGAACACTTTGCCCCTGCCTTAACAATAAAAGCCCAGACTGAAACGTCTGCGGAGTTGAGTGAAGCCGATAAGTAACATCGTTACGATGCGCGACCCAAGTTCGTTTGCACTCCTTACACATAAAACGCTGATAATTTTTCGCATGAACCGTTACATTTCCAGCACACAATTTTTCAAAAAATTCACATGAATTATTCGGGCAGGATTGATTTCGCACCGAAAACACTAATTTCGCCGCATGCTGTGACTGAAATTGTTCTAAGACCTGTGCTGAATTTAATTGAGTTTGCATGGAGGGTTAAAATTAAGAATATATTGGATAATCGGCAGCAAATTCTGACAAGAATGAGGGGGAAGGGGGAGGCCGAAAGGTTAAAAGAAATTAAATCTAAAAAAATCGCCGTTCTGATCGTGGGCGATTTGCGTGAGGTGGATTGTGAGAAGTCTTTAGCTTTCACTCACCGTACGCAAATCGCCCATCTTAATCATAAAGAGGGTAATAATTGCGACGATAATTAGAGCTGCGAACTTCATGTACCGTAAATTTACTACAGCAAAACAGGCGTAGTCAAGACGTTTAATGGCGGTTGGATTATGGCTTAAATTTAGGCGGGATTTTTAATTCGTGCTTTCTCTGTGTTTAGTTGTTTGTATGAATTTATCAAATTCCTCTGGAGAATAATTTTCATCATGATGATTTGCTTTGACAAACCGACCATTATCTAAGAAATAGACAGGATCGAATCCTCTTACTGGCATAGACACAGCAATTTCATCTGCGGCAAGCGCGCGGGTAAATATTTTTTCGCTATTTCCCTTTATTCCCACCCAACCCTTTTCCCCGTATTTATCGAAAAGTGCTTGTACTTGAGGTATTGGCTTTTCTTGTTGCTTTTCGAGTTCCTTCTTTATCATCGCAAATGTAATTACACTACCTCTGCCTCCGCTTAAATCTGCTTCATTCGCATTTAATTCGATCGAATTATTAGTGATCAACATGACATCATCTGGCCCATTAAAATTTTTTATAACAATTTCAACGCTACTTCGCCCAGTGTTGAATGACATTTCTTTAGTGTTTTCGTCTACGTCGAATTTTAATTGAGTCCCTTTTATTTCAAATCCCTTACCTGTCCAGTGAACTCCAAATTTTTCCATCATACCCTTTGCGTCTGAAGGAGCCTCCCAAGTTTTTTGCGTTTCTATGGTTGAAAGGTTCTTTAACCTTGCATCGATACAATCGGCGAAAGCAAGTCGAGAATCAGGTTTGTCTCGTGTATTGAATTTACATTGATCAATAACATCTGGTAGTGTTTGTATTTGTTTTTCTGTCATATTTTTTTATTTAATTAATAGATATATCATAACACAATACCCCCCCCCTCGTAAATGGCGAGCCGCTGAAAACAGCTATTCCTCTTAGTTGCGATTCGAATTAGAATTCAGATACGGGCATTGCGTCATTCTACCTTTATTCCGTAATTCTTTCCCGGGAACACATTTCTGCAATGATTTAGAGGAGTTGTAAATAGAGCCATCAAAAAAGGTTTTATTCATCTTCCATCGCCGGCCTTCGTGATTTTTCAATATCGTAAAACTTCATTTTCGCACGCTCGAACATAAGCTCAATATGACCTGTAGGCCCATTTCTGTGCTTTCGAATATAAACATCGGTAATTCCTTTTCGTTCAGTGTCTTCTTCGTAGTAGTCTTCGCGGTAAAGCATTAATACAACATCTGCATCTTGCTCAATCGAACCAGACTCACGCAAATCTGCTAGCTGAGGAACCTTTGAAGGACGCAACTCAACAGCTCGCGAGAGCTGAGAGAGAGCGATAATCGGCATGTGAAGCTCACGGGCAAGCGCCTTAAGCGCACGTGTGATTTCTGAAATTTCTTGAGTACGATTTGTCTGACTAAAACCAGACTTCGCGCTTGCACTCATTAGTTGAAGATAGTCGATAACCAACGCGTCGAGGCCGTGCTCAGATTTTAAACGACGAGCCTTTGTTCGTAGTTCAACAATATTAGAAACAGGAGAGTCATCGATAAAAATTTTCGTCTGGTTCAAATCGTCCATTACAGAACCGATTCGAGCAAAATCTTCATCGGATAGTTTGCCTGTACGCATTTTCCATGAATCCACACCCAACAGCGCACAGAACATGCGTTCAACTAGCTGCTCCTTGCTCATTTCAAGAGAGATTAAACCGACCGATTTGTCATGACGGGCAATATTTTGGGCAATGTTCAGCGCAAAAGCAGTTTTTCCCATTGAAGGACGAGCTGCAATAATCACCAAATCGCTAGGATTAAAGCCTGAAAGTACGCCATCGAGTGATTTAAATCCTGTTGGAATTCCGAGGTATTTTTCTTTGGTATCAGGATCGTGCAAGTCAGAAATTTTCTCGTAAGTCGTAGCCAAAATATCTTTAATGTGCACAAATTTATCGCGAACGAATGTTTGAGAAATGTTGAATAACGATTTCTCGGCCTCTTCAAGAAGTTCATTAATTTCGCGCACTTCATCGTAGCCAAGAGCCATAATTTTGTCTCCAGCAGAAATAACTCTACGTAAAGTCGACTTGGTTTTTACAATGTGCGCATATTGAATAACATGCGCCGCGGTAGGAACATCGATTGTAAGTTCGGCCAAATAAGATGTGCCTCCAACTTCTTCGAGTTTTCCGTGATCTTCAAGTAAATTTGATAGGATTTTTAGGTCAATCGGAAGGTGACGGGCAAAACAATCTAGCATCGCCTGAAAAATAATTTCGTGTTTTCCAAAGTAAAAATCATCGGGATGCAAAAAATCGGCGACCTTAATAATGGCTTCTTTATCTATAATTAGAGCGCCAAGGGTTGCTTTTTCAGCCTCTTCTGAATGTGGTGGGATTTTAAGGGACATATTGAAAAACTTAAATTCATCTTAATGAAATATTTATGAACTGAAAGTGAAATCGCTTGCGGGATTTGCACGAAATGAGCAAGGATAGTTGAAAAGTAGTGTAAAAGTGGAGGGGGTGAACGAAGGGGGAATGGGAAATTCTCAACCCCATAACAGAAATGCCGTCAAAAAACTATTCCACGGTTAGTTACTTCCACTCAACACGCTGTTTGCCCATATAGGTTTTAAATCCGACTACCGTAGACGGAAGGACGCTTTTATGTTATTATTAAGGCAACAAATAACCAAATAAATATATGTCAGAAACTCCGAGCGAAAAAGTCGCAGCAGCGTGCCAATATATGACCACTGGCCAGACAGCAAGTGAATATAATAATTGTATTGCCCGCAACATGGCGACACTTGGTAGTGCTGAAAAATTCAATATAACGAAGAACGAATGGCTTGCCCCGCCAGACGTTGTAAATGCTTTGGGGAAATTTGGGTTACATTGGAATAATAAAGGCTTCGATATCCCTGGCACCACTTTTGCATACGCTTTTGATAATCAAACAAAAAATATTAGATTTGAGAAAGGTGCGTTCAACGGACAAGAAGGACTCAAAATGACTATAGAAAATACCAGCGGACCAGATAACATAGTAATTATTACCTCTGATATATTAATTCAAGACGGCGACGTCATTGCACATTTTGCAGACTTCATGCCCGCACGCATAGACAGAACTCCTGAAAAACCAATACCCCAAGTACAGGCACTTTATGATAAATATCGAGATAGTGAGTGCGTACAAATTACTGGATCAGAAGATCACTTTATGTCAGCAAATAGGGGAACATTGAAGACCGATGAAATAGCCGTATATACCGGCATGCGGTCAGGAAATCCCTTCTTTTTCTATGAAAATGGGAACTTCATTCAAGGATACAATCACGATATCAAAATGACACCGCAACAGTTAGACGAGTACATACAAAAAATGGTTGAGAGGAATACAAAAAGCAAAGCGCGCTCAAAAGAGCTGGGGTATTAAAATACCTAGATTCAGTCGTCCGCATACGCCACCTCAAAAATCCCTTCTATCATCTCTGGAATTTTCGCCTGTGGCACACCGGCAAATGCAACGCGCAAACCGCTAGCACTCGGAACAACTCCAATTTTTTTCTCGGTTAGAAGCCGCTCAGCAATCGCCTTTGAATCGAGGCCGATCGTATTTATAAAACAAAAAAATCCGCCATTGCATAAATCCATCTTTAGCCTTGTATTACCGTATTTTTTCACACCTTCTTCAATAGCCGCCATCATAACTTTCCAGCGCGCGCCAAGCATTGCAATCGTATCGCCGCACTCTTTGTCAACAACATCCATTTTAT
>JAHFJU010000014.1 GCA_023245725.1 Candidatus Peregrinibacteria bacterium
TCTTTTCGCTTTCTATAGTCTTTTTCGAGCCCTTAACTTTTCGCATCTTCTTCAATTCCAGCTTGCCATTAGCCATTTTAAGTTGCACAACATCGCCCTCGACGATAGTTCCATCTAAAAGCATTGTTGTAAGTGGATCTTGAACCAAATCTTGGATTTTTCGTCGTGCAGGACGAGCACCATATTTTTCGTCGTAGCTTTCTGTAGCCAAATAATCGAGTGCTTGAGGCAAAGTCTGTAGAGTTATGTTTTTGTCGTTTAGTCGAGATTGAAGTTTGTTCAAAGTCAACTTTACGATTTCTTTAACATTGTCATGAGTAAGAGGATTAAACATAACGATCTTATCTACACGATTTATAAATTCCGGCCTGAAATAATCCTTTAATTCACCCATAACTTCATCTTTTAGCGATGAATATGCATTCTCGGCTACTTTCAAATCTTCTTTAGCTGTAGCAAAACCAATTGGACCTGCCTTTTCAGTAAGTCGTGCAGCGCCAATATTCGAAGTCATAACAATAATAGTATTTCTAAAATCGACTCTACGGCCTTTACCATCTGTCAAAATGCCATCTTCAAGAATTTGTAGGAGCATGTTGAAAACATCTGGGTGTGCTTTTTCAATTTCGTCGAACAGAACAACGCTATATGGCCTTCGGCGTACAGTTTCTGTTAATGAACCGCCGTCATCATAACCTACATAGCCTGCTGTAGTACCTGTCAAACGGCTTGTATTGTGTCGTTCCATAAACTCACTCATATCAATTTTTATGAGTGCCTTTTCGTCGTGATAAATCTCTTCAGCAAGAGCCTTTACCAACTCAGTTTTACCAACTCCTGTTGGGCCCATAAATATGAACGAGGCAATTGGTCGTTTTTCGTCAGAAATGCCAGCACGTGAACGGCGAATTGCTTTTGATACCTCACTAACGGCATCTTCTTGACCAATAATTCTCTTTTTAAAATCTCCTTCGAGATTTAGAAGACGGTCCATTTCGGTCTTTATTAAGCGCGTTACAGGTACTCCTGTCATTGTAGAAATAACTTTTGCTACATCTTCTTCGGTAATGTGTTCTCTAACTACTTGTGGTGCTCGTGACTTTGTTTCATCTTCGATTTTTCTATTTAGTTCAATTTCTTTACATCGAAGTTCAGCTGCAAGTTCATAATTCTGATCAGAAACGGCTTGTTCCTTGCGTTTAACAACTTCGTCTAACTCGGAGTGAAACTTTTTAGATGTGTCGCGAACTGTTCTATATTTCATTCGCTTCAATGCACATGCTTCATCGATAACATCGATAGCTTTATCTGGTAAAAAACGGTCTGCTATATAGCGTTTCGATAGCTTTACAGCAGCTAGAATTGAATCTTCATCAATTATCATTTGGTGGTGATCTTCGAATCCTTTTTTAATTCCCCGAAGCATCAAAACAGTATCTTCTTCGTTTGGTTCGTTTACCATTATTGGCTGAAATCGGCGTTCAAGAGCTGGATCGTTTTCAACTTGTTTTCGGTAGTCAGAAGTTGTTGTAGCTCCTACAATTTGTAGTTTTCCACGAGCTAACGCCGGTTTCAAAATGTTAGATGCATCAAGACTGCCTTCTGCGCTTCCTGCGCCAACAACAGTGTGCATTTCATCGATAAATAGAATTACATTTCCTACAGCAATAGCTTCATCAATTACCTGTTTTAATCTCTCCTCAAACTCTCCACGATATTTTGTTCCAGCAACGAGTGATGACATCGCAAGAGATAAAATACGTTTATTTAGAAGAGTGTCCGGTACTTGCTCCATAACAATTGCTTGAGCAAGCCCTTCAACTATCGCAGTTTTTCCAACTCCCGGTTCGCCAATAAGCACAGGATTGTTTTTTGTCTTTCTGTTTAAAATAGAAATCATGCGTTCAATTTCAGCTTTTCTTCCTATTACAGGGTCGAGTTTTCCTTTTCTCGCTTCTACAACCATGTCGCTAGTAAAGTAATCAAGGGCTGGCGTTTTCGATTTCTTGTTCTTATCGCCGTGCTGGGCGCCTTGCTGTTGTGCATTTTTATATGGCTCTTTTCCTTCTTTATCAAATCCTACAAGAACACCGTTTAGCCCATTAATAAAGAATTCTAGAGGATTCATGCTACCCTGCGGCATTCCGGGTTGCTGCATTTGTGCATTTTTCATGTTCGATTCCTGATTCTTTTTAAAGATTTGAATTATTTGATCTTTAATAGACTGAGGATTTATTTTCATGTTTTCTAAAATGACAGTAGCGGCAGTATTTTCTTGCACACATAAAGCGTAAAGAAGATGTTCTGTACCAACAAATGTATGGCCAAAATCATGCGCGCAACGAACCGCTT
Organism: Candidatus Peregrinibacteria bacterium; assembly: GCA_023245725.1. Lineage (GTDB taxonomy): Bacteria > Patescibacteriota > Gracilibacteria > UBA1369 > UM-FILTER-53-11 > JAHFJU01. The sequence goes on from JAHFJU010000014.1 coordinate 2,353, forward strand.
CTTCAATTACATGTTTTGCAAAACCAGAAAAACCACCTGTTTTTAGGCTAGGTTGCCCTGTGGTTGCGCGTCCTGCAGTTTTTAAAACAAGATAAACGTTATCGAGCGATACGCCGAAATTCATCAAAATGGTTGATCCGAGTGAATGTTGTTGAGTTAAAATTCCAATAAGAATGTGTTCTGTTCCAACATAATTGAGACCTGCATCTCTCGACTTATCTTGAGCGACGATTAATGCGTTCTTTGCTTCCTTTGTGAATTTTTCGAAATTTGGTTCTGACATATTCTTTTTTATTATTAAAGATTCATTTAACTATACCAGAATCTAACCTGCTAATCACTTGATTACCATTTACGTATTCCTATCTTGTTGAAAAGAATAGAATGCGTTGGTTAGCACTCTATATACTAGAGTGCTAACGATTATAAATCAAGTCGTTTCCCACAGAAAATGGCACGCAACATGACAGTTGCATTTAAACACTAATTTTCAATAATTGAATCGAGTATTGAAAGAACAATCGAATGATCTAGCTGAGGATCGTTATAAATTAAACAATATGTTTTTTTGAGATTTATGCATGACTCACTTTTATCAGAATTCACTCCTTCAATAATGGCCTTACCGCTTGTAGTTGTTGCGCTGGTTCCTGCTGCGAGTGCCTTTGACGGATCGTTGCTTAATACAAGCATTGCATCTTTACCAGCCTGAAGTGGTTTCGAATCGAATGCGTAGCCATCTGGAGTAATGCTCCAATACCACTTTGATGGAATTTGGAACTTAGCCTTAAATACTCGAGACTCTATTAATTGCATACCCGCCATAACTACAGAAACCGAATTGTCTTGATTGATAGTAACTTTCATAAGACCTTTTCCGCTATCTACTCCGCTTGCAAGAACCCAGTAGCCGCCTGTTGAGTTATATGAAAATGTGGCTTTTTCTAAGTATGTTTCTGGATTTTTCCCGTCTGAATATTCGCCGTAAACACGCTTTGTGTCGGTACCATCGGTGTATGTAATATAAACTCCTGTTGGGTCGGCATTTTCATCTTTTATTGAGAATTCAAATTTTGTTATTGAAGTGCTGACAGATTCCAGTGCTTTTTCGTATTGTGTCAGATATGCATTATCTGAATATTTCGTTGGTTGCGAATTACTAGCAGTTACCTCTGAGCTTGGTAAAAGTAAAACTGGAATTGTAGATGTACTTGTTGAAATAACGGTTGTTGGAGCAGTAACCGTTCCAATAGCTGCATCAGTAAATGGAACAAAATCAAATGACGAAATCATTTCGTAAAATGCATTTTCATTAATATTTTTTTCTTCTGGTTGACGGGAATCAAATGCAATTTCATATAAATTAACTTCACGTTGAACAAAGAAATTAACTTGATACGGCGACTCTACAAATGTTTTAACAGCCGGATATTGTTGTTTTCCTATCACGCTTTCTTGGTATGAATAAGCCGTTGCAGCTTCTTTTGTTGGCCTGAAAAACTCATCAAGTTTAAGCCAGTCTTTCGCTGATTTTCTTTCAGGATTATCTAGTCTGGTAATTGTAACCGCGTCTATCGAATCTCGTTCAATTTGAGAAACATTAAAAGGAAAAATTCGCAAAATCCCGTCTTTTGCAACACTTGATTCATCAACATTCCAGTTTGCAGGGTAACTAAAACTTACTCCCATAGAGCCATTAACGTAGTTTTTCTTAATTCCCAACTCTTCACTCAATGTTGTGATTGTCTCTACTTGTAATTTATTTTCACGTTCTTCAAACATACCTTCAACCTGAACTTTTCGCCCTACATAGCGGTCTAATTCTACACTCAACGAAGAAAGCTCTATTGATTCGCCATTTTCTGTTTGCAAAATATGTTTAACTGCATGAGTTGCAGCATCAAGCTGAACTTGAATTGTTCCAGTTCTCTTATCGAGCTGCTTTTCTTCTTGCGATGCAGCAGGAATTACATCTTGTTTTTGGAATAAGCTACATCCTGCAAATGCTGTTACTACCAACAACAATGCGACTACAGATAATGATCTAAAAAAAGATTTCATATAAATGGTGGTTAAGAATGTTTTGGGGAAAGTGTTAGGTGATTTTGACCGCGGTTTGTAACAACACGACCGCGCGGGGTGCGCTCAAGAAAGCCAAGTTGAATTAAATATGGTTCGTAGATTTCTTCTATGGTTGCTTCTTCTTCGCTTAGGGCAGAAGAAAGGGTATTTAGACCGACTGGTCCACCATTAAATTTTTCTAAGATTGTTTTTAAGATTGAGCGGTCAGTTTGGTCTAGCCCGAGTGTATCGACGCCAAGATCTCTCAGCGCACTATGAGCAATTATTTCATTTACCGAAGCAATATCATGATACTCGGCATAGTCACGAATGCGTTTTACCAATCGGTTTGCGATACGAGGAGTCTGCCTGCTGCACTGAGCAATTTTTGTAGCTGCACCTGATTCAATAGAAAGATTCAGTAGCTTGCTTGTGCGCGAAATAATCTGAATCATTTCTTCTTCTGTATAAAATGCGAATTTAAAAACACTTCCAAAACGATCGCGAAGTGGGGCTGAAAGAAGACTCATTTTTGTTGTCGCGCCAATCAGTGTGAATTTAGGAAGATTAAGTCTTACAGACCTTGCAGAAGGGCCTTTGCCAAGCATTATATCGATACAAAAATCTTCCATAGCAGAATATAGAACCTCTTCAACGGGAGCTCTCATTCGGTGAATTTCATCAATAAACAAAACGTCTCCTTCTTTTAAATTGGTAAGCATTGAAGCAACATCGCCTTGTCTCTCAAGAGCTGGCCCAGAGGTTATTTTGAGCGCGCCTCCCATTTCACGAGCAACTATCATGGCAAGACTTGTTTTACCAAGTCCAGCTGGGCCGTGCAGCAATACATGATCGAGTGTTTCTTTTCGTTTTTTCGAGGCCTCGATTGTAATTGTTAAATTACGCTTAATTTCTTCTTGGCCTATGTAGTCAGTTAGCGATACGGGTCGTAGTTTATTTTCAAACTGAATCACTTCATCTTCGCCTCCTTGAAATTGAGCACTTACGATTGAACCGGAGTCTAAGTTTTGCATCTCATTAACATTTGCACTAAATTCCCGAGAAATCATAATTTGATTATACCGCTCGTTTAGTTTGTGAGAAGTCTTTTTTTAATTGGCATAATCAGCAATAGTCACAGAGTTTTCTTTAAGATACACTCTGTATGCAATTTTATGCATATCGCCGAAAACACCTGTAAATTCAAAATTAAAGACATAGTTATAGTTGCAATTGAAATTCTGGCACTAATATTGCTGGCACAGTTGGTTATTCATTACATGGAGCCGAAAAATCTATTTGGTAATTTTTTTAAAGATTCGAATCATGAAAGCATTGAAACAACTTTGCTTTATGTTCTACAATCATTTCTTTTTTTGTTTCCACTATATACATATGTAGCAAAGAAATATCATTCAAAAATTGCTGATTTTGGATTTCGAAAAGTTCCAATTAAATATGTCATAATGCTTGTCGCTAAGGCATTTGGGGTCGTTTTTCTAGTTGGAATATTGTTAAGTTATATTCAGTATCATTTCAATATTCAGTTGCCTGGATTCGGTGTGCAGGAGTCTCACATTCCGTTATTTGGAACATCGCAGTTCGATATTGCTTTAGGTGTGCTCGTTGTTGGTGTATTGGCTCCATTTATTGAAGAACTATTATTTAGAGGATTTTTACTTCAAACATTAATGAAGTATTTGCCGAAATGGGGAGCTTCAGTAATAGTTGCAATTATTTTTGGAGTAATTCACTTTGAGTTTCAATCTATCGGCATCTTAATCTTTCTCGGATTTGTTCTGAATTGGCTATATATAAAAAGCAACTCTACGGTTCCTGGAATTGTTTTTCACGTAATTAATAACGTTCTTGCTTTTGCGTTTGAATTTTTGAAGTAGTCCACTGTTTCGATGTAGTATTAAACAAAAAACCAACACCGAATACTGTAAGGAGTATTGCGAAATACTGAGTATTAGTTGGAGGAACTCCAAGCCATATAAATGAGATTATTGCGCTTACTACAGGAGTTGTTGATAATAGTGCCGTGAGTTTAGATACGTCGAGACGCTGAAGCGCAAGTTGCCAGAACATTTTTGATACGCCAAAACCTATAACTCCAAATATCGATAGAAATAACCAGATATTTGAAGAAGGGAGAATAACAGGTTCAAAGAGAAGTGAGATAATAAGCAAAATTATTCCACCGATAAATTGACGAAAAAGGAGCACTGGTGCCCAACTTACTCCAGTATTATGGAGCTTTTTAACTATCATATTTCCAAATACAAAAATTATAGGAGCAACTGCGATGGCAATATTTGCATAACTAAAACGAATTGTACCCTTGTATAATATTGCAAGGTCAGCAATTAGAATAAGCGCAACTCCAATTGCCTTTGCATATGTCACACGCTCTTTTAAAAAATACCAACAAATAAAAGCTGCATATATGGTTTCTGATTGTAAGAGAAGAGCAGAATCAATTGCCGTTGAATATTTTGTAGCGAAAAAAATAATGCTGTATGGAATTACTGCGGTGAACAATGTATATGCGAAAAAAGATTTGATGGATTTTTTTTGAAATACTCCTTTAAATTCATGCCGATACCAAGTGGCAGCAAAAAATAAGATTGAGCTAAATAGCGTTATTATAGCCAAAAACTCAATCTGAGGCATTAACTGCGTTCCGTAATATGCTCCCACAGGAATAAATCCTTCAAGTGCAATTTTTACCAATGCATATGACTCACCTTTTTTTTCTTCAACATTTTTAATCATTTATTATTTGTTTGAACTGTATTTCGAAATGGTGACCCCGACAGGAATCGAACCTGTATCAACAGCTTAGAAGGCTGCTGCACTATCCATTATGCTACGAGGCCGAGATTTACTAGGCTATTTTTGCCCAGCGCTGCGATAGTATAACTAGTTCTTGAGCTGATTCACAACGTTTTTTAATCTATACAAAATTTCCGCAACGTCTCCACGAGTAAGAGGCTTTGCTGCATCAATTGTATTATCTTTCACAACAATGAATCCTTGCTTGATTCCAGCTTGAATATATGGCGCAAACCAATCTGTTGAGCTAAGACCTTGTGGCAAATCAGAGGTAATAACAGGATCAACATCTGCGCCAGCTGCAACAAACAACATCGTTGAGAACTCAGCCAAGTTTACTGTAACAGAAGGCTTGAATGTCCCGTCAGGATATCCTTTAACAAATCCTAATTCAAATGCAGTTGTTACATATTTTGCAAACCACTGATCTAGTGGTACATCTGGGAATACTGCTTTAATTTCAGATTTTGCTTCTTGGCTTAGTACACGCAATATAAATGTGATTGCTTCTGCTCGCGTTACAGCATTTTCTGGGTGATATGTTCCATCTGCGTATCCCGATATCAATCCAGCAGTTTTTAAATCTGAAAGGGGAGTGAATAAAGGAGAATCGGCTGAGACATCACTAAATGCCGCTGCGTGAGCAGTTGCGTTTGTTGATCCATCTGCAGCAAGTGTTGTATCTGTAGAGGTTGCCGTGTTATCAGTTGCTTTTGTTGATGAAACGTCTGTTGGCTCGCTTGTTGGCTCAGTTACTGTAATTGCGTCAGAGCTGTATCGAACTTCATTTAGAAGAGTTGAGACACTAAATGAACCAGATTGAGTAGGAGTTACCGTAATTGTCGCCACTCCATTTACAAAATCTTTAGCAGAAAGTGAGATTGTGCTAATAGCCGCAATCGCAGGCACTACTTCAATTGTTGCTGTAGATCCGGGAATATTTGAAACCGTTGTAATCGGTTGTGAATTTGCATCGAATGCCGTTATAGAAACAGTGACTGATTCACCTATCGCAACTTGTGACTTGTTTACCGATAATTCGAGACGATCAACCAAAGAAACCGGTTCAGTAATAGTAAATTCACTCGATGTGAACTGTTTATCTTTAAACGAAAGTACAATCGTATCTGCACCCTTATTTGAAGGCGTATAAGTTAATCCTCCAACCATACCAACCTTTAAGTCTTGAGAAGTTAGTGTGGTTTTATTTAATGTTCCATTATTATTTTTTGTCGAAATCGTTACGGTGTCGGTAAAGTTTGGCATTGAAAGCATTTTCCCTTTGTCGTCAAAAGCCTGAATTGCAAAAGGAACACTTGCAGTTTGTTCATACTGAGACCCACCTGGTAAAAGCACATTAAATGTATATGAATTTTCTATAGGAGTTGTAACAACGGGAGAAACAGGAACATCAGAAACAACCGGAGCACTTGCAACAGCTTGTCCCTGATAATATTTCTGTACATATTCCATTGGATTAATTGTTGCAGCAAGAGCTTTGTCTTTTCCGAGGCCATTATTTATAGCTTCAAAGAAACCGTACCCTGCCGCACTCATTTCAGCTGAAGTGAATGGCCAATATGGATGCCAAAGAACGGAATCATTATCAATTTGAAAGTGTAAATGAGGAGTCGTAGCGGTTCCTGTCATTCCACTTAATGCTATTTGCTGACCTTTTTTCACGACATCGTTTACCTTAACTTGAATAGTCGAAAGGTGGTTATAACTTGAGTAATACGTTGTTTTTACGTTTGCGTCGGCAATAGAAGGAAAGTTTGTATGTTGAATAACAATATGATGGCCAAATCCTCCTTCGCCAAGATCAACTTTAACTACTGTTCCATTTGCAATTGCTTGAATAGGAGTATTTGTAGGCACCTTAATATCGACTGCTAAATGGCTTCCTGATCCCTCTATATTATCTAGACGATAATTACCCATGTATGGAACTGGGTATGTGATTTTTTCATCGCGAACTTGATCGTCTTTTGAGTCTCCCCATTTTAGGCTATCCATCGATGTCGCGAGTCTTGCGGCATTGTAGGTTGGTAGAGGAATTAACATTGATGCTGGTAGTTGGTCGTAAGTAGATTTTCGTTCGGCTTCAGTTAGCTTTACCCAGTCTGGAACAAGTTTTATAGGCGAAACAGTTCCATCGAATGGAGCGTGAGCAGGAACAGTAGAAATAACGCTTGTTAGAAACGAAACTCCGCGATCGCCAAAGAATGTTATTAGCAAAGTTAGAGCAGAAGTTATAACAATCGCAACGAAAATTCTCGGTTCAATTAAAAACAATTCTCGTTTTTTCCAACCTGCGCCGGTTGCTGGAGCATCATCGGAATATAACCGTGTACCACGAGAACTTGAATAAGACTTCTTTTTTGATATTTTTTTTGTTTTCATTTTTTGTTTTTTATATCAGAGTATTATAGCATAGAAACGCATCAATATGAAGTGTATATATACAACCAACTCCTCAAATGAGACTGAAGCACTTGCCGCAAGTTTAAGTAGCGAATTACAGGGTAAAATTGTGCTTTTGCATGGCAATTTAGGGGCCGGAAAAACGACTTTTGTTAGAGGATTAGCACGCGGCATAGGGCTAAAAGGCAGGGTAGTAAGCCCAACTTTTGCATATGAAAAGATATACGGGAGGGGAGTAAACAAGATGCTCCACTTCGATTTATACCGCGCCAGCGATCACGGCGATTCTTTATTAGAAGAGGAACTACACTCGATTTTCTCTACCGGCACAGATACAGTTTTAATTGAATGGCCTGAGAGATTAATAACTCACCCAAGTGGAGTAGCAAATCGTGAGGTAATTACAGTTTGTATTTCAAATACTGGCGAGAATTCCCGCTCAATTGTTATTCAAAATGAAGACTGCGAATTGTTATCTACAGAAGATATTGCACGTTTATATAACGAATATCACACTCCTTTTCATGTCATTCAGCATTGTAAGACTGTTGCAAATTTTGCCGTTAAATTGGCAAAACTTATGGCTAAAAGAGGATATTCAATCGATATTCAACTGCTTGAACAATCAGCGTTACTTCATGATCTTGTTCGTTATGTAGACTTTAAAAAGTTTGATCCTTACACATGGAACTATGACGTTGCCGATGGAGACAGGGAATATTGGATTCACATGCGAAAAATGTATGAGGGGAAACATCATGCAAAAGTAGGCGCAGATATTCTTGAGAAACACGGTCTTCCAAAAACCGCTCAAATTGTTCGTAAACATGATTTTCTTTCTATAGAAAACGGCTTCAGTTCTTGGGAAGAAAAACTTATGTATTACGCTGATAAAAGAGCAAAACATGACACGATTGTGTCTCTACATGAACGCCTTGAAGACGGCAAAAAACGAAATGTTCCCGATTTACTCAATGCAAAATGTAGCAGCGAAACTGACGAAAAGGTCTTTGCACTAGAAAAAGAGATTTTCGAGGCAACAGGTACGTCGTTATGATTTCTTAATTAGCGCATTTAATATTAGGCGAGTCTGGTCGTCTAGCTCGCCTGTTGTTTCAAGCCCATGCGATTCTTGAAATGTAACAAGTGACTTTTTAGTAATTTCTCCAAAATAATCTGTTACTACTTTGCCTGAGAAAAAGCCAAGTTGTTTTAATATCTTTTGAAGGTTCTGTACCGTTTCTCCACGAACTCCTATTGCGGCATATTCTGTAAATACATCAGTCGAAATTCCTGCGGAAGCAATGAGTTCTTTTTCTGTGTCAACTCGCTGTGCAACAACTTTTATTTCATCTGTTCTTTTTCCTATCGAGGCCTGCAAATTGTTTCTAGATCCAGCAATTTGATTTAATGCAGTCAATGTTTTTGGCCCAACTAATCCTGCCCCATCGTCTGTTTCTTTTTCTACTATTCCTTGTGATTGCTGAAATTTATATACTGCATGTTTTGTAGAACGCCCATAATAGCCATTTGGAGTTATTCCTAAAAAATGAAGATCTCGAAGCATTCGTTGCAACTCTTGCACGTCGGCCGATTGGGTTCCGGGGTCAAGTTTTGCTGTAAATGAAAGCAAATTCGATGATTGATCAATTCGTAAATCCTGAACTATATTCCATCTAGATTCAACCAACTTCTTAAGTGCAGCTTGTGTTACAGGGCCAAATGATCCAGCTCCTTTATCTTTATCGGTTTTTATAATATCTAAATCATACTGAAATCGCATGAGCGATTCTTCAGTTGTAGAATCAAATTTTGTCGATGAAGAATCAAGTTTTGTTAAATATCCGAATTCATTCAAAAAGTAATTTAAATCCTGAACCGACTGACTTGTTTTTCCTTTATATAGATTTTCTGTCGGCACTTTAGAAAGCTCTTCAACTCGGTTTTTTTCTAGTTGTGCATCGAACATATCTCTTGTTTTAGGGCCAAATACGCCACTGCCCGCGTCGTTTTCATTTTGTATTACGTTTGTATCAATTTGAAACTGAATGACAGCGGATTTAGTCGATTCACCAAAATATCCTGTCGGTGTTTCGTCATAATAATCGAGTAAAGAGAGGTACTCTTGAAGGAGTCGAACTTCATCGCCAGATGCGCCATATGCAAGGTCTTGATAAACCTTTGTCACCGCTGCGCCGTGTTTATTTGAGTACGCGGTTTTATATTTGCTCAAATCTGCCAGTGCTAAATTTCCTATAGTAACATTTTCTACTACAGAATCGTCAACGCCATAAACAGTCACTGAAACAGAGCGTTTCCCCCATGCCAATGCGCGCGCAAGACCTACTTCGCCTTTACCCATCCATATATCTAAACGACTTTGCTTAATAGCTCCACCACGATCATGCACAGAAACAGTTCCTATTCCCGGAATCGTCATTTTTGTACCAAAAGCAAAATCGCGTGGCGCGGCAATCATTCCAGCATATACCTGTGTGCCATCGGCTCCGTTTGTACCGTTTCCGTTAAGCCGAATATCTGATTCATAACTTCCTGTCACATAGAAAGACTGATTTACATCAGGAGAATAGTATCCAGTAATTACAAATGTTTTTGTGTATGGAAAAGCTGGTGCAGAAGTTGCATCGTCAACCGATTGAGCGAATGCATATTCACGAGGAATAAACATAAATGCTATCAATATTATTGTCACAATCCAAAATGCGACTTTGTGACTATATGGACTTATGCTGATTTTTATTTTCTCTAACGAATTGTAAAAAGTCGTTGCGGTAAATTTCATTTTTTTGTATTTGTTAAATCTCGACATTATATCACAGAATGGCTTGATGATCGGGCTGATACTCTTGCTATATGCTAAACTTCTGCTCCAATTCTCCTAATAATCTCACGACCAACGTACTCACGAGGGCGACCATATTTTAAGCGAGAAAGCTGTTTAAGTGCGTTTCCAAGATTAGGATCTCCCTTTTCAAGGTACGGATTAACCGGAGTTATGCTAAACGGTCGGCTAGGCTGAGTGTCGATAGAAAGTTTCATGACTGACTTATATTTATCAAGATTCACTAAGTCTTGATCGCTAAATACAGGAGCCATTTCTTTAGCCATGTATTCTCCATCTTGAGCACCAATCTTATAACTCATAATTGAACCAACGTTACCGAAAATAGCATCTTTCAAGCTGACTTGTTTCGCTCCTTTTTTCGCACCTGCACCTTCAAGTTGGGCAAGGTACTGATGCGCAATATTCAAGCCCAGACGATACTTACGAGCTTCAGATAGAATAACTTCAATACTGTCGGTAACATAGTTTTGAAACTCATCAATGTACAAGAAAAAGTCGTGTCGTTCATGAGTCGGAACACGCTGACGTTGTAGCGCGGCCATTTGAATTTTACTAACAATAATTAGACCCAACAGCTTGCTGTTAATTTCACCGGTTTCACCCTTAGCCATATTCATGAAAAGGATTTTTTTGCTTTGCATCGCCTCGAAAAAGTTAATCGCTGATTTTGTCTGCCCAATAATGTTTCGCATCATTCCGTTTGTAACGAAGGCACCAAACTTTGCGGCAAAGTACGGAATCATTTCTTGTTTTTCACGCGCACCAGTTTTTGCCATTTGATGCATCCAGAACGATTTAACAATAGGATTTTTAACCTTCGCCACCTTAAACTTTTGAAAATCATCGTCTGTAAATAAGCGAACCATGTCTGTAAGAGCACCTCCTTCTGGGTCATCCATAAGAGTTAGACAGCCATTTCTAAAGTAATCCTGAATACGTGGACCAAATATTTCTTCATCAAAAAGTTTGATCATTATATTCATCGCATCTGAAGCTACAGCGTCTTTATCTTCTTCATTGTGAGCCTCGAGCAAATTCATACCAAGTGGGCGTTCAACATCGGCAGGATTGAAAATAATGACGTCGTCAGCGCGCTCACGAGGCACAAAAGGCAACATATCTTCAATCAAAGAACCATGGGGATCGATTACACAAACTCCATCGCCATTTTTCATGTCTTGCCTAATCATAACCTGTAGAATAGAAGATTTACCTGTACCGGTTTGCCCAATAACATAGAAGTGACGAAATCGATCGTTTTTCTTCATGCGAATCTCTTTTGTAATTCCACGGAAGGTGTTGTATCCGAGCAAAATTCCCTCAGTCGGTAAATTAGCAGGAGGAGGGGATAGTTTGAAGTTCTGCCATGCGATTCCTGAACCACGGTTGTATCGAATATTAGGAAAATGATACAAACTTGAAACCTCTTCAGAACATAAAGTCATGTGGTGCCCAAAAAGAGTATTTAAGAGCGGGCGATTCATTGAGCGAAGAACATAATGTTTTAATATATGATTCGTCGAAAAATGTTTCAATTTGGTAAATGAGTTGTTGTCTGTCGTAGAAAATTGAGCAAATCCGCTACGAATATTCACAAGTTGCTCTTTTGCTTTTCGCATGTTTGGCGCGGCAGTAATTATTCTAATTACCGTGTCGTAACCGACCTTAGTATTTTTCTCTTCAATCGCTTTCACTTGATCGTCTGTCATTGGCGTTGTACGCCCACCTTGTTGAGCATGATCTTTTAACTCATCTGCACCATGAAGCCCAAGACCAAAAAGTGTACTAAACCATGTAATAGGATTCCACCATTTGAAATGTTTCTCCTGCTTAAAAATGTTCTCCGCCTCTTTTCGGCCATGCTCCTGCCAACCTTGAGCAAGCGGACGACACACTATTTGAATAACTGCGCCTTCATCATCTGCCAACTTTGAAAGGGAATTTACCATTCCGTTTAGAGGATCCGACCCAGTGCGCTGATATGTCTTAATAGGAAACGCGGAATCTTTTGAAAGCACCATATAAGAACCAGTCACAACCGAATTTTCGCTGAAAATATTGTAGTCATTAACTTGCTCTATATATGCGTCTGGAAAAAATGCGGTGATCTGTTTTTCGAAAAGTGAGGCAAGTCTGTTTGGACAAACCACATAAAAGAAAATTTGCCCTTTAACAACAGCATATTCAAGGCTGAAAAAATCCTGACCTTTAAATTTATGAGCAAAATCATCGTCGTAAATAGAGTGAATCGCCTCATAAAAATGAGTAGAAACACCAATAGTTTCTTTAAAATCGCGTTCGCCAGCATATTGCCCACCTTCTTTTTCACGATCATCTTTCGATTCCTTTTTTGGAATTAAGACCTTTAAAAAGACCATTTCAAAATATCGTTTATGGTCTGCGTTATGGTGAATGCTTCGCAAAATCCACTTAATAAACAGAGCGATTCCAACTACTATAATAATAATTTCGGCAATCATTTGTTTCTCCTGAGATTATATCAGAGGATATGAAAATTCTGTAGTATGAATAATCTGTTAATTCGTATTTTATACCAAAAAACAGAATATCGAGATGATTTATTGTAAAAGGTTTACATTTATTACATCCATAATGAGAACTTTTTGGTCAGTTCATCCAGCTCACTTTTTTCTCCGAGTAGACAAATGCCATAATATTCAAGTTCTGATTCGGGAGTCGCTTTTGATCTTGTAACTTGATCTTCCCATCCACCTACAGTCATACAATTTGTAAACGATGCGAAAGGAATATTTTTTTCAATGCAGGCATTCCTAAGAGTCCTAATTTTGTTAGAGTTGTCTGACCTGAGAATTATGTACGGAAATTTCGAGGCCATGTGTGCCCCTCCATCTTTATCTGCATAATTGACCACACCAAAGTCTTGATTTGTATATGAGCTAACCAATCCTACAGTCATATGAGCAAGAGCATTCATTACTTTTCCTGTCTCGATTTTTTTATTTAGAACTGCGACAAGTTTTTTAGTTTCCATAGTGTTTTGATTATAAGGGAGGGGATTGGAAAGGGGAAGGGTTTTTCGATGAGATGGCGATGTTTTGCAGGTGCATGCAAAAAAAATTATACTTTTAGCCAAAACTGAATTAGAGTCGCAACGATCGCCCAACTTAATAAAGCTATTATCATTGCCAACCAGAAATTTACCCTGTAGAGAAGCAACCAAAATGACAGAACGAAAAAAACTAAAGTAAATTCGTAAACGAAGGTTGATTTTAGTGTTTTTCGTGAAATTTCTAGACCATGATCCAGATAGATGAAGATCATTGCGACGATTAAAATAACCGGAAGTGCGTAAACCACGCCTGTGTATTTTGGATCAATGTATTTTGCTATCAAAGTTATTCCAACTACTGAGGCTCCGCCAAGAATGAATTGTAAGGCGTAGTAAAATATTGGATTCATAAATTTGTGTAAGTAATATGGCGGCTATCGTCTGCAAGTTGTCGAAGTATAATGCGTCGCAGACAAGCCACAATCGAGCTAACAGCAGGCGGATCGCTAACCCGTTGTTAGCAGATACATCTTTAAAATCTATTCCTTATCGTCATTTAATATATGCGAGATCATCATACAAGGAATATCATAATCATTTAGCCCAATAATGTATGGAGTTTCTTTTCCTTCCTTTGACACCTCTAATCCAGCTTTTGTTAATTCAAAAGAGTGGATTTTTGAGTAAGGAAAGGCGAAATTCTTCCTATTTCCACGAAATCCGATTCTTTGGTTTGTGAGCCAAAAAGCTCCGTTGTCCTCGGTAATTAAATGTTCACTTGAAGAAGTTGAATAGCCGACTGATCCAACCCTGTACCTAAGTCCTTTCATGATTTTGATAGACATGGTTGGGCCACCATACCTAATGAGATTAGTAATTCTTTTATATTTTTTAGTGACAGCGGGGCAAACCCAATGCAATACTTCACCTTTTTTGAAAACTATAGATATGTCATGTTGCTGAATTACCGGAAGAATACCTTTTTCAATAAGCCCCAACGTGTAGAATTTGTTAAATGCTTTTTGATCGAATTTAAAATCTTTTTTGCTTATCCCGAAATAATCCATGAGTTCTTCAAGAGCTTTCTTTTCATCATCGGTTATTCTGCTATTACTAATAATATTTTGAAAGGCTAAAGTACTGGCTTTTTTATGAGCTTCAAAAAGTTCCTCTTTGGAGAAACCGTATTGCTTGGATAACTTTTCTAACTCTACTTTCTCAATTTCATCTAGTTTTCCATCCGAAAGAAAGCACTTTATGAGTTTGTCATACTTGATTTTGCCTTCTCTTTTTGTAAGGAATTTTCTGATGAAACCTTGCATATTTCAAATGTTAAAAACAAATAAATCTTTATTTATTTTATTGTGTTGTTATTGTATTTATCTGCTAAAAATTTGAAACTAATATTACTTATAGTTGCTTGTCCAATATCATCAAAATTAATAGTTAATGTAATAATTTTATCATTTGAAAGCGTTACTGCGGCATAGATTATCCCAGGAATAGCACCTAAAAACAGAAGCAATATGAAAACGATAACGTTAAATGACTTATATTTCTTATTTAAAACTACGCTTCTTTCTTCCTCATCTTTATGGACTATGTTATACGCAGGGTAATTTTGTGTGAGCCATTTAGAGTAGTTTACAAAAATACCTTGTGCCATAGTGTCACTTATAGTTAAAAACTCGCCACAATATCTACATTTTGTCGCATTTTCGTGTATATCTACAGTGCAGTATGGACATTTTTTCATAAGATTAACTTAGCGATATTGTAATCATTCTCCTAACCTATTTCTGCTCAACAACCTTAATATGCAACTCGCGGATTTGCTTCTCGGGCATAACCGATGGAGCATCCAGCATTAGGTCGCGGGCTTTTTGGTCTTTAGGAAAGACAATAACTTCGCGGATATTTGGTTCGTCGCAGAAAATCATTACCAAGCGGTCGAGGCCCCAAGCAATACCTCCGTGTGGAGGTGCACCGTATGTAAAAGCCTCAAGCATATGGCCAAATCGGCGTTGAGCATCCTCTTCAGAAATTCCTAAAATATCGAAAATCTTTGATTGAACTTCGCGTTTGTGAATACGAATTGAGCCACCGCCAACTTCGCAGCCGTTTAAAACAAAGTCATACGCTTTTGCGCGTGCCTTTAGCGGCTCTTTTTCTAACAATGGCAGGTCCTCGATTTTGATTGAACAGAATGGATGGTGCGCTGCAGATAAACAATTATCTTCTTTGCTCCACTCGAACATAGGAAAATCCGTTACCCACAAAAATGCAAAAACGTTCTGGTCACGAAGTTTAAAATAGTCACCACATGCCAAACGAACGTGACCCAAACTTGTACATGCAGTCACAAATTCATCAGCTGCAAAAAACACAACATCGCCATCTTTGATTCCTGTTTTTTCTTTAATTGCTGCGATTTCTCCCTCAGTTAAAAATTTTAGAATAGGGGATTTAAGCTCGCCGTTTTGCGCGACAATGTAAGCCAATCCTTTTGCGCCGTAAACTTTTGCCAACGCTTCCATTTCATCAATTTTTGAACGTGGAAAAACCGCACCACCTGTAACATGAAGCATTTTAACAACTCCTTTTTCGCTAGCTTGCGCAAAAACTTTAAATCCGGAGTTTTTGAATATTTCGGTACCATCGATAAATTCCATTCCAAAACGAATATCTGGCTTGTCTGAGCCATACGTGCTCATTGCATGATGCCATGTCATTCGAGGAAATGGCTTTGAAAGAAGTTTTTTGTGCGGAACCATCGCCTCGCAAAGCTTAATCATTAGCCCTTCGTTGAGACTCATAACATCTTCTTCATCAACAAACGACATTTCAACATCGAGCTGCGTAAACTCAGGCTGACGATCGCCGCGCTGATCTTCGTCGCGGAAACAACGAGCAATCTGAAAATATTTATCGAGACCGGCAACCATTGAAAGCTGCTTTAATTGCTGAGGAGATTGAGGAAGCACATAAAAAGTCCCGGGATGTAAACGTGAAGGAACAACATATTCACGGCTTCCTTCTGGCGTTCCTTTAATCAAAATCGGAGTTTCAATCTCTAAAAATCCATCATCACTCATGTAGTCACGAATGTACTTAATAACGTTATGACGCATGACCACATTGCGCTTCATTCGATCACGTCGAAGGTCTAAGTATCTGTATTTTAAGCGTAATTCTTCATTTGTAATCGCTTCATCTGTATCGAGTGGGAATGGTGGAGTTTTTGCCTCATTTAAAATGGTAACTTTATTTGCCAAAACTTCTATTTCACCGGAAGCGTGGTTGGAATTTTTCATTCCTTCCGGGCGTGCGCGCACAACTCCTTCAACTTGAATAACATATTCAGAGCGAACCTGCTCAAATACCGTGTGAGATTCTGAAGCATTCTGCGGATCACTGACAACCTGTGTGATTCCGTATCTATCGCGGAGATCGATAAAAATCATTCCACCGTGGTCGCGGCGTGAGCGAACCCAGCCTGCGAGCATTACCGTTTTACCTATTTGTGAAGCGCTGAGATCGTTGCATGTGTGTGTTCGATACATATGCGCCCACTTTAGAGTAAATCGCCAAAACTGCCAAGATAATCCAGAGGTAGAGTTCGCTAACTACGTCGGTAAAATTCATCTGCAAAAAAATCATATAGTTGCTAATAGCTACGAGAAGAAATATTAATATATACTGTTTTTCCCTGCTTGATATAAACGATTTAACTGAATTAATAAAAATATATCCCCATAAAAGTAACGTTGTTATAAGCCCGAAAAATCCTCTTTCTACCAATATATCGAGAAATAAATTGTGTGCTTTATCGACTTTCAATGGGTTTTTAAGTAATTCAGAATTACTATATTTTTCAAAGGCAACAGCAAACTGATCTTGTCCATAGCCAAATAAAGGTGAATTCTGTATTACTGGAATCGAATCCTTCCAAATAGTTAAACGAGTTTCTAGTGATGTAAGTGTTTGTGGATTTAATTTGTAACGATCGGAAAATGATTTTGGTAATTCGAAATATACAAAGATAAGAAGAGTAAGAATAACTGCAAAATATATGAGGTATCTGGATCTAAACCTTTGATTTTGTTTATTTACTAACATAATTAAAGCACCAAATATTGTTTCACATAACAAAAGATACAGACCAGTCCGGCATCCTGTAAGCATAAGAGTTACAGCACTAACAAAATATGCAGAAAGCAGAACGAAAATTTTCGCTCGATTTTGTTTTATAATAGAAAACAGTGAGAACAGACCAATCGGCATAACTAACAATATCCATAGTGCAAAATTATTAGGATTAGTTAAAAGGCTATCGATTCTCCCCTGAAAATATGCGAGTTCAAAATTAGGAATCGGTGTGAAAAATTGTATAAATCCAAACAACAATGTAATCAAAAATGGAATTAATACTAATGGTATATATTGTCTGATTATTAGCTTGGTTGGTGACCGCGCCAATAAAAGGATGAAGAGAATAAACACTGAAAGCTGAGGCAATAGCCCCAAGGCTCTCTCAGACCCAATGAGAATATTTTTATTTGATGGCGAAAGCAGATAACTGATTATATTACTACCGAAAAACATTATTATAATGAAGACTAAAGTTCGATCTATATCTATTTTAGATTTATTAACAGCGACCTCAATTCCAAATATTGCTACAAGTAGAGATGTAAGGATAATGAGGAATTCCGCACGAACTTGCTGATCAATAAATCCTGGTACATACGCAATTGGTAGTACCAGGACAAGTGATGCGAATAGAATCCACCACACTTTAGAAGTAATGGAGGTATTGTTCATCTATTATTTCTTTGGAAGTGGGATAGGTTTTAACTGATTTACGACTGGTACAGTACTAGAACCATTATTGCTATTAATTGGTGAAAGTCTAACTGGAGTTAGAGAAATTACTTGAACTCCGCCTTTTCCTTTTCCTTTTTCTTCTCCTTTACCACCTATAAGAGCGCCTCGGCCAAGGTCTGAACTAAGAAATACAACTGAACCCACAACTGCAATAAGTGCAATCGCAGAAAGTAACCACGGATACAATTTTTGTATATCTACCATATTTATTTTTATTAAATAATAATTACCAGTATTGTAACACAATATCTACACGCAGTAAAGAGGCTGTAGTGTACGACCTACTTAACAATTTCATTGATTTTTATTTTAAGGTCGTGAGAAACATCGACCCCAAATGGAACCTTTATTATTTTTGGCTCACCGCTGGCAGGTGTAATCTTTAAATGCACTTCTCTCGATCCACGGTTCGCCATGAGTAATGTTTTCAGATAAGCAAGTGCGGCTTCGTCGGTTTTTTCGGTCATATTTATTATAAAAGGGCCATCGTCTTTTTTCGTTTCAGAATCCTCTTTAATTATTTTTATCGAAGTAACCATTGGCATCATTTTTTCGTTTGCATCAAACTGCCCATTTTCTTTTGCATTGTTAATCATAGCTTCGAGAGAAACATCTTTAATTTTCTGCACCATGCAATGCAATTCTCCATTGCGCTCCTCAAATTTGCCCTCAACCTTAACGAAAAGCCCTTCTTTAATCGACGAAGAACACTCATTAAATGTTCTAGGAAAAATCGTCATTTCAATTCGCCCTGTCATATCTTCGAGCTGACAATAAGCCATCGAGGCGCCAGCTTTTGTAACAACGCGTTTAACCTTTGTAAGAAGCCCGCACATGCGACCAAGCTTGCTAACATTTTTTGGAGTTAATGTAGAAAGCAGTGAAACTTTTTGCCCAAGATATTTGCGAAGTCCCTGCATAGGGTGCCCCGAAACATACAAACCGAGATATTGTTTTTCCCACTGAAGTTTTTCAATTCGCTTTGCCTTATTTGTGTTTTTAAGTCGAAGAGGAGCTTGAATTTCACCAATCGCACCATCCATCGCACCAAAAATATCTATTTGACCATCTTCTCTAACTATTTGCGCATCTTTAGCGTATCGGCTTATTTCTTCACAACTTTCAGCAAGAGCTTTACGGTCTCCGAAACACTCAAGTGCGCCGCTGTACGCCATCGCTTCAAGCAATTTTTTATTTAGGATTTGAGAAGGAACACGTTTACAAAAATCCTCTAGGCTCTTAAAAATACCGGCTTTTTCGCGCGCTAAAATTATCTTTTTAATAGGCTCCTCGCCAACACCTTTTATTGCAGAAAGCCCGAAACGAATAGTTGCGTCATTCACAACGGTAAACTGAAGCATTGATTCATTAATGTCGGGAGGCAAAACATGAATTCCCATTGTTTCACATTCCATTACTTCTGCACTTACGCGCTCTTCTACAGACGCGTCTGAAGTCATAAGTGAAGCCATAAAGTGCGACGGAAAATTCGCCTTTAAATAACCAGTTCGATAAGCGATCATCGCATAACATGTGGCATGAGATTTGTTAAAACCATAGGCAGCAAAAGGCTTAATGACTTTTTCAAAAACGTCTTCGGCAAACTTTTTTTTGTGACCCTGATCGACCGCGCCATTTATAAATTTATCTTTTTCGTTCGCCAATAATTTCGGGTCTTTTTTACCTACGGCTTTTCGCAGAATATCGGCTTCACCAAGGCTAAATCCGGCAAATGTTCTTGCAAGCTGAAGCACCTGTTCCTGGTAAATTGCAACGCCGTTTGTCTCTTTCAAAATTGGTTCAAATGATGGGTCAAGATATTCAACCGACTTTGGGTCATGTTTGCCTTTAATATAAACAGGAATCCAAGCCATCGGCCCAGGGCGGTAGAGCGAAACCATAGCAATAATGTCGTGAATTGTACTTGGAACAAGCTCTTTCAAGTAACGGCGCATACCAGCGGATTCAAGCTGAAATACACCTGCAGTGTCACCAGATGAAAGAATCTTGAATGTTTTTTCGTCGTCGAGCGGAATTGATGAAATATCGAGTTTTTGGCCTAGCATACGCTCAATTGAGTTGAGTGTATTATGAATAATTGTAAGATTTTTTAATCCAAGAAAATCCATTTTCAAGAGACCAAGCTCTTCTATCGGCTTCATCGAGTACTGACTAATTACAGAGTCGTCATCGCCTGTGCCTCGTTGTAATGGAGTGTGAATGTCGAGCGGTTGGCCAGAAATAACAACGGCACACGCGTGCGTACCTGCGTGGCGAACTGTGCCCTCGAGTTTAACAGCTGTATCTAACAATGTCTTTGTTCGAAGATTCGATTCGTATTCAGCCTTGAGTGTGTGGTCATCTTTTATCGATTT
Source organism: Candidatus Peregrinibacteria bacterium (assembly GCA_023245725.1). Classification (GTDB taxonomy): domain Bacteria; phylum Patescibacteriota; class Gracilibacteria; order UBA1369; family UM-FILTER-53-11; genus JAHFJU01. The sequence continues at coordinate 22,835 of JAHFJU010000014.1, forward strand.
CACCAAAGGAATGTGTTTGCCCTGAACAGGTGGGGGAATGAGCTTTGAAATTTTATCTACCTCAGCATAAGGATACCCCATCGCACGGCCAACATCCCGCACCGCGGCGCGCGCCGCCATTGTTCCAAATGTAATAATTTGCGCAACATTTGATCTGCCATATTTCTCAACCACATAGTTAAGAACATCGCCGCGGTGCGCGTCATCAAAATCAATATCAATATCGGGCATCGATACACGCTCAGGGTTCAAGAAACGCTCAAAGAGCAGCCCATATAAAAGGGGATCAACATCGGTAATATTTAAAACATATGCCACAAGCGAGCCGGCAGCAGAACCACGCCCTGGGCCCACAATCACACCTGTATCTTTGGCATACTTTACAAAGTCATGCACGATCAAAAAATAGGCATCGAAACCAGAATTATGAATCGTCTCAAGCTCATACTCCAATCGTTTTTTGTGCTCTTCGTTTATAGATTCTCCATATCGCGCGATTAAACCAGCATCACATAATATACGTAAATATTGTTGTACCGGAATATCTTCTGGAGTTTTAAAAGTAGGCAGCAAATTCTTTCCAAAGCTGATTTGCACATCACATCGCTCTGCAATTTTAACAGTGTTTTCAAGAGCTTCCGGGTGATCTTTAAACGCCTCCGCCATTTCTTGTGGTGTGCGAATATGAAACTCACCAATGAACTTCATGCGGTTATTATCTTCGAGCGTTTTGCCTGTCTGAATACAAATCAAAACATCGTGCTCATGATGGTCATCTTTGCGAGCATAATGACTATCTGCTGTCGCTACAACTGGAACGTTCATCTCTTTGCTAAGCCTAAATATCGCCTGATTCAAAATTACTTGGTCAGCAATTTCAGGGTGATCTTGAACCTCTAAATAATAATTTTCAGGACCAAAAATATCTCTATAAAGTTCAATTGTTTCACGAGCTTTCGCCTCATTATTTTCTAAAATTGCACGCGAAACTTCACTCGCCAAACATCCCGACAAACAAATCAATCCTTCGCTAAACTCACGCAGTAAGCCATGATCAAGACGCGGCTTGTAATAAAATCCCTCTAAATTTGCTTTCGTCACTAGCTGCATTAAATTCTGGTAACCGGTATTATTATATGCCAACAAAATAAGATGATTTATAGGAGTTCCGGTTTCTTTTCGCAGACGACCTTGTGGCGCAACATATACTTCACAACCGATAATTGGTTTTATTCCTTCGTCTTTACATGCTTTATAAAACTCGATTGCGCCGTACATAACGCCGTGATCTGTGATTGCCATTGCCGAACTACCTTGCTCTTTTGCAATTTTCGCCATCTGTTTTGGTCGCGAAAGTCCGTCTAAAAGGGAGTAATGAGAGTGAGTGTGTAGGTGTACGAAAGACATAAATGTGAACACTAAAAATCGGGCTTGGTACTGTACATTTTTTATTTAACCCTTCCGCTCAAAGTCGTTTGAATCCAAACATTAATCGCTGTAAAAAAATCTCCAACGACAGGCAAGTGGCTTAGAAATCGCGACAAAATAAATGTAACCAAAGTTAGAACAAGTGCCGCCCCCAAAATTATTCCAAGGCCATGTGCAACTCCTGCTAAAAAATTGGTCCACATAATACGCCATGGAGAACTCAAATAATCGGTGTATTTTTTTACATCCATGTGAATAAGCCTTTCAACTACTGCTTCACGTTTTTTCTCTACAGTTTTTTCTTTTTCATTATTTTTCATTAGCAGGAGTGTAACAAAATTGCTGGTGAAATTTAAGTCATAAATATCGCACTGTTTATTAAAAACGACTCAATAATAAATTGCGCTTATTGCTGTTCAGTTATTTCATTCAAGCGAATCTGTTTGTTCTTCATCAGGTTGTTGGCCTGAAGAATGTATACACATTGATTGGGTTGCATAAGAAGTATCGGCTTTTAGCCCAAGCGCGACAACATTCCACGATTTTCCATTCGAATAATATGTTCCTACATCTTCAAATCCTGCTTTTCTATGGGCCGCAATCGATGGTGCATTTTGAGGATCAATTTCAGTGACCGCAACTGAATAATCACATTTAATTAATTTGCTCAGTTCGTTATAGAGTTGTCTTGCAATTCCTAGTCTACGAAATGCTTTATCGACACATACTTGTCCTACAATACAATAATTCTGTTTATCAATTGGGGATCCACTGAAATTTATTAATTTAAACTGTGGCAAAAAATCATCAAATAAACTTATTTGGCTCGCATGTTCCGGAGTCATAGCAAAAACATACCCAACGAAATTGTCTCCGCTTTTGGCAACCAGAACCAACTTTCGCCTAATTAAATCAATCAATAAAGCGGCTGAAGTAATGAGCGTAACAAATCCTAACTCTGTTTTTTTCACTTCACTTATGTTTACAAGTAGGTTTTCTGTTTGC
>JAHFJU010000015.1:0-20092 GCA_023245725.1 Candidatus Peregrinibacteria bacterium
CTTCACGAAAAAATGTATCACGACAAAGTGCTTTCTGAAGATGTTGAAATAATTACTGTAGCTGGAAACATTTCTTGGAAAAAAGATGAAGCTCAAAATTTTGGCGCGATTGTTCATGCTCATGGAACATTCGGTGGGCCTGAGTGTCAGGTTTTTGGAGGACATGTAAAACAAATGTTCGTGTCTGTTACATGTGAAGTTTCTGTAATTTTAATTAATGGAGAAGGCAGTGCTGAGCGAAAATTTGAGGATTGGTGCGGTTTGGCGTTGCTTAGTTAAGAGAGTGATTGTGGTACTATTGCGCGGCAACACGGAGAGGTGCGTGAGTGGTTGAAACGAGCACTCTCGAAAAGTGCCACCCCGCTTAGCGGGGTCGAGGGTTCGAATCCCTCCCTCTCCGCCATGATAATTCATCTATGCTTAAAGAATTCAAACAATTTTTGCTTCGTGGGAATGTGGTTGATCTTGCCGTTGGTGTAGTTGTAGGAGCCGCCTTCGGCGGCGTAGTAAATGCATTGGTCGCCGATGTATTAACTCCTCTAATTTCTGCAATTGCAAAAGTGCCTAACTTCGATGGACTTTCGTTTACCCTTAATGGAAGCCGATTTAACATCGGTCATTTTTTGAATACACTTATTTCGTTTGTTTTGGTTTCGTCGTCGATTTTCTTTTTTGTGGTAAAGCCGATGAATATTCTTATTGCTCGTTCTAAGAAAGATAAGCCGGCCGAGGTGACTTCAAAACACTGTAAGGAATGCCTAAGTGAGGTTCCGTTGCACGCTGTGAGGTGCGCGCATTGTGCACAGCTTCTCATATAAATTTACATTCTTGGCCTTGCTTTTGGCGAAAAGTATTGTATGATATTTTTCTTGATTTGTATTAGTTTACATTGTAACCACATATATTTATGAATATTTCATTGTCAAAACGGTTTGCGATTGGTTTTATTGCATTGTTATTAAGCCTTGGTGGTGCTGTTGAATCCGTTGCGGCGGAATATCCAGAATTTAATTACGATATATATGTTCATGTAGGTACGAGCACATACGCTCAAAGTTCTTATATTGCGATGTACGATGTAACACCAGCAACAAACGGTGTATATAATGGAAAATTTGTTTCAGTCAAAAAACAGACAAACGGAGTCGCTCCATCTTTTAAGATTACTGCTGGAAGAATAGTGGATTTCGTGGCATTCAGCGACCGAACTACTGCATTACGTGCAACTCGCTGGACTTTCACAACTCCTCCTTATAAAAATTTCGATGCAAACGGAATTTGTCAGATAAATTATTTAGATAAATACACTAAACTAATTTCAAACGGGTATTCTCAATCTTGTACTACTGGAATTTCAAAGCCGTTGTCTGATAGCTATATCGCTTTTCAAAATTTTACACGAACAAAGTCTAGAACTTCTCTTTCAAGTGTAGAAGCATGGCCAATGGCGTCGAACGATCCGACAAGTATCGTTGAAGGCGCAAACGTTTACCTCTACGATGAATATGGAAACGTTATCGCTCCTTCGGTAAATACTGGAACACGTGGTATTGCAACTTTTATTGTTGAACGAGGCAAGCGTTTCTACGTTCAGGCAGAGAAAAACGGGAAATATTATGGAGGAAGAACTAAGGTTTATTATCCAAATCAGACTGCGATTTTTTATATTTCTCAAGATGGTAAGACACTTGTAGACACTTACAACGGGTCTTCTACATATGAGACAAAGCTGAATTTGTATCCTAGCAGCGGCATTGTTGTTGATCCTGATCCTGTTACTCCATATTTAAGTACACCAACTGTCACTAATCCTATTAACAATGCACTTTTAACTGGCACTTACCCTCAAACTGTTTATCTTACATGGACTCCAATTTCGGGTGCATCAAATTACGAAATCGACCTTGATATGTCTTCATGCGGAAACAGTTGTTCATCTCAATGGTATGATTTTCAACAAAATGTCACAACTAATACGCCTGTATATACAACTAGAACATTGACCAGCAATTTCTATTATCGTGTCAGAGTTAGAGCTCTTGATACAACTGGAGTTAGGTCTTCATGGTCTTCATATGTCACATTTTCATATAATAGTTCACCTGTAACGCCAGTACATATTGGGATTAGTACTCCTGTAATCACATATCCTGCTAATTATTCGGAGATAAATGCTGATAGAGCAAATTCAAAATCGGTATTAGTAACGTGGAATCAGGTAAGCGGTGCAAGTAGATACGAGATATATACTGAGTCAGCTTGTATTTCATGCTCAAATTATAATGGGTGGTCAAACGGGTATACAGCAACGTCTTATGTTAATTCAACTGTTATTCAGACTTCTCTAAATTATCAATATCGCTCAAGAGTTCGTGCGATTGATTACGAAGGTCAAACAAGCTCATGGTCTGATTATCGATATTTCGGATCGTATACAACAAATCAGAATCAAGTGTTGTCGGCACCTGTAATTTATTCTCCATCTTCAGATGCAATTTTATCGTCTAGCGACGCTAAGGTTTTTATGTCGTGGGGCGCGGTTGCTGGTGCTTCAAGTTATAAATATGAACTATTTCTAGTAAGGTATGTAAACGGTCAAGCAACTTTTACAAGCTATGGTACAACGCCTGCATATGGAACGAGCGCAACTTCGTATCCACTTTCGGATAATTCAAATTATGCCGTTAGGGTTCGCGCAGTTCAAAATGGCGTAGAAGGAGTATGGTCTGGATACAGATATTTTTCTCTCAGGTCTGTACAGTACTGAGTATCTCATGCCTCGCAGTGGCGTCGCTTTAAATTAGCGCTTTGCTAATTTGCAACTTTTGTTTTTTTCAAAACAAAAGTAATTGCCGCTAGAGTAATTACAATTATCGCAACAACCATTGGTGCAGATGGCGAAATTGACTCTGCTAAAAATCCTGCGACAAGTGGAGGAATTGTATTCGCCAGAGCCTGCATGCTTGAGTTGATTCCTAAAACTTCTCCTTGAATTGAGGCATCTGCCTGACGGCTTAATAATCCCATTAAATTTGCTTGAGTTAGGCCGTTTGAAAGCGCAAAAACCGGAACCACAAGTAGTAGCTGCCACGCCTGTGTTGGCACAAAATGAAGGCATATGCTAAATGCGCATATAAACATTGTAAACGATAATATTTTAGCCTCAGATACGCGTTTTGAAAGCCAGCGAGTTACTACTGCCTGAGTGAAAATAATCCAAAGACCAATGTATCCGAAGTAGTTGCCAAGGTCTGTTTGGTTGAAGTTGAATCTATGAATTAAGTACACGCTAGAGAATGAGGTGAAGAAAGAAAATCCTGATTGAAAAAAAAGTGAGGTTAAAAACAGGTATTTCAGTTTTTGAATATTAAATGCCTTAATTACATTGTGCACGGATTTTGCCATGTCTATGCGTAATTCTCGTTGTGGTGATGGATGAGTTTCTTTAAGAATCAGTGATGTAATTATTGTGTTTGTTCCGCTTAAAATTGCTGCAAACCAAAAGGGGATTGCTGGGCTAAACCAACTGACAATGTGCGGTGATGATAAAACTCCTCCTAAAAATGGGCCAACAATAAAGCCTAAACCGAATACTGCTCCCATTAGCCCGAAAGTTCGTGCGCGTGCTTGAGGCGGTGTTGAATCGGCGATTGCGGCCTGTGCAACTGCTATATTACCTCCTGTAAAACCGTCTATGAGGCGCGAAATAAACAGAAGTGGCAGGCTTGTGAATACAACGCCTAGTGAAAAAAGAATATACCCGAGTGACGTGCCGGCTTGAGAGAATATTAGGATTTTTTTTCTGCCGAACTTGTCGGAAAGTTGCCCAAGTATTGGTGCTGCGAAGAACTGCGCGAACGGGAATGTGGCTAATAGAAGCCCCATAAAGACGTATGCGTATTGCGCTAGATAAGCATTATGAACAACAAAATAGGGGGACTCTGCGTTTGTAAACAGCATTGGAATTACGGGAATCAAAATCCCAATTCCGAGCATGTCGAGAAACGATATAAAAAGCAGTGTAGCTAAAGTTTTTTTCATTTCGTGATTCTACTTTTTCAAATAATCAAATGCCGCTTCTAGTTGCGTGTCTTTTTTAACTTTAGAATCTTCGTCTTTTTGCTTAACTTCGATGTCTGGTTTTATGCCTGTCTGATCAATGTTTTGATCGTTAGGGGTATACCATTTTGCAATTGTTGTACGAATTAATCCGCCGTTACGAATTTTTGATAATTCTTGAACTGAGCCTTTGCCGAACGATGTTTCTCCAATCAAAATTCCTCGTTTTGTATCTTGGAATGCGCCAGCTAAAATTTCAGACGCAGAAGCCGAGCCTCCATCTATAAGAACTACAACCGGAATGTCTGTAAGTCTGCCGTCTTGTTTCGCAGCCATGTCTTCTGTGTCTTTAGGATCTCGTGATTTTATTCGTGAGATCATTGTTCCTTTTTTCATAAATTCGCCGATGATATCTACTGAGCTGTCTAAAAATCCTCCGCCGTTTCCACGAACATCTATAATCATTCCGCGTGGTTTTTCGAGTAGTGCTTTTTGTACGACGTTATCGAATTCTTTCTTTGTGCTTTGGCCGAATTGATTTATCGTTACATGTAAAATTCCGTTGCGAGATTCTGTTTCAATACTGTCTATATGAATTGCATCGCGAATAAGAGTAACTTCAACTGGTTTTGGCTCTCCTTTGCGAAGAAGCGTTAGTTTTAACTCTGTTCCTTTTTTACCGCGAATTTTTTTTACTGCATCTTGAAGTGATGTTTTTGCAGTTGAGACACCATCTATTTTATAAACAACATCGCCGCTAACGAGCCCCGCCTTTTTTGCAGGAGAATCCTTCACAGCTGAAACAACTACAATCATGTCGTTTCTTTGTTCAAGAACAGCTCCAATTCCTTCGAGTTCTCCATCTAAATCAATTTCAAATTCTTTAGATTCTTCAGGTGGCATGTATGCGGTATATGGGTCTCCTATGCCACGAACGAATCCTTTTAAAGCTGAATTTTGCATGTCTTCTAGCTTCAATTTATCTGTGTCTATATATTTTTCCTGAAGGATTTTATAAACGTCGTCGATGTACGGAATGCTGATATTTGATGGCTCTGTTTGCGATTGCTGATATGCCCCGGTTATGATTGATGGCGAATTTGAATTTGGTCCAAGTTTTGCTGAATAATAGCCGAGTGCAAACGTCAAAATTAATACAGGAATAAGTGCGTAATTGCGATTTTTTGTATTGTGAATCATGGGCTAAAATCTATCATATTTTTTCGAGGGGAGCCACCGATACGGCCAGCTTTTTTATACCGATTTTTGGATCTTTAAATGCGACCGTTACAACTCCGCCAGTTGCGCTTACAACAATTCCGTCGCCGAAGAGTTTATGATTAACGCGATCGCCATCGAGAAATTCGACAGCAGTCGAATTTTCTTCTTCACCTGTGTCCAAGTTCGCGCCATTAGTGCCTATTCTTGAGTTTTGGTTTCCATCTGTACTTCGTCCGAGGCTTTTTGCCGTGGCAAAACCAGTCGGTGATCTGGTTGCCTCACTTGGAATTTGTCTGTTGCCAAAGCCTGTCGATACACCCGCTTGAGTGCGACGCATGCCAAGATTTCCGAACAACATTGAGCGACGCGAGCCGTATTGTTCTTCAGCTTTTTCAAGAAGATTCTCGGGTATGTCTGATATGAACTGTGATGGAACTGATTCCTTGAAGTCTCCGTATATCATTCTGTTTCGCGTGTAGAGCAGGAACAATCGTTCTTCCGCGCGCGTGCATGCAACGTAAAATAGTCGTCGTTCTTCTTCAAGTTCTTCTGGAGAGAGCAGCGCGCGGCTGTGAGGCATAAGCCCTTCTTCGAGTCCGCAGATAAAAACCCATGGAAATTCAAGGCCTTTTGCAGCGTGCACCGTCATTAAAGTAACGGCGTTTTCTTGCTGGTCCATTGAATCGATATCGGCGATGAGCGCAACTTCTTCTAAGAAAATAGTTAGCGAAATTCCCGGAGGAAATTTGTCGTACTTAGACGCGACACTCACAAGTTCGGCGATATTTTCTAGTCGAGACTCTGCTTCTACACTGCCGTCGTTTATAAACATTTTGTATCCGGTTTCGTCGAGAACGTACTTTATGAGAGCAGACGCATGAACCTCTTTGTTGCTCTTTTGTAAGCCATAAATCATGCGCGCAAATTTCACTACGCTCAGCTTTTTCGAGTCGCTTAAATCGGGAATTTCTTCTGCGTACATCATTGCTTCGAGCAACGTGCAGTTGCGCGCAAATGCGTGAGCCTGAATTACCTCTAGTGTTTTTGGCCCGATTGATCGCTGTGGTGTATTCACAATTCTTAGTAAACTTACCGAGTCTGCCGGATTCGAAATCAACTTCAAGTACGCAAGAATATCTTTAATTTCTTTTCGCTCGTAAAAACGAATGCCACCAATAATTTTGTACGGGATTCCATTGCGCATAAAAACTTCTTCGAGCGAACGTGACTGAGCATTTGTTCTGTATAAAATAACGAACTGTTTATAAGTTGGAGATTCTTGTTGCTTAATTTCTTTCTGAATTTCTTGTGCTACAATTTCGCCCTCGTGACGCTCGTTTTCGGCTACGCAAAGCCGTGTGAGAGAGCCCGTGGTTTTGTTAGTCCATAGGCTTTTATCTTTTCGCTGAGTGTTTTTTATAATGACCGATTGGGCCACGTTTAATATTTGCTGTGTCGAACGGTAGTTTTGGTCGAGCGTTATAATTTTCGCATCGGGATACTCTTTTTCAAAGTCTAAAATATTTTGAATATTTGCACCGCGCCAGCTGTAAATTGATTGATCATGATCTCCAATCGCGTACAAATTTCGGTGCTGTTTTGCAAGCATGGCAGTAATCATGTACTGCGAATGGTTGGTGTCTTGATACTCGTCAACGTGAATGTAATAAAATTTTTCCTGATAAAATTTAAGTACTTCAGGGTGCTCTTGAAACAACTGAATTGTTCGACTAAGAATATCGTCAAAATCGACGGCGTTGTTTTTCTGAAGCCGTTCTTGGTATGGTCCATATAATCGTGCAACCTTTTCTCCAAAGTATGAATCCGCATAATGCGCCTCAAATTCTCGTGGAGTAATGAGCTTGTTTTTCGCATTGCTAATTTGCGCAAGAACCGCTTTTGGGTTCAACTCCTTTTCGTTCATTTTTAAATCCTCTAATAAATGCTTCATCAAAATTAATTGATCGGCGGTGTCGTAAATTGTGAACTGATTTTCAAAATTAAGAAGGTGAATGTGCTTTCGTAAAATTCGCACACAGACAGAGTGAAAAGTACCGATTGTCGGCAACTGCGACGGCCCGCCAAACCCCATATTACCCCTACTGCCAGCCAAATTCGCCGGTACAAGTTTCGTAATACGATCACGCATTTCTTGAGCTGCTTTATTTGTAAATGTTACAGCCAAAATATTTTCTCCGGGAATTGCCAGTTCAGTCATTAAATAAGCAACTCTGTGAGTAAGAGCACGCGTTTTCCCCGAACCTGCGCCGGCAATAACAAGAACAGGCCCCTCGGTCGTAATAACCGCTTGCTGCTGCCGTTCATTTAGCCCTTGCAAAAGAGGATGTTCTTGAGAATTTGAAGTATTCACGTGACAGGGATACTACCAATTATCTACTGTGCGAGCAACGTTGTAATTATTGTCTCAAACACTGACTGAGGTTGAGCGCCTTCTATGCGAAGTTGAAAGTGATTTCCTGTATAAACGAATGTTGTCGGAGTTCCCATAATTCCCGCTCTAACTCCTTCTTCAATGTCTGAATCTACTTTCGCTTTTGTGGTATTTTGGCTTACGCACTTAGAAAGTTTGGTTCTCAAAATTCCGATATTTCTTGAGTGGCGCATTAACCATCTCATATGGCGTGGACGATTATATAGTGCGGTTTCTGGTCTAGGTAAATAATCCGGATTATTGTAATCGGTGTTTGCGTATAACTGGTCGAGAAGGTTCAAAAACGCATCGTTGCCGCCAATAACATTTACACATTCTAGTGCTTTTGCCTCTTTATATGAAAACTCGTGAATGCTCGAAATTGGAAAATTTCTATAGGCAATTTTAAGATCGTTCGGGTATTTTTTTTGAAGGATTTTAAGCACGTTATGTAGCTCTTTACAAAATTCGCACTGCGTATCGTCAAATACCATGAATGTGATTTTTGCAGCAGGTTTGCCTAGTGTATGCTCGTTTTGGCGCAGAACAGGGGCGTTTGTTGCATCGGTACCTTGTGCCTGAGCAGTTGTAACAGCCGCAAGTGCGAGAGATAAGATGACTAGTGACAAAATGAATAATCGTTTCATAGGCCTTTGTTAAGCGGCTTATGCTACGACAAGACTTGCTAAAAGTCAAACTTATTATTTTATATAAGGTATTGCGGTAAATTTCGGCTGAAAAATGTTTTTCAGAGGTTCTTCAATAATGGATAACCACAGGTGTGCCTACTTCTGTAATTCCAAATAAATCTTCTGCATCGGTTGGTAAAAGACGTACGCAACCGTGAGAAACACGCTTGCCAATGTGGTTTAGAGCTTCTGTCCAAAATAGTCCGGAGTCATTTTCAAGATATGGAAGTGCATGAAATCCTACGCCGCTTGATGTTAATAATTGAAAGTTAGGCATGCGGTAATGCGGCGCTTTCATTCCTATTCGTAAAGTTTCTTTTTTTGTAATTTTAAATCTTCCGGGAGGAGTTGGTGTGTTGTAGGCTCCTGTTGAAACATTGTAGTCTCGTAAAACGGTGTCTCCTAATTTTACTATTGTATGTTGAGATGTAAGGTTTACGTCTACAAGAAGCGGTTTTGTAAGGTCAAGTGACGAGGCGGCGCCTGAGTACCCCAATAAAAATGATTTTCGTGTGAGGTCGTCGGTAATTGCTCCTGTTCGCAAGTAAATTGATTGAGTCGATTCTGGCTCTTCAATCCACTTTACGCCCTCGACTACAGGTTGAAGGTATTCTTTATAAATATCGTCGGATTTTGGGACGCTCATAACAAATGTGAACGTTGCGATTCCGTTTGGTTCTACTCGTGGTTCTTTCATTGATATTCGGTTCGCCCCTCTCCATGCTTGGTCTTGTGCGGTGTAAAAAGCGCTTTTGTGATCGTGTGATTTTGCTGTTCCAAGTCGCATTAATGGCTTACCGCTACAGCCGCTTGAATCGCCTATCCATGGGGTTGTTCCAGTGTTTTTTAGGTATATAGAAACTTTTATTTGCTGATTTTTTTGTGCGTCGAACGCTATTGAGTTTGATATAAATTCGCCTTTGTATGTCGCGCTATCGAAAGAAACATCGCTGCATTTTATGACAGCTGGGTCGGCTGGTTGGTTTGCACTTTTTGAGAGGAGGTAATTTAGGACTTTTCTTTTTGCTTGAGTTTGATTGAGTGTAAGTATGCTTGTTTCAAAACTTTGAGAGGCCTTCGATGTTGTTACCGATACGCCGATTGCACCTACTACAAATACCGCAACTACAAGGGCAGAAAGACCTTTGTGAATGCCGTGAAGCGCGTGTTCGTCGTTTTTTTGTTGAGATTTTGTTGCCATTGTTTTATTTTTGTTTTTTATATTAGATCAGTATATCAAAAACGTGGTCAAAACTCAAATGAGTTGGAGTGGTTTGAGTACGCGGGTCATACGTACTGAAAATTGCTGTGCTCATTTTGACGGTCGAATTTCGTTAGCGTTTCTTAAATTCGGCTATTGTTGTATTCGTTATCTATTTTGTAGTTCTTTCCCGGGAAGACATTTTTGCAATGATTTAGGTCAGTTGTAAACTGCCGCTATTGACGGAATTATATATCTATGTTAATCTAGTAAACTGGAGCGAGGCACAAGTGCGAAACTTAGGCGCAGCACTCCAAAATTATCTATCACTAAACATTATTGATATGTCAGGAACTAGAACATTAGATTATGCAGATAGAGATGCCAAGCCAGTACCTACTAAACCTCGGGGTTTGGAATATGATATTAATTCGCAATTACGAGTAGAGCTTGTTTGTATTGAATCTGGCAATTCTGATACTCGCGAGTATAAAGTTCTAGGATTACCGAAAGATGGCGATGGATTAATTTGGGGTACCATTATAGACCCAAAAAATGGAGGATTCTTTTTTAGATCGCCGAATGGGGTTACAGCATTTACACCCGCTAAAAATTTACCCAGGTTAGATGAGGTCTTTCCGCCGCGTACAATACTAGCATACCGTGTTATTCATGAGCCTGTTGAACCCGAATTGAGTGGTGGGGTTCCAGATACTCAAGCTATTTTACTCGATGAGCCAAATGCTGAGCAACAGCCATCTGCGCTTTCTCTTGCCGTTTCTTCTGTGTTGAATGCTCCTTTGTCGAATTCTGATGCGCCTCAAGCATATGAAATTCCAGAAGGAATAGAAATTGATCCAAGTTTTGGGTTAACACTTGAAATAATGGCTGTGATTTTAGAGGGGAAGTGGCGCTATGGCGTGTCTAATTCATTAAATAGTGGATTACTTAGCAATACACCTATCACTTCTGACGATAATAATTGCGGTGTATTTGCCCGTTCAAATAATGGAGTTACGTTGTTTATTCCAAATCGATTTTTAGAAAATCCTATTGCTACCCGAGGTAATCTTAGAACAATTCATGCGTTTAAGGTTTTGAATTGATAGATAAAGAATTCCGCAAAGTTGTGTCCCTAACTCTTTAGGTCGCTAAAATACCCATTCAGTCTGCCGTTATTTGGCAACTGAAATATCTGCCGCTTAGGTCGCACGACTAAGTATTTTTCAAAGTATTTTTTTGTTATATACTCCTTTTCGATATGGCACGTCATTCACATTGGGCACAAATTAAACTGAAAAAAGGCGCGACCGATGTAAAGCGCGGAAAAATTTTCACACGTCATGCACGTTTGGTAGAAATGACAGCGCGACAAGGTGGTGGCGATGCTGAAACAAATCCGGGGTTGCGAAGTGCAATCGATAATGCGCGTGCCGATAATGTTCCACGCGAAAATATTGATCGGGCAATTAAAAAAGGAACTGGTCAGTCGAAAGACGCTGCGATTTTTGAAGAAATAATATATGAAGGATTTGCTACATCTGGCGTGGCCGTACTAATTGAAGTGCTAACCGATAATCGAAATCGTTCTGTTCAAGCGGTTCGTGCCGCTATTACCGAGCACGGCGGAAGCCTCGCTTCGAGTGGCGCGGCTAGTTTTATGTTTGAAAGAAAGGGCGAATTACATGTTAATCCGCGAGGCGAAGGGCAAGATTCTCACGACGCCGATGAACTCGACATTATCGACTCTGGTGCTCACGATTTGGTTGAAGGAGAAGAGGATTTTACTGTTTTTACTGCTCCAAATGAATGTGCCGAAGTTCGCAAAAAATTAATTGAGAAAAAATTTACTGTTGGCGCTCCGCGTCTTACTTTTACGCCAACTACGACTGTCGAAATAACCGACATCGATACAGCAAAAAAACTCCTTTTAATAATGGATTTAATCGATGCCGAAGAAGAAGTTACAAATGTTGTGGCGAATTTTGTGCTGAGTGATGAGGTTGCCGAATTATTGTAAAGTTATTATGCGGCGTGACTTTCAGGCCTTATGTAAGCGGTTTGGCCTTTTGAGAGTGCTTCCGCTAGTGTCAAAAGCCCAGCATTGTCTTTCCATACAGTAAGTCCTACTTCTCCTAGATTCCATGCCTTCGAACTTACGTATGTTCCTCCGTTTGGCATTGTGAATCTGCCGGTATTTTGAGTGTGAAGAACAGATAATTCCCACGGAGTTTTAGTCTCTTTTAGTATTTCTTGAAGCCGATCTGGCCTAATAAGTGGAGGGTAAATTCCTTCAAAAGTGTCTTCGTTATTTACAATTCCGTATTTTTTTAATTGGTCTACTAATTCATCATTTTGTGGGGTGATGATTTTTACCTGATTTTGTTGTCTCAATCCTGTAACAAATTCTCTCGCGCCCTTTCTCGGTAGGCAAAATTCACCATGTACTGTTTTAGCTCGCCGTGCTGCGTGAAAATCAACCAGTTTTTGTACTTTCGCTGATTCAGTTGCGAGAATGCCAAGTACATCGATAATAACGATTCGCCCTCGAGTTTGTTGGGCCAAAGTGCCAATTTTTTCAATTGTATTAATGTCGTTTTCTCGTGTTTTCCACTGGGTTTCTGCCTCTGCTAGTTCTGTATCTAATAATTTTTTTGCAGTTTCATTCATGAGGGCAAATTTACAGTAGCAATTCGGTTTTTGGCAATTTATCTTCCACAATTATCGGGAACAGTATTGACTATGAGTGCCCGCATATATACAATGTGCGTACATACATACATAATATTACTCTTATGAAGAAACTAAAAGATGCTCAGTTGACACCAAAAGAGCAGAATCTGCTTGCATTTATAGAGGAGTATCAGCTTGAAAACGGTAGTTCGCCTACTGTTAGAGAAATGAGAGAGTTTATGAAATTAAAGTCAGACGGATTTGTGGTTCACTGCGTACAGTCATTAACTCAAAAAGGAGCGATAGAGAAAGGAGATACGCCTCGTTCGATTAAACTTTTGCCTTCTGTTGCAGATAGGCTTCACTCAGATGTGTTTCGCGTGCCGGTGCTAGGTGCAATTCCTGCCGGTGGGCCTGTGATTACCGAAGAAAGTGTTGAAAGTTGGGTTAATGTCGAAAACCCACGAATTAAGAATTCTGAAGGAGTTTTTGTGCTTAGAGTAACAGGAAATTCGATGATCGATGCCGGAATTTTTGAAGGCGATCATGTGATTGTTGATTCAAAAAAATCACCACGTGAAAAAGATATAGTTGCCGCATTAGTCGACGGTGGAGTTACTATCAAGCGATTTGTAAAAAAAGATGGAAAGCCGTATTTACGCGCCGAAAATCCTGAATATTCCGACATCGTTCCGACTACTTCGCTTGAAGTACAAGGCGTTGTTATCGGTTTGACTAGGTTTTATTAGGAGTTTTTTTGGCTGATTTGCCAAATTGCAATGCTCTCTGATTCTGTCGAGTTTACAATTGCAAATAATCATTGCAAAAATGTCTTCCCGGGAAAGAACTACAAAATATATACGCTATACGGCTATAGGTAGAGCTTATTTTGGAGCCGATGAGAGGAATCGAACCTCCGACCTTTCCCTTACGAAGGGACTGCTCTACCAACTGAGCTACATCGGCAAACGAATATTTTTCGCCCGAATGGTACATCAAATTTGAGATCTTGCTCAACGAAAATCTATTCTAAATTATATATTTGCGCCGATTGCCAATATTTCGCTCGAAATGATGAAAGTCGCTAATGGGTAGTATTCACTATCGTTCATCATCTGCAGTTATTTAACTAAATTCAGGGCCGCTGCAATTGACGAATTTGCCAATAGGGTTACTATTAAGACGTGAATCGATTATTAAAATCACTCTTGGTGTTTTTATTGGCTTCAGGCCTTATTGCGTTTGGCGTTTGGTCTTATCTGAATTCGATCAAGCAGATTCCTGAAGAGTTACCAAACAATACTTTTCTCGTAGAGGCAGCTCAAAATTCGGTAATTGAGTTTGAGGGAATTCGCCTAGAAATTCCTGCTGACTCCGTAAATGAGAATACGAAAATATCTATAAATAAAACGAACGATCGAAAATTGACTGGTTCTCTTACCGACGAATTTGATTTGCAGCCTTCCGGACTTGTATTTAATCATTGGGTTCGTCTTTCTCTGCCATTTAATCCTGATGCACTAACCGCAAAAACTCCTAGAATAAATTTAAAATATACTTTGTCTACCGGCCAAGAAATTGAGTTGCCGTTCGAAATTGATTGGGTAAATAATCGGCTTCGAACCTGGATAAAAGAGTTCTAATGCATTACTATCGTGTCGTGAAAAATGTTAGCCGATGTCATTAGTATTCAACCAAAATATTTTACCCTTTTTTGCCAAAGCCAATGAGAACCCCGATGATGAAACAGTACGACGTAGTAAAGCAAAAATATGCTGACTGCATGATACTTTTTCGTCTTGGAGATTTTTATGAAATGTTTGAAAGTGACGCTATTGAAGGTTCGCGGATTTTGAATTTAACTTTAACGAAAAGACAAGAAACTCCAATGTGCGGAATGCCGTATCACGCGGCCGATGGATACATTGCAAAACTAACTCGTGTGGGGAAAAAAGTTGCGGTTTGTGAGCAGCTTTCTGATCCCACTTTGCCGGGAATCGTGACTCGTGATGTTGTTCGTGTAATTACTCCCGGAACGACATTTGATAGTCATATTATTGAAGATAAAAAGAATCATTATATCGTTGCTGTTTCTGTCGGTAAGTCTGGTGTTTTTGGGCTTGCATGTGCCGATATTACCACTGGTGAGTTTCTTGTTTTTGATTGCGAAAATGAAGGGTTTCTTGAAGAGGAGTTGTCTCGGCTTTTGCCGGCTGAGTGCGTTGTTGATAGAAGTGAAAAAAATATTCCCGTATCGCTACGGCAGTACGAACGAATGCCGGTATTTCCACATGATATTTGGGAGAGTGGTGAAAACGTTTTAAAGAAACAATTTAGTGTTTCATCGCTTGAAGTATTTGGTTTTAACGAAAAAAAACACTTGATAGATGCCTCAGGTTTGCTCATGATTTACCTTGCAGATACGCAAAAATCAGACTTGAGCCATATGAAAGCGCCAAAACTTGATACTCATTCGAACGAACTGATTGTTGATGATTTTGCATTGAAAAATCTCGAGCTTGTACATAACATGCGTGATCATTCAAAAGATGGAACGTTGCTTTCTGTGCTTGATAAAACCAAGACGGCAATGGGTGGGCGTTTGCTGCGAAACAGAATTATGCATCCGTCGTGTGATGCGATTGTGATAAATAATCGGCTTGATGCTATTACTAAACTCGCCGAGGTGCCGCTGCTAAAAGATGGCTTGTCTGAGGCCTTAAACGGCGTTCTCGATATTGAGCGATTGCTCGCTAAATTGTCGGTAGGTGCTGGTAATGCGCGTGATATTTTAGGGATTGGTTTGTCGTTGAATACGAAAAAAATATTCGAACAATTATTAGAGCCTGTAAGCCGCGACGAAAATCTTTTTAGTGAACTTTTGAAAAATCTTTTGCAATTGAATTCTCTTGTGGCTCTTTCTGAAAAGATTGTTTTTGCGCTTGTTGATGAGCCTCCGCTTTCAACAAAAGAAGGTGGCATGATTCGCGATGGGTACAATGCCGAACTTGATGAACTCAAAAAAATAAGCAGAGATGGAAAAACTATCATCGCCGAAATTCAGCAAAAAGAAATTGCATCTACCGGAATTAACTCCTTAAAAATCAGGTACAACAATGTTTTTGGATACTTTATTGAGATAACAAAAGCCAACCTTTCAAAGGTCCCAGCGAATTATATTCGCAAGCAGACTACGGTAAACGGTGAACGTTTTATTACGCCCGAATTAAAAGAGCTTGAAGAAAAAATTCTCACAGCTGAAACGAAATCTAATGAAATTGAATACAAACTTTTTGTTGAATTGCGTGCGTTGGTTCACGATCACACTCGTGATTTGCAGAGCTATTCTTTTGTTCTTGCAAACATCGATGTACTCATTTCTCTTGCGCTGGTAGCTCAAAATAACCGCTATGTGAGGCCGCAAATTGTGTCTGCTTGTGAATCGCTACAAATTAAAGATGGACGGCACCCTGTCATTGAATCGTTGCGTTCTGAACACTTTATTCCAAACGATGTTGAGCTTTCTAATAAGCGTCGGTGCGTTGTGATTACGGGACCGAATATGGGTGGAAAATCTACATATCTTCGTCAGGCGGCACTCATAGTTTTGATAGCGCATATAGGAAGTTTCGTTCCTGCTAGCTCTGCGATTATTCCCCTAACTGATCGCATTTTTACGCGTGTGGGTGCAAGTGATAATTTGGTTCATGGTCAAAGTACGTTCATGGTTGAAATGCAGGAAACTGCACGAATTTTGCATTATGCTACGGCAAATAGTTTGATTATTCTCGATGAAATTGGTCGCGGTACTTCGACATACGATGGAGTGTCTTTGGCGTGGTCAATTCTCGAATATATTCATAACGTTGTTGGTGCAAAAACGCTTTTTGCAACGCATTATCATGAGCTTATTTCGGTTGCCGATAAATTACCGAATGCTCGAAATATGAGTGTCCAAATTAAAGAAGAAAAAGAAACTATCATATTTTTATATCGTGTTTGTGACGGTGCGATAAATAGGAGTTACGGTGTTGAAGTTGCGCGTCTTGCAGGTTTGCCTCGTGAAGTTATTTCTAAGGCGAAAGAAATTTTACAGGATTTAGAGCAGGGGATTGTTGATGAAGCTGTAAGCGGAAAAATGGCTCAAGATAAGCGACAGAAACTCGTTAGCGAGAGTCAGCTTGATTTGTTTGTTGCTCCAATCGATGCACGAGTTCATAAAGTAATTAAGGAACTCGATGAGATGAAAATCGAATCGATGACGCCACTTGAGGCACTGAATAAATTGTCTCAACTGAAGTCGGTTAGCGAATAATATTTACATATCTTTTAGATGGCAAACGCAGCACCGTCAGTGTAAGCTAGAACTTCTGTTTACTCTCAAAATAACTTTATAAATTCCTGTGAAAATTCATCATTTACCAGATACTCTTATTAGTCAGATTGCCGCAGGAGAAGTGGTAGAACGACCTTCATCTGTATTAAAAGAGCTATTGGAAAATTCGCTCGATGCGGGTGCGACTGTGTGTGATGTTGAGCTCGAATTTGGAGGACTTAAAACAATTGCTGTTCGTGATAACGGTAGCGGAATGTGTTTTGATGACGCGCAAATTTCATTTGCGCGTCATGCCACCAGTAAAATTTCTACGTTCGATGATCTTACAGCTATTACTTCTTTTGGCTTTCGTGGAGAGGCTTTGGCGGCGATCGCTTCTGTTTCTCACGTTACAATGAAAACACGTGAGCGTGAGACAGATATAGGGACTGAGATTGTATATCAAGGTGGATTATGTGTAGCGAGTGGCTCGATTGGTTGTGCTCCCGGAACAGAAATTGTTGTAAGAAATTTGTTCTTCAATACTCCTGCGCGAAAAAAGTTTATGAAGACAGAAACTACAGAATTACAGCAATGTATTTTACTTTTATCAACGACTGCTCTTGCTTACCCAAAGTGTGCTTTTTCGCTTTCTCATAACGGCCGTGCGCTTCTTAATTTGCCTGCTACTGAAGATTATTTAGCTCGAATAGGTTCGATTCTCGGTGCGCAATTTGTTCGCGAAAGTGCTCCAGTTGAGTTTATAACTCCATCACTTAATATTCAGGGATTTATTGGAAAACCCGGAATGACTCTCTCTTCAAAACGTCATCAATATTTGTTTGTGAATGGGCGTTCGGTTACAGATGCTGCGGTTTCTCGCGCTGTGCTTGATGCTTATGGAACGCGCTTGCCTGCACGAACGTATCCGATGTTCGTTTTGTTTATTGATATCGATGCCAAAGAGGTTGATGTGAATGTACATCCGCGAAAACTGAATGTTAAATTTGTTGAACCAGGGCGTATTTATAGAGATGTTTTGTCTTCCGTTAAGCGTGCTCTCGATTCGCAGTATTTGGAATCTATTTCAATGCGTACTGGTGCGCCAGTACATGGTGAAACGGCACATGCTAGCGATTTTGGAGGCAATGAATCAGTTGGTGGTCATGCTCCGCATGGTGTTTTTAGCACTGGCTTTAAAGGCGATGCAAGAAACTTGTCTGCAAATAATTCTGTATTTTCTTCTACTCAGCATGCGCTGGATTTTTCTGAAAATATTTTTAAAGTAACACGCGATATTGATTCATTAACTTCTTCAGTAGAACGTACACATAGGCTTGAGGCTCTTAATAATCCGCAGCCGATAGCGCAACTCGATAATTCCTATATTTTAGTAAACGATGCAAATGGACTTACTATTGTAGACCAGCATGCAGCGCATGAACGAATAATGTACGAAAAATTTAAGGTGAAATATGAGAAAAAAATGAATGATGGAACTTTTGAGGTGCAGAAATTTCTTGTTCCTCTTACGCTTGAGCTTTCTTTATATGAGCGAGCAGCATACGAAGATGCGTCGACTTTTTTACAAACTCTCGGTTTTGAATTTGCGCAGTGGAGTGGAAATTCAATTACAGTTGAAGCTGCTCCAGCGGCTTTCAAAGACCGCGAAATCGTCTCGCTTATTAAATCTTTATTTGCCGAAATCTCCGATGAAAAAAATTCCGCTACTCCTTTGCCTGAGCGAATGCTCAAATCGCTCGCTTGTAAGGCAGCTGTGAAATTCGGTATGCCCCTCGCGCAACAAGAACAGTCCGCGCTTCTCTCTGAACTTGCAGTAACTCCAAATAACGCAACGTGCCCGCATGGCCGCCCAACTCGAATCGAATTTAGTTTTGAAGAATTAGAGAGGAGGTTTTATAGGAGAAAGTAGCTATATGGCGGTCAATCACGATTTTAGTCGGTGATATATTGTCCACTCTTAATTCATTGTGTCTAAAAAAACACATAGTGTCGCCTTTTTTAGATTTGCGACATTTACAACTCCTCCAAATCATTTTAAAAATGTCTTCCCGGGAAAGACCAACGCGATATATATGCGATAAGGCAATGGCTACGAGGTAAAAACTTGTGCGTTTTTACGGTTAGCCGCATTGTTAAATCGTTCATATTATGTTATTATATTAATACAAATAACAAAAATAAATATGGCAAAAAATTTAAATGCAGATGCTATTAGCGATTTAGCAGGTAAAATTACAGCTCCTACGGCGAAGTTACCCGGTTTAGCGGGTAAAATTCCAGATCAACAAGCTACGGCGGCGAATTCTGTTGGTCATGGTCTAAGCTCGTTACCACCTCCAGAAAATCCTAAAAATGAACCTTCTTTGACCCTTGGAGTGCAAAATTCCGCGCCAAAGCCTGAAAAACCTGCAACAGGTGGCACGCTCGAACGCGATCTATACTCAACAGAGCATTCATCATTAGAACAACTTTTAACAAATGCCGCTAGTTTAAAGGATTTAAATGCGCTTCAAGGTGTAGCCCATCAGATTATCGCAACTTTGAAAATCACAAATATTCCAGAAAACGCCACGTTTACCCGTGTTGCAAAAAATGGAGGTGAAGCAACTTTGTTTTATAACACTCCTATCGTAACTGATGATGGGCGACTAGGGGCAGGTATCAACAGCCAGTATTTGAAAATTCAGTTATAGGATTTTTACCATATTTTCGGTTGCACATAGGCTTTTTTCTGGTACTATTCACCCGCTGCTTTTACCCGTGTGGTAAAAGCGATGGACACTTTCGAGACCGATGAGGTCTCACCTTTATTCCATAACCAAAGCGTCTATGTCAGAAACCGATTCAAGGTTTTATGAACTCATGGTCATCATATCTGGTGATTTGACCGAGAAAGAGTTCGAAAAGGAGCTCGATGAAGTTCGTGGAATGCTCAAAGAAGCATCTACAGCTATCGACTACGAAGAATCATGGGGCAAGCGCGATCTAGCTTTTAAAATAAAGCGTCAGGGTCGTGGCTTCTACGTGATTTTTGATTTCCATGCCGTGCCAGAGGCAATAAAGGAGCTTACCGGAAACGTTAAGCTTCACCCAACTGTACTTCGACACATCATCGTGTCATTACCTGACGACTATGTTTCAGGTAAATATAAAGAGACGATGGTTCACCGAAGAAAACAGGAACAAGATGAGCAAGAAGAGGCTCGTGTTAAAAGACACGCAGCTACTGCTCAAGATGATTTAGATGCTGAGGCTCGTGCAGCTGCATCTGCAAAAGCAAAGCCTTCAAAACCTGAAAAAAATCTCGACGAAATCGTTTCGAATCCAGATATTAATGTTGGATAATTTTAACTATAAAAATTTATGCGTTGTGTAAATAAAGTAATTTTGATCGGTAACTTGACCCGCGATCCAGAGCTTAGACAGACAACTGCCGGTCAATCAATCGTTACATTCGGACTTGCTACAAACCGCGAGTG
>JAHFJU010000015.1:20102-25200 GCA_023245725.1 Candidatus Peregrinibacteria bacterium
GCTAACAAAAGATGGTCGTAAAATGACATCTACTGAATTCCACGAATTGGTTGCTTGGGCACGTCTCGGCGAAATTTGCCAAAACTATCTTCACAAAGGAAAACTTATTTATGTTGAAGGATATTTGAAAACACGTTCTAAAGTTATGCCTGATGGAACTAAGAAATTCCGCACTGAAATTGTTGTTCAAGACATGATTATGCTTGAGAAACGATCACATGGTGAAGGCGGCGCAGATGAATCTGAAATGATGTCTGCACCAGCTGAATCAGAGCATGGCTCAATGGGTTCTGGCGAAGATATGCCTATCTCAGATGACGTTTTCGAAGGATAAATCTCGCTCTATATTGGCTTACTGCCTTGTAGTGTGCGAAATCCTATCACATTAAGTTCATTCAATAATTCTTCTACTTCTCACTAACCACAATATCTCATGACTGCAGGACGATCATCGAAAAAATGTCCGTTCAAAGCTGCAAAGGTGGACTTCATTGATTACAAGAGCTTACAAATCTTGAAGCAATTCATCTCTCAGTATGGACGTATTGTTCCCCGCTATTACACGGGTGTAACTCTACAAAATCAGAAAAAACTTTCTCATGCTATTAAGTTGGCTCGAGAAATGGCACTTTTGCCTTATGTAAAATAAGCCCAGCTTGTTTTTAGTAATTGGCGTTTGCCTGAAAATCCCCTGAAAAATGGGGATTTTTTTTGTAGTGATAAAAACCATGAACATATATTCGCCTAAAAACTCGCGTTTTTTAGAAAACAATTGTGTTGACGCTTTGTCGTCTATATTGCGTAGTTGTAGCTCGCGCATTGGTTAGGTAAGCCAAATGTGGTACAATTGCGTGATACATTTTTTATGAAAACAAAAAAGAATAAAAATCAAAAGCATATAGGAGAGGCGACGCCAGAAGTAATTTCACTCACGTGGGTTGCTCAAGAGTATCCGTATCATCAGAAATCTTTGCTGTGGTTTATTATTGCTGGAATTATTTTAGTTTCACTAATAATTTACGGTCTCTTAACAGACGGTTGGACATTCTCTATGGCGCTTATTGTAGCCGCAGGAGCGTACTATGTGTCTCACAGAAATCCTCCCGAAATAGTGCCGATTTGCGTTACAAACAAAGGCATAAAAGTTGGTAGACATGTACTTGCGTATCCTTCGATTAAATTTTTTTGGATCGTCTATGACCCTCCTTATGTAAAACGTTTGTACATTCGTTTGCACGCTCGACTTGGCGTGAATATTGCGATTGAACTTGAAGATGTAGATGTGAACGATTTGAGAAAGGAGTTGAAAAAACATGTTGCCGAACACACAATTTCTGAAGAGCCTTTCGCAGAAACTTTAATTCGTTGGTTACGCTTGTAGTTCGAATTTTCGGTAAAAATAAATAACAAAATGTCATTAACAGAATCACAAAAAGAAGATGTGCCACCAAAGCCAGCTGCACTCGATGCGGCCGCCGCGAAAGCGGCGGCCGACCCTAACGTCGGTCATGTTTCTGGTTCAAGCACCGATACTGCTGGCGATATTGCAAAAGCCGCAGCCGGATCCGAGCTCGACCCAGCGACTATGGCCGCCCCAATGAGTGATAAGGATTCTCGCGCAGTGCTTGGCGTAAAAATGAAGGAGCAAGCTGGTGAAGAAAAAGCAACTCCTGAAACTCCGCAAGCTGCACGCGAACGCGCAGATGCTACTACTGCAGGGTTGAGCGAAAATCAAACTTCTCAAAAATATGACCAGTCACTCGGCGAGTCGATGTCTCGATTAGGAGAAAAACTGTTTGGAAAGCCAGAAGGGCTCCCTGAAAACATGAATGTTGCAGCGAAAATGTGGGATTATCTAAAAAATAACAATGGTAACGAACAGAAGCGTGAATTTGTAATGACGAGAATAACAACGCTTCGTAATTCTTTCATAGAAGCCATTAAGAAACGTTTAAATTCAAATGAAAAGGAGGTTAAAGAAAATCGCGCAAAATTGAATGAATTGAAACGTGAACTTGAAGAGACTGAAGATAAAGGCCTGTTGCGAATGTTGTCTGTAGTAGGTCAATCATACAAAATGCAAAATTCGCAGTTGGCAACGCAAGACGTTACTACCGGTGTTGCGAAAACAGAAGTAATGGACTCTGAAGAATTACTGAAATTTGAAAATTTTCTAGGCGTGATGGAGCGGGTAAAACAAGTAAATATTGAAGAGCTTGTCGATATTATTATCGAAGATCAGCCATTTGTAACAATGCTCGCTACAATGCGTACAACGCGTGATCAGAAAATATTCGATGATTCTTTTGCTGAATTTGGGCGCGATGAATCCGCCGATAAAACTGAAAAAAAGAACGATGTGCTTATGACTAAATTTTACGCGCTTGAGTACACAGATTCGTCAGAATCAAAAGCTGTTCAAGTATTAGATGTGAAAAATAGCCGTGGAGATACTCAACTGCCTAGCTTGAATGCAATTATTGAGGGAAATGGAGAAATGAAAAATCACCAGCATTTTATTGATCTTGCGCGTTTAATTGGTGGCAATGAACGCGGAAAAACAGATGAGTCTGTTCAAAAAAATAAAAGTATTAATCGTTTGGGGCTTGAGTCGTCATTGTGGGTAGAGATTGTCCGTTATATGGATCCTTTGCAAAAACAATACCTCGCGTACGCAATTAAATTGGAGTACGGCGACGATAAAGTAAAAGATTTTATAAAAGCATCTATGAGCGCAGGTGTTTTGAATACGATGGATTTAGAACAAATAGCCGATGTGAAAGGATTAGAGTGGGTGAAGGGTGAGAAGATGAAAGATGAAATAAAAAAAGTGAAGGAGTGGAGAGAAGATAATCAAAAGAATGCGGCAGCATTTGCTCATCAACTTGAAAATCATTACATGCAGAATTCATTTTTACAGCGAGGTATGGGAGGAATTTTTGGTATGATGGCTTCTGTTGTTGGAGGTGTGACGACACTCGCCAATGTTGTTTTTCCTATGGCTGATGCGTGGAATGATTCCACTAATAAAACATGGGGCGATAAATTGAAAGATGGAGCAAAGCGCGTGCTTTCAAGCGGAATGTTTTATATGGGAATCGGTGAATTAGTGCTTGGCCGTCAGCTCATTTCTCCTTTTACATATAATGAATTTTTTCATTTATCTGCGACTGAACAAAATGTGATGGATCGGGCTTCTTTAGGAATGGCATTCGATGCTGCGATTGTGAATAACTCAAAACTTTCTTCTTACATGGTTGCAAATTGGGATCGCTATGAAGAAATAGCTTTACGCAACAAGAATAATAAAAACCCTAAACAAGGAAAACTAAAGAGGGGTGAACAAGAACTTTACGAAGGTGATTTAAAGATGACAAAAAAAGAGGCGATTTCGCTCGGATATAATTCTGTAGATGAGGCTGAGGCAACGATTCGAGGAGTCTTTAACTCCGCTCACAATTTATACAACATTCAATCAAAAGAAAAATTTAAAGAGCATATAAATAAGAATGTTATTCCGCTTTATGCACAGCCGGGAACAGAATTTTGGGGTAAGAATGGGGAAGATATAAATAACGATGCTGTATCTAGCGCAGACACGAGTCATCCGTTCTCAGAAATGGTTCGTGATCTCACAGGAACTGGTTCTGCTTCAGCTTCGGCTGCTGGTGCGCCGCCACAAAATATAGAACAACCAAAATAAATGAAATTTCTAATTCAATCACTTTCGATATTCATACAACGCTACTGTGCGAAAATTGTCGCGGCAGTTGTTGTATTTATGGCAGCCGCGCTCCCTTTGGTCGCGCGCGCGGCAGATGCCGCAGCCGGAGATAGCAGCATCACCAGCATTTTGAATAATATAAATGTGTATGTGAATATTTTGCTCAGATCACTTTCGTCAGTGTTTTGGCCGGTGCTTCTTATGATCGGCAGTTTGCTCGATACTGGGCTCATTTTCGGTGGCCCAATGGAAGATCGTTTGCTGTCGGCATGGGTTGAAATCCGCAATCTTGTAAATATTATTTTCGTACTTATTTTAGTTGCCGTTGCAATTTATAACGTGCTTGGTTTGGGTAATGACGGTGGACCTGCCCCGCTCGGTTATAAGGCGGTTATGCCGAGATTTGTCATAGCGCTTATATTGGTGAACTTCTCATTCGTGGGAGTTAAAATGGTGCTCGATGTAAGTAACGTTATTACTGGCGCTGTGTTTGCTCTGCCGGCGAAAACGGTTTCGTCTGTCGGGCTTTCTGCAAACATGGAGAAAGAAATTTGCGGAAAGCGGTCTAAAGAAATTCCTGTGTATAAATTATGGTGTGACTCAGAAAGTCACTTTAATGATTCTGCGCGTCAGTACTTTAATCAGCTTGATAGAAATAATATTTCGGTGGTTTATGCCATTCGTTATGGAAAAGCTACAGAACTTAAATTTATTCGTGAAGGGGTGAAAGATTTAGGGCAGCTTGGATTCAATATTATTTTTAATACTATATTGTTTATCGTTTACACAATTGCATATATTGCGTTGTTTTTGGTTTTGGCTTCACGTTTGGTGGTAATTTGGCTGGCGCTTGTAATGTCGCCGCTTTTTGCTCTGACGTTGGTGTTGCCAAGTTTATCGACGCTTACCGGCGGCGCAGGCGATATTAAAGATAAATTAATAGGAAGCATTACCGCTCCAATTACAATCGGACTAACCATGTCTGTTGGATACATTATGCTCGACGCGCTTTCGTCTAACGCTGGTATTGACCCGCTTTTGTCGACTAGCAGCCTTACTGCAATCGACGCGAATGCTCTACCTACAAATATTACTACGCTTCAAGAACTGCTAATTGCGATTGGAAGTGTCGTTGTTGTGTGGACCGGTGTACAGAGTGCCGCGTCTAAGACATTTGCAAGTAGCATTGTTAGCAGTTTAATGAGCAAAGCGTTAAATATTGGTACTGCGCTTGCAAAATTACCGTTGATGGCACCAATTATTCCTGTTGGTGCGAAGGGCACAAAAAATCGAAGTTTGTTAGATGTTGATAGAACAATTTCAGATATGACTATGAGTATTCATGGTAATAATATTTTTGATCATAGTAATGTG
>JAHFJU010000081.1 GCA_023245725.1 Candidatus Peregrinibacteria bacterium
AGTTAAAAGGATTGAGAACAACGGCCCAACTGACCGGTTCTCTATTATCGTATCGAAGAAAACGTCTAAGAAAGCGGTAATTCGCAACCTTATTAAGAGGAGGATTAAAGAGGCCGTTAGAATTTGGTTGAAGGGTGCGGCGGCACTTGGGGCGGAAACTGAGACGCAGATTGCTCCAAAAACGCCATCGACGCTGGAGCCGATTGCGCAAACTATAAACGCCCCTATCGTGGCTATAAAAAGGCACTTTGACTATGTAATAATTGGGAAAGCGGCGGCTGAGACTGCAGATTTTGAAGTGATAAGGAGCGAGATTAATGGAGTGCTCAAGAGAAGATGAGTGGTTATGACAGCGTCTGCTATACTATCGCCACTTATGAATTCAAAGAAAATTATTCAATGGGCACTGGTGTTTTTTATCGTGCTCACAGCGATGCAGTTTTTTACAAAAAAAGACGTTCAACCAGTCGCACAAACAGCCAACTCCCCTGTTGTTTTAACTCCTACCAAAACAAACTTTGTTCAAGGCGAAGAAGTTATTGTTAAAGTGACAAATAATAGTGATAAACCTCTAACTATAGAAAGCAAATGTCCTTCAAATCCTCTTTCTGTATTAGCTTTTGACGGGAACTCATACCAACCAGTTACGGCAGAAACAAAGTTGAATTGCGAAAGATTAAGTTCTACCGAAATTGCAGCTGGAGCAACTGCGCCGATTAGCTATAAATACTGGAACAACGCACTTTTTGCGAATCCGGGAAGATATAAAATAGAAATGACAATACCCGTAGCGACTGTACCGGCAACGGCGAGCACATTGACGACTTCAACAAAACCCCTTGCAGAAACTCCAAAAGCACTGACCGAATCGGCCTCAACAACACCTACTGCAACTACAGCAGTCGCGACAACTATTTCAACTCCAGAGTTCACTGTAGAACAAGCCGGCTCACTTCGAATCTTTTTTAGAACTGTTTTTTATCGCCCGCTTTTGAACGCACTTGTATATATTATCTCGGTAATTCCGTATCACGATCTAGGTTTTGCAACAATAATTATTACGATTCTAATTCGTTTAATTTTGCTTGTACCGTCTCAGCGAGCGCTTATTTCTCAGCGAAAAATGCAGGCACTTCAACCACGGCTTGAGAAAATTAAAAAAGAATTTCACGGAAATCAGGAAAAAATTGCACAAGAAACAATGAAGTTATGGAAAGAAAATAAAGTGAATCCTTTTGGCTCATGCCTTCCACTCCTTATTCAATTCCCGTTTTTGATTGCGATTTTTTATGTGATTCAAAGTGGATTAAATCCTGATAATTCACACCTTCTATATGGCAGTCTTTCGAACTTTGACTATAACTCCATGAACACTTTTTTCATGGGGATTTTGGAGCTTACCAAGCCAAATGCATACGTGTTACCGTTAATTGTAGGAGGTCTTCAATTCGGACAAATGAAGCTGTCTTTTGCTAAAAAAGCAGCGAAAGATGGATCGAAGAAAATTATTGAGATGAAGAATGACAAACCTGTTGTTACAGACGAAATTGCCGCTGCCAATAAGTCGATGATTTATGTTATGCCGGTTATGATTGGTATGTTTACGGCTTCGGTGCCAGCTGGTGTTGGCTTATACTGGGCAACATCGACACTTTTTGCTATCGGGCAACAATTGATAGTGAATAAAAAGGCATAACCACGACATATTGACCAATCACACAACATTTGTGTAAAATCCCCACGTTATGGAAAAAATTGAAGAATTAATTCAGGAGACACTTGCAGAGCTTCTCAAAAACATGGGGATTCCATTCCGCCGTTTTACAGTTGAAGCAATGGAGCAAAAAGCTGAAGGACACGACACTGTTTATCGTGTAGATGTAGATACAAGCGATTCTGCTTTGTTAATCGGGTATCATGGTGAAAATGCTTATGCATTGCAGCATATTTTAAAAACTATCTTGTATAAAAAAACTAACCAGAATATTTTTGTTGTTGTAGATGTAGATGGATACAGAAAACGCCAAGAAGACAGCGTTATTACACTTGCTCATAAGAAAGTAGAGGTTCTTCGCAAAACCGGCCAACGCCAGATTTTGCCACCGATGTCACCTTTTTTCCGCCGTATTGTGCACCTTGCTCTTACTGGTGGTGATTTTACAGACGTAGTTACCGAGAGCACAGGCGAGGGCGACAGCCGCGCAGTTACTCTTAGTTTGAAGAATTAATAATATAATTTCGTATGAAACGTTTTTTTGCCGTGACTACTCTGCTGATCGCACTATCACCTGTTTTGAACGTTCCTGTAGCCCTTGCTGACGATGTGAACTCAAATACTTCGACACCTGTTATAGAGACTACCAATGAGGCACTTGAACAAGCACCAGCGATGCCTTCATATAAAGATATTCCTGATGAAAATAAATATTTTGAGAGCGTACGGAACATCACGAAATTAGGATTTATGAAGGGAGATTCAACCAATAATTTTCGCATTAATTCTTTTGTAACACGCGACGATGTAATTTATGCAATTGCAAAAGCGGCTAATTTAAAGCCAAATAATGTTAATACTCAAATTTTCAGAGACATTCGAAAAAACAATCCTGCATTTAAAGAAATCACCGCTGCATCTGAAGATGACCTGCTAGATGCCTTTGTGGTGAAAAAAAACATGTTCTCCCCAAAAGCTAAAGTGACAGTTGCGCAGGCACTTGATGCTTTATATAAGGCATTTGATGCCGATGAATTTTCAGGAGAGGTTGAGTTACGATACGAACTTAAAACTGAACTTCCAGACAATTGGGATTTCACGACCGATGTTCGTCGTGCAGTGAAAGATAATGTTTTGTTTCAAAAAGCTGACGGAACTCTGTATTTAGATCCTACAAAAAATATTACACGAGGAGATTTTGCGTCACTGCTTTATCGCTTTACTGAAAGCCGAAAAGAAGGAATCGGTTTTGGCCTTGCAAGCTGGTACGGCGACGGACTTTCAAAGGTAAAAGTTACTGGAGATCGTGCGAAAGAACTTTCTGCTAAACATTTAACAGCGGCAAATAGAGACCTGCCGATGGGAACAATTTTAAAAGTTACAAATCAATATAACGGAAAATCGGTAGAGGTTGCCGTTAATGATCGTGGCCCGTATGTTGCCGGAAGAGTGGTAGACCTTTCCCGCTCTGCTTTTGCAGCGATTGAAGATGTAGGAACAGGCACTGCTGTTGTAAAAATCGAGGTAATTCAAAAAACAGAGTAGTGTGATAGACTTCGTCAGGTAAAAAAATTATGTATTCATATAAACGCACCGCTCTTTCGGTACAGGTAAATAAAGCTACAAAAATGCTGCTTATTGCATTATCTGCGATGCTGGTTTCGGTGTCTGTATATTTTTTTATTTACATGAGTTTAAATGCAGAAAAGGGCTCTCTCATGCGCGAAAATCAGATTGAACAAACAACGCTTGAGTCAGAAAACAGGTTGCTGAAAGAACAGGTTTTGCAGTCGCAATCACTTGACCACATTCAATCGAGTAACGAAGTTGAAGGAATGAAACCATCTACAAACGAGACGTATTTAAAGCCACCAGTTCCTATTGGTTCGCGTGATGGCGAGATGAACAGAGTAATAGACTGAGAACAAATCACGCACATGCGCGAAAATATATTGGATTGCAATTTATGTTGCTCAGCTTTTTTAAAAAATTAGAGCTTAGCCTTAACCTCTTCTGTAAGGGCAACAACGTGTTCGACAGTCTTTTGAAATACCGCCTTTTCTGAGTCGTTAAATTTAACTTCCATTACTTTTTCAACACCGTTTCGGCCTAATAGAGTTGGAACACCAATAAATACTCCTTTTACTCCATACTCGCCATCGAGATACGCAGCGCATGGCAGAATGCGTTTTTTATCCTTTAAAATTGACTCAACCATAGCAACTACAGAAGCGGCAGGAGCGTAATAAGCAGACCCCATCTTTAATAAATTCACAATTTCAGCACCTCCATTTTGAGTACGTGTCACAATCGCGTCGATTTTTTCTTGTGAAAGCAAATCGTGAAGCGGAATTCCGCCAACCGTAGCCAAACGAGTAACTGGAACCATTGTGTCGCCGTGACCACCAAGAACCATAGCCTGAACATCTTCGACTGAGACTTTTAACTCATCTGCAATGAACCAGCGCATTCGAGCAGTATCAAGCACACCAGCCATGCCAACAACACGGTTCGTCGGAAATCCTGTAACTTTCCAAGCAGTGTAAACCATTGCATCGAGAGGATTTGTAACCACAATTACAATCGCATTTGGTGAAAATTTCTTAATTTGTTCACTGACATTTTTTACGATTCCCATGTTTACAGCCAAAAGTTCATCGCGAGTCATTCCGGGTTTTCGTGGAAGCCCTGCGGTAATAACTACAATGTCTGAGTTTGCGGTGTCTTCGTAAGAGTTTGTACCAGTAACGCGAACATCCCACCCATCTACGGGAGTTGCTTCACACATATCGAGCGCTTTGCCCTGGGGAATTCCTTCTGCAATATCGATCAACACAACGTCACCGAGTTCGTGCATTGCAATGTAATGTGCAACTGTAGAGCCAACAAATCCGCTACCGACAACTGTAATTTTTGAACGCATGAAGTAAAAAGTTAAATGGCTAGAAAGTAGTTAGTAGCTTATTTTATAGGATTTTTTAGAAAGAACAATTTATTTTAGCAATTTAGAAATTTCATTTTGCGCAACGACCATAACTCCTCCAACTAATATTAATAACAAACCAACGACACCAAAAACCGTGACTTTTTCTTTAAGAATGAGAGTGCTAAAAAGCAGCGCGACAATTGGTCCCATACCAATCCACAAAACCGCCAAAGTAAGAAAATTGCCTTTAAACGCCGGCATACCAAGTTTGAACATGAGAGTGAAAAGAAAGTTTGCGAGGATTATGACCCAAAGATACTCGAACTGCGTTACGAGCGCGCGAACAATTGGAGAGTTGTATGAAATGCCTAGATACTCCCCTTTCGACGAAAGTTTTCCAGTAAAATTGCCATACCATTGAATAATGCTCGTTCCAAGGAACGCTAGCGCTATAACTATAAATTTTTGTATCATGGGCAAATTGTACTAAAAACGTTTGGTAAATGCACCTGTAATGCTTGCTAAAAACAAGACAACATGTCAAACTCCGCAGCAAGTTGCTTTATAACCAATTTTTACTTTATGTCAATGAGCATAAGATCAATAGGTGAAATCTACTGGAAACAGCCACAATATTCTGATGAAAAACTGGATGTATCAGATGAGAATAGTGATATATATCGCATATTTGAAGTTGCGCGAAATAATATTAATGGTCTTAATCTGCCTGATTTGCTTACATTATCAATGTATCTTGAGGGTAAACTGCCACTGCCTAAAAAAAAAGATAGGTATGCGTCAGATATTAAACCAGATTACACTCCATCACATAAAAAATTACATAAATTTGGAGAATCTAGGTTGCTTTTGAAATGTAGAGCTAGAATCAACGAACTGGAAAAATGTGATGATGTGAAACTTGAAGGAGACTATATTCGTGGAACCCGAGCACGGCGTGATCTGGACATAGAAGGAGGTGAGCTAAAACCTGGAGGTTCCGCAAGAGATATAGTTCTAAATAGAGGTAAACCTCGCACTCCGGCGGCTCTCCGACATGTTGGAGCTCAACAATTAATTAATACTAATAGTATAACTCTGCCTTATAAGGGGCATCCAAATAGAAAAGTCGAGTTGCAAAAATTGGCGGATGTTTTTTCTGCAAATTTAAGACATGCAGTTACTTCAAATAATGTTGGCATGGTTAAAACACTCCAAGCGAAAATGCGAGGAAAGTTGATGATTGATGATGATTTTCCTGAAATGACACGGTTGGTTGTTTCAAAAAATGCAGTTGAGTGCGAGTTTTCAATTAAGCTCCTCATTAATACTTTAGAGCAAGAAAAATATATTGTGCGTGAAAATGAAGGGAATTATGAAGTTTTTAAAGGAGATG
>JAHFJU010000016.1 GCA_023245725.1 Candidatus Peregrinibacteria bacterium
TGGTGCAAAAGGAGTACTTACTGGCGATGCACTTACATGTGTTGCAATAAAAAATTCTGCTGACTGCGGAGCGGCAGGCGATAAAATAAATCATGCAAATGAATGTGTGTGGAGTTCACCAGACGCACAAGCGGCCTATGAGTCAAAGAAAAATTCACCAGAAGAAATAGTAGAGTCAACTAAGGAAGAAGAAACACAAAATGATCCAGTTGATAATAACGTCGCAGTAGTAAATGACGCTATAGGAGGCCCAGGTGGCGTAACAACTGCCGATGAGGAAGCACTCTTCAGAGTTCAAACGATTGAACAACAACTCGCAATTAAAAAAGCTAACGAAGAAAAAAACACACAAGCAGATATTGCTAATCAAGCACAAAAAGATCGTGAAGCTCAAGCAGCCGCATTCGCAGCTGCGGCACAAGCAGCAAAAAATAAAAGTTTAGGCATTGTTGAACAAGAGGCAACTACAGCTGTAACTCCAGCGGCAACTACTAACTTTCCCGCTGAAGCGAATCAGTTCAACGATCAAAGCGAAATAGTTGTTCCGGTAGAAAATCCAATTACTAAAGAAATTGCAGACCCGATTGTTGATCAATCACTACTCGAAACAACACCGGATAAAACAAACAGCACACAAGAAACTTCAGCATTACAATCAGAAAATGCCGTTATGGCAGCGCAAAATACACGAGTAGCAAAATCGCAAATGAACGCAAATGGTCTTCATGGAGCAGCAATTCGAGGTGAAAGCGGACCAGAAATATTGGTATACCCTGCACTTTTGGGTGTTGCCCAAGGCGCATACCTCTTAATTCGTAAAAAAAATCGAAGCAAATAAATGACATTGCCTAGTCAAAAGTTTAATCAACAAAACAAAAACTTAACAAAATAAATATGGACTCTCTCATCACACAACCAGCCTCGCCACAAACTCCAAACGCAAAAAAGAAAAAATTGATTATTGCAGGAGCCGGCGTTTTCGCACTCGTACTCGTAGGAGTTGTCGCATATTCGATGATGAGCCCAGCGGCGGTTTTTAAGGGAAGTGTAGCTGGAGCGACGCCCAGTTGTGTAATGCCAGACGGAAAAACGAAAGGCGTTCCTAACAAAGACACAGGAGTATGTGAAATCTCAAATGCTGTCGATGTACCCGTACAAACTCCTGCTGAATTATGTGACGCAAAAGATCCGCAAACTCATGGATGGAAAATCCAAGGAGGCAGTTGTATAAATGTAAAAGCACTCTGTGTACCGACTACAAATCAAGATGGAGTATTGGTTGGTTTTGAGTGGGCACAAGTATCACCAGGAAATTATGTTTGTCGAGAAGTGGCACAAGAAGCACCTGTTATGCCAATGATAAAAGACGACGCATCTTGTCAAAGCGGCAAACGGAATATGACACTCGCTGGCGGACCAAGCACCTGTGTATTACCTACAAAAGCAGAATGTAATGCTAAATCACTCGATTTGAGTGTTGACGGAAAATCGTGTGTAGATAGAGTCGCAGCAATAGCACCTAGTCAACAAGTTGAGTCATCAAATAATCTCGATAAAGATGTTATGGAATGTATGAAAAGCTCAAATAATGATTATAATTTATGTAAAAATAAACTAGTGAAAGCGACAGTAAATGATGTTTCTATTGATCCAGAATTAATTGATATAAAAGTAAATAACTCTCTATGTAAAGCTGGTGAACAATTTATAGAGGGGACATGTTCGCCAATAACACCTAAAAATGAGAATCAAGCTCAATTTCCCGCAGTCGGCGTTAAAACCCCAGCTGGCACAGTATCGGCCAGTGCAGGAATGCATTCTCAACTTGCCGGTAACCGCCTTTCCGCGGGGCCGAAAGCGACTGCAGGAACCCCACTAGAAGCTAGCAAATCAATGCTAGCAGGATCACAACAAACTCCTGCAAAAATTTTACTTGGAGACAAACCTAAAGCGACGTGTACTGCGCCAGAAGTTCTTCAATTAGATGGCAGCTGTAAAGCAAAAGCCCAAGAAGTTGCTGTTAATGTCGCCGCTTCACAACCAGAAAACGCCGCAGCTCCAGCTCCTTCAACAATAAACAATTACTATTACAACAATGGAGGCAGCGATTACGTTGACCAATCAACTCTCGATAGAATTGCGGCACTTGAAAATCAGTTGGCAGCGGCAAATAATCAGCCAGCAGGAGAAGAAGTCATTCAAGCAGACCCAAGTGTTGTTGCTCAAATGCAAAACGAACTTTCAGGATTACAGACAAAAGTTTCAAACGCTAAAAAACTAAAAGCGTTAAGTGCAGACCAAGCAGCACAGGTAGCTCAAGCAGAAGCAGCAAATGGCACACCATCGCCATCATCAACAACTAGAAACAATGCGCAAAATGCAAAATCAGCTGCAGTTGCAATAAATTCAAACGGCCTTCATGGCGCAGCAATTCGCGGAGAAAGTGGACCAGAAGTACTCCTCTATCCAGTTATATTTGGAGTTGTACAAGGCGCATACATGCTCTCAAAACGCCGAAAAAAGTAACACCATTCACAATCAACAAAATGAGCTGGGCAACCGGTTCTTTTTTATTTTTCGCTCAATTTTATTCAATTTCATTATGAAATTTCTTTTCAGCTAAAATGTCTTTTGCATTTTTTCGAGTCACGACATTTTCGCCAGTTTTTTTCTCTATCTCTTGTCTTGCCACACCGGCAACTTTACCACCCTGTCTTGCTATTACTATACTTTCAACAAATCCATTTGGTAATTTTTTCTTAGAAATCTCACTGGTAGTAGCCTCTGCGAGCATGTTCAAAACCAATTCAAGGTTAGTCATGTTATCTCGTAGATTTTGCTTCCTTAAGTTTTTGAATTTTTTATACGATTTCACACTCAACCCAGCCCAAGCCAAAGATATTTCATCAGTTAATAATGCGAATTCATAGTTTCCATCAACTCCCCTTTTATTCCATTCATCAGTTAATTCCTTTCGAACTTCTATACTCTTGAGTCTTTGATTTATCCATTCATTAGAATATCCTTTTCTTAAATAAGTTTTCATAGCACGATCAATTGATAGCTGAGGATCTTCAGTTTCTTCAATTCTTTCGTAACCCACCCTCGCTAACCATATCTTAAATGGCTCAGCATTTGGCGAAGGTACTGACTGAATAAGCCTAAGTAAATCTTCAGTTGATAAGCAATCCGTTTCGCGTTTTTTCCCATCATTAGCAAAAAGTTTCAACCGTACGATTTTTTCGTACACTTGACTCCCCTCGCTTTTCAGTTTTATTTTAAGATCACTCCAATATCTTCTAGGAGAAGAAGATTTTGTTAATGCTTGAATAATATCAATTATTGAGAAATACCATATTTCTTCATCGGCATTCCAATACCGACGAATATCCTTATTATCAAAAAGTATTATTGAATCACCTTTGTTCATATAGATGATTTTATATTACTAAAAGCCATATCATTAGCAAGAATTATGAACCAGATCTGAAATATATCTGTAAGATTTGGTCAAAAACTCCACCTCGTCTATACTCAAGTCGTGAGTTCATTTAATACAGACATTGCAATTATAGGAGGAGGCGGCGCTGGCCTTCGCGCTGCGATAGCCGCAGCTGAAGAGAATCCAGAGCTTTCAGTTTTGCTTATCTCAAAAGTGTACCCCGTGCGAAGCCACACAGTTTCGGCCGAGGGAGGCATTGCCGGAGTAATGAGCGAAGACGACAGCCACGAAAAACATTGTTTTGACACAATTCGCGGGAGCGACTATTTAGCAGACCAAGACGCGGTTGAGTTTTTTGTAAACGAAGCACCGAAAGAAATTATTCAACTTGAACATTGGGGCTGCCCTTGGAGCCGTGAAGAAAACGGCGATGTTGCTGTTCGTGCGTTCGGCGGTATGTCGACAAAACGTACAGTTTACGCGGCAGATAAAACAGGATTTTACATGCTCCATTCTCTCTTTGAACGATCGTTGAAATATCCGAACATTAAAAGACTCGATGAATATTTTGTGACAAAGTTGGTTACAGATTTTGATAGCACTGGTGGCGAAACCAACAACGAAAAACGAGCCGAAGCTATGCCATCTGAAAAGCACACTGAAGCCGAAAATATTTCTGCAAAAACACCACGAGTTATTGGCTGCATTGCCATGAATTTGCAAACAGGAGAACTTGTGAGCATTTCGGCAAAAACCACTATTTTGGCTACTGGCGGCGCAGGAAAAGTTTACAGTTTTACCACAAACGCACTTATAAAAACCGGCGACGGAATGGCTCTCGCGTATAAAGCCGGTGCAGAATTAAAAGATATGGAGTTCGTGCAGTTTCACCCAACCGGACTTCCGCGCACAGGAATTTTAATTACCGAAGGCGCGCGCGGCGAAGGCGGATATTTATTAAACAACCTTGGGGAACGATTCATGGAACGATATTTACCAAACAAGATGGAACTCGGTCCACGCGATATTATTTCGCGTTCAATCATGAGTGAAATTAAAGCTGGTCGCGGTTTTAGTGGTCCATATGGCGAATACGTTCACCTCGACATTCGACATCTTGGTGAAGAAAAAATTAATGAAAAACTGCCTTTAGTAAGAGAAATGTCGCTTGATTTTGCAGGAGTTGATCCCATAAATGAGCCTATTCCTGTAATGCCGGTTGTTCACTACAGCATGGGTGGTGTCGCTACTAATGTTAATGCCAAGTCATCATTAAAAGGATTATTTGCAGCAGGGGAAACCGCATGTGTATCGATAAACGGAGCAAACCGATTAGGCTCAAACTCGCTGGCGGAATGTTTGGTATTTGGGGCGCGCGCAGGCTTGGAATGTGCAAAAGAATGCAAATCGTCAAAACTCATTCACGTGAGCGCGCGCGAATTGGCCGATGAAGAAAACCGAATTGCAGAACTACTTCAACGTACAGGCTCAAAAACAGTTGCAACAGTAAAAACAAAACTACAAGAAATAATGCAAAAACACGCAGGCATTGAACGAGACCACGAAGGTCTGGTTATTGGACTGAATCAAATCCTCTCTCTAAAACGGGAATTAAAAAACATTGAACTCGGCGATAAAGCAAAACTATTCAATACCGAACTTACAGGATACCTCGAACTTGAAAATATGTTTGTAATTGCAGAGGCTATTTTGCGCAGCGCGCTCGACCGAAAAGAGTCTCGAGGTTCTCACACACGAAGCGACTTCACAGAACGAAACGACGAAGAATTCCTACATCACACTCACGTTTTGCAAGACCAGAAAGCCACAATGTCTCTGTCGAGAAAACCTGTAACAATCACAAAATGGAAACCACAACCACGCGTGTACTAGTAAAGCGATACAGTCCACCGCAACCATCACCATATTTTCAAAGTTTTGAACTACCGTTCTCAAACGACATGACCGTGCTCGATCTTTTAACAAAAATTAAAGAGAACGAAGACGGAAGCCTAACTTTTCGCTCGTCGTGCAGAATGGGAATGTGCGGAAGTTGCGCAATGACTGTAAATGGCAAACCAGTATTAACGTGTCAGACATACGCAAAAGACGTTGTTAAAGAAAATAAGCCGATGCTCGTTGAACCACTCAGAAATTTTCCAGTTATTAAAGATTTAATCGTAGACATTGGCGATGTATTCGAAAAAATGCGATCTACTATGCCATACGTTGAGCGCATGGAGAAAAAAGCGATTGCCGACGGTACATACAAGCAGTCATCGAAAGAGCGAAAAAAACTGGAGAAAACCAGCCAATGCATTAAGTGCATGATTTGCTATAGCGCATGCCCCGTTTACGGCTATGAGAAAGACTTTATTGGTCCAGCCGCCGCCGCACTTGCCGAGCGATACAATCAAGATTCCCACGAAAGCGCAGAGCACAAAAACGAGAGAATGAATACAATTACTAGCGAAAAAGGAGTTTGGAAATGTAGTTTTGTAGGAGAATGTTCATCTGCATGTCCAAAACGAGTCGACCCTGCGCAAGCACTTCAGCGCCTCAAAATAATGGGCTCATTGCACATTGCAAAAGAAGTCACCAAAAAAATAATAAATAAACCTTAATCTCATGCATAACCGATTAACTCAATCAACTTCCCCACTCTGGATTGTTAGAAACGGAGCTACACTCCTCTACTTTTTTCGTGAATTATCAGGCCTGATTATTTCAGCATACTGCGTTTATTTTTCATTAATGTGGATACAGACAGACGCGCTCACATTCGTTCGCGCTCGTTCATTTCACACAATAAGCATTATCACATTTACCGCAAGCATTCTCCACACGCTAACTTGGCTGTGGGTAACGACGCAAGTGACTCCCCAACCACTTTCCAAAAAACTTCAGTACGCACTTTTCGCCGGCCTAATACTTATTTTCTGCGGAGTTTCGTTCTGCTTATTACAAATCCTCTACATTTAATAATCGGGTGCTCACCACAAAACGCTCACACTCTAAAGCATACTTTCAATTACATATGAATAAACCTGCATATCTAAAAGCATTTCTCTGGTTTACATTCAGCGGAACCGCAATGCTCTGCGCGTTTATTTTGCCTGTTCATGTTTGGGCACTTTTAGACGGATTTTCTATGGACCTGTCGTGGTGGCTGCCTAAAACCTACTTTTTCGTGCTATTTTCTGCTGCACTATTTCACTCACTATATCGCGTTAAAACCATCGCCTTCGATATAGGGCTACTTAGAATTCAAAAACCGCTTGGAATTTTTCTTACTCTGCTTTTTCTTGCTTCGCTCTCGGCTTTCGTACTGAAGATTTTCTTTTAATAGTAGACGTTTTAGAAGAAGACGTTTTTACCTTGTATGATTTTGCATCACCAGCAGTTGATGAATGTGCAACGGTCTTTTGACCAGACGACTTCATCAGTTTTTTTACAAGTTCGATTTCGTCGTTGACTATGTGTTTTGTAGATTCTGCTACCTCTCTTAATGCCTCTACAACATCGCGCTTTATAGGATTAATTCCAGATTTTCCACTACTTCGAGCTGCAAAAATTTTCTTTCGCAAATCGGAGCCCTTCTCTGGAGCAAACAACCAACCTGCCGCAATGCCGCAGGCGAATCCGAAAAGCCAAGAACCTTTACTCATGTGGGAATTTTATTCGTTTTTATAATTTTGAGCAAGATTTCCAGCTCATCAATCGGAAGCCCCACAATGTTAGTTTTGTCACCAAGAATTTTTGCAACAAATCCCTTTGCGCGTCCTTGAATCGCATAACTCCCTGCTTTTCCAACCCACTGATTCGAGTCGAGATATTTCTCCAACTCATCACTCTCAATTTTTCGAAATACAACGTCGGTAGTAACAACACTTGAAACAGTTTTTCCAGTACCGACATCGCATAGAACAAGCCCCGAAATTACCTGATGCGCTTTTTGTGACAACGACAAAAGCATTTTTTTTGCATCTGCTCTATCTTTCGGTTTTCCAAGGATTTTTTTACCGAGAACCCCGATTGTATCAACTCCTATCACGATCGTTTTTGGCATTTTTTTTGCTACATTTTTTTTGGATTTTTTCGTTTTATTCTCTAATGATTCGCGAACAGTTTTAGCTGCCTGCATCGCTTTTCCAAAAGCATTATACAAAGCAACATATGAAGGATTCTCCCCTTTTTTAATCTCATCAAAATCGGTCACCATTGTATTAAAGGTGTACCCACGTTTTTTCAAAAGGCGACGACGCCATAAACTGCCAGAAGCAAGAATTAAATCCATAAATAACAGGTTAAAAACATCGTGTTGACTTTTGCGGGGTCACTCTACTATAGTATGCGGGCTATGCCAATCAAACGCGCCGCTAAAAAGGCCTACCGACAATCAGAAAAGCACCGTCACGATAATCGCGTTCTCAAAGATGCGATGAAGAAAGACATCAAGGAGATAACAAAGCTCGTTGCAGCACAGAAACTTGAAGAGGCATCAAAAATGCTTCCTGCTGTGTATCAGGTAATAGATAAGGTCGCTCAAAAGAACCTTATTCATAAGAAAAACGCTGCACATAAAAAATCTAGTGTGGCAAAATTGGTTTCTCCAAAGAAATAACCAATTTAATCTAAAAACTTATAAAATCCCTTTCATGAGGGATTTTTTTATGTTCTGTACTAAGCAATATATCACCAACTCCTATTGCTTTTTCTCTGTTTTATTGTTTAAATTACGATTAACAGGGTATAACCTACCTGTTAAGGGACTTTGAAGACGAATGTAACAAATTCCTAGGAGGCTTGTATCATATTACGTGAACACAACTACATGGCACTTATCACCGAAACGGTTGCTGAGTACACTCGCTACTACGAGGAGTACAAAAACGCGATCTACAACTACATTTTGTATCGAGTCAGATACGACAGAGATACAGCAGAAGACCTAACGGCCGATGTATTTGTTAAGGCTTTCGAAAATTTCGAGAAGTACGACAGAAAACGATCATTCAAAACGTGGATCTACACTATTGCGCATAATCACCTCATCAATCACCTAACAGGTATAAAGCCAGTGGTGCAGCTAGACGACACGCTAGCCGCAAACCTCGAAGCTCAGACCGAACACTATGGCGATTCACTCGACCACCAAATGATGATGGGGCAAATAGGCTCACTCATGGCAGATCTACCAGAAGCAACACGTGAACTACTCACGCTTCGCTTCGTCAATGACCTCTCGAACACCGAAATTTCAGAAGTTCTCGGTAAAGATGAAGGCGCAGTGCGCACAGGACTCTCCCGAGCAATCGCAGCATTACGCAATAAATACACAGAACACCTCAGTAACCGAACATCACCACATGAATCCAACTAATTTACCACTATCGGAGCAAGACTTTGAAAAAAGTCTCTCATCGCTACCACGCTTTCAAATGAGCGCGCGCGGTGATGAACTTTTCTATTCAAAGCTAAACGCACTCATCGCCACAAAGCGCTCTGAGCGTTATGTACAAGAAGACGTTCAAGAAAAGGCACCATCATTAGGTTTTGGATTTAAACGATTTGCTTTCTCATTTGGCCTCGGACTCTTTGCAGTAACAGCAAGTTTTACAGGATTAAGCTACCGAGATTCCGTAACATATGGCTCACTACTTTATCCTATTAAAGAAGCTGCTGAAAATGTTGAAGGATTAGGCGCATTTACTACAGAGCAAAAAGTGAATACTGAACTTCGTTTCTCAGATCGCCGTTTACGTGAGAGCTGGCAAATTGTTGGTTCAGCTGACGACACTGGTGCATGGTTGATTCAAACTGCATATGCTCAAGGACCTGTTTCTACAAATTCAGAAAAAGCACAAAACCTCAAACACACGCTTTCTGAGATGAACAATCATGTAAGCAATGCCAGCCGCATTGTTGAATCTCAAACACTAGACGCAAAAGATGCAGTTGCCCTTCTCGATAACATTACTCAACACGCAGATGAACAAGTCTCAAGTTTGAAAAAAATGAGAGAACAGGCATCTGTAGAAAACAAGCTCGCAGTACACATGGCAGCTGCAAGCGAAGAAAAATACCTTGTTAAGTTGATTGTTGCCCGTGAAGACATTCGCGAAGTTGCGTCAAAACAAGGAAACAATACCAGAGTAAGACTTGCTCAATTCTCTTCTATAATGCCCA
Organism: Candidatus Peregrinibacteria bacterium; assembly: GCA_023245725.1. Taxonomy (GTDB): domain Bacteria; phylum Patescibacteriota; class Gracilibacteria; order UBA1369; family UM-FILTER-53-11; genus JAHFJU01. Next base: position 9,632 of record JAHFJU010000016.1, read on the forward strand.
ACCAAGATGTTGCTGGAGTTGATTCTTCAAATGGATTCTCGGCATCTGATGCCTCAAACATGCAAGCGGCACAGTCGGCGCTAACACTACTTGGACAAAAAGTTAAACTTCTTCCTACTGATGAACAGGCAAAACTCTCGGCGCGTGTAGTAGAAGCTCAACGAGCACTTGATCAAGGAAAAACAGGTACAGCATACGGACTAAGCATTGCTCTTTCAAAACAAGTCGCCGAGGCACGAGGCGTTGTAAATGTTGATAATCAACAAGTTGCAGATGTACACACTAACTCTTCGACATATGTTGCTCCGCAACTACTACCAAACAATGTTCAAACCAATAACTCGGTTAGAATCAATCAGCAGCAACAAAATGTGAATGTTTCCGCTCCTAATCAAAACAACAATGTGCGAGTACAACAGCAAGGAGTAAACGTACAAACCGCAGTTGGAGGAGTAAGCGTGTTCGATCTTCTAAATGCTGAACCTGCACAAAATGTTCAGGTAAATAATAACGTACAAGTTAATGTTCCACAGCAAAATGTTCAGACGAACCAACCAGTATCAATCACTCCTTCGAATGTTTACATTACGCCAGACGTAAACGTAAATTACGCACAGCCTCAAGTTACACAGCCGGTTACAGTACAACCTCAAGTTAATGTAACAATGCCTACTCCACAGATGTATCAGCCAAATGCGACTCAACCAGTAATCATAAACCAGCAACAATCATCTCAAGTACAAGTAACCCCGACGGTTAAAATACAAATTCAACCGTTTGGCTCATCGGTAAATGTTGGACGATAAAAGAAGTTCCAGAACCAATAAACAACATCTTTCTCGATAAAATTACGTGCGCTCCTCAATCATCTACACCTTCTAAACCAAGAACTACAGCAATTCCATCTGAGGTTTCACCAAGAACACCAGATGGAGTTTTTCGTTTTTTGAAGGCACGATGAAATTCCTGTTCTACTTGAGCCCAATATTCCGGCAATGGCGCTGCCGTGAAATTAGATTTCCATTCGGCCAATTGCGCTCGATATTTATCATCTTTTTCTCCATATAAATCATGCTTCCCAATTTTTGAATCCGCAGCAAATTTTTCATATTCATCCGTTAAAACCTGTAACATATCGGGCAAGATATTAAACAGCGAAAATTTAGTACTATCATGATCTAAGACTGAATACGCCATCAATCGGCTAGTTGTTCCACGCAAATACCGACATTTATTTTTGTAAGACATGCCGTCCATCGTAGATAAATTATGAATTCGATCAAGCAATTTCGCCATCAGTGCATAACGACGTTTCTCTTCACGATGCGATTTTTTATTGCTAGAAACCCCTGGTATTGTTCTTAAATTAAATAGGACTTTATCTAGTTTTGGATCGTCTGATTTTAGCCCTCCCCCACGTTCAGACTGTTCTGGCGGAAACTCCTTAAATGTCTTATTCGTACCTTCCTCTGGAGTATTAATATTAACAGGGATATCTCCACGTATATCTACAGGAATTATATTTGCCAGATCTGAAACACCGAAGTATCTATCTGTATTAGCAGCAAATTTCGCCTGATGAGACGTTATAGGAGTCGACTTTGAAATAACTTTCAAAGATTCTTCCAGCAATTCAATATCTTCAGGCCACAAAAGCTTTATATAACGCTCAATGACAGAGTCTCTATCAAGCCCAAATCCGCTTTTTATTACACCATCATGGTCAACAGAAGAATCAATTTTCTCGGCGATTCCTTTCACTTTTTCAATAACTTGATCGACAGATTGAGAAGTATCTTCATCAAGGTCGTGCAAAGCCAAAATAAAAGCCATCAAAACAAAATCAAACTGAATCCCACGCTTTTCAATTACAAACGGCATAACATCTTTTAAAAAAAGACCTATTACTTCAATTGGATGATTTATATACGGCACCTTTTCAAACTCACGCATTCTTCCTGTTGGCTGTTGGTGATGAAGAGTCTTTGCAACTGAAACAGATTGATGAATCGCATCGATTAAACGTAGATAACGATTGCGTTTCCAAATTTCTTTTCGCGCCGAATGATCCTTTGGCAATACATATTCAGCACCAGCATCACGAGTTTCTGATGTATCGCGGCGTTCAGTATTTTCAAGTAGCATCTGATAATATAAACGCAAAGTAGTAATATATTCCTTGTCGTGCCTAAAATAAGCGTTTCGCAAGCTGGAGTCTTGAATTCGCCAACTATCAGCTTCTGAGCCTTGCGTCATCTCATCGTTCAAATCAAGCATATCAATAGCGCGCTCGTCATGTTTCTCGTCTGAAATTTCCCGTAAATTCGGATCAATCATGACAGCCAAAGCGCTCTTATATTGTTCTGGAATTTTGTCTCCATACTCCATAACAACTACCTCTGAACCGCGCTCCACCGTAAATTTATTAGCGGAATGCCAATGTGAATTTAGAGCTTTTAAACCATTAACAAGTTTATTTCGTTTATCTATAACTGACTCCCAAATTCGCTGAATACGCACGCGATGTTTCTCAGGTAATGAATCCTTTATTTTATCGAAACAAAGCTCCGGTGGAATATTCATGTTGTCCTTTTCCATTTGCCATAAATAAGCCTCTCCAACATCGTTACAATTTCCAATTTCGTTATTTAGAGGATAACGCGGTAGCATTTTTAAAAAATACCCAATTTTAAGGTGGGCATTTTCAAGTCGCCGCGTTGGTGACTCGAGGCTACTTAGTAAAGCAAATTCAATATCATGCACTGGCATATATTTTCTATTATGCGCTGGCACGGTATAATACAATATTGCGGCTTTAAATCAAGCAATTTTGCCAATTTACTGGATATTAGGGGTAATGATTTTTATGATACGAACATGGAACAATACCTAAGTTTACTACAAGACGTGCTCGACAATGGAGAAGAAAAGACCGACAGAACAGGAGTGGGAACCATTTCTCTATTCGGAATGCAGCGAAAATATGACCTACGAGAGGGGTTTCCACTTGTGACTACAAAAAAAGTGCTTTTCGATGCGGTTTTATGGGAGTTATTATGGTTTTTACGCGGCTCAACAAACATTAATGATAACTTGAAAGAGCACACCCCAATTTGGAATGCGTGGGCAAATACAGAGGGAGAACTTGGACCAGTTTACGGGTATCAGTGGCGAAGCTGGGAGCGTTTTGTTTGGAACGGCAATGCATGGGAGCGCACTCACGTTGATCAAATTCAACAAGTAATAGATCAAATAAAGACCAACCCCGATTCGCGCCGACTTATTGTTAGCGCATGGAATGTCGCAGATATAGACCGAATGGCTCTTCCTCCTTGCCACCTTCTTTTTCAATTTTACGTTGTAAATGGTCGACTCGACTGCCAACTTTATCAGCGCAGCGCCGATTTAGCGCTTGGTGTTCCGTTTAATATTGCAAGCTATGCAGTACTCATGCATATGATCGCTCAAGAATGTAACCTAGAAGCAGGAATTTTTACACACACACTCGGCGACGCACACATTTATTCAAATCATATTGAAGGAGTTAAAAAACAGTTAGCACGAAAGCCAAAAGACCTTCCGACGCTGCATATTGCAAAAAAATCTTTCTGGGAATTGCAGTTCTCAGATTTCGAATTAAGAGGATACGAACATGATAGTTTTATTAAATTCCCCGTAGCTGTATAGCGTACGATAGCTTAAGTGTGAGTTATTGCGAAAATTGTTAACAAATGTAAATTATGAAATTTTCACTCATCGCAGCAATTGACTCAAAAAATGGTATCGGAGTAAAAAATCGACTTCCATGGAGTATTCCTGAAGACTTGGATTTTTTTAATAAGATGACGACAGGCAACGGAAGAAACATTGTTATTATGGGCAAAAAAACATGGGAATCATTGCCTGAGAAATATCGCCCACTGCCACGTCGAATAAATTTTGTACTCACTAGAGATGCCGAGTACAAAGCAAAAGGAGGCATTGTGGCGAGTAGTATTGAAGACGCACTCGAGCGATCACTCTCACACCACCCCGATCACGTATTTATTATAGGCGGCGCAAATGTTTATGAACAAGCAATTCAAGACCACCGCTGCGATACTTTATACATTACACAAGTAGAGGGCGAGCACGGCTGCGATGCATTTTTTCCAAAAATAGATGAGAGTGTTTTTGAAAAAGCCTTTGAGTCAAAATCGCGAACGGTAAATGGAGTTACATATCGATTCGCTAAATATATCAAAAGATAAAAAAGCTCTTCCGATTTTGGAAGAGCTTTTTAAAATACAATATTCAACTACATAACCTAAGAATGTGGAGTAGCAGGCGGAGTTTGTATAGTAGCAACTGGCTGTTGGTCAAATTTTCTCTTTTCAACAAAGTAGTAAATTAGTGCTCCAACAATTCCAGTAAACACCATTAATATTATCCACATTGGTTTGTTATCGACATTATGCTTTGCAGCATGTACAAGCATCATAATCCAAAATACTGTAGAAAAAACTCCGATAATCAGCATTAAAATAATGATACCAATACCCCACCCTAAAAATCCCTTCGCCTGATTAGCTAATTCTTCACAAGGAACCTCTTGCCCATTAATAGAACATTTTCCAGCAGCTAATGCGACGTTCGTAAACAGAACCGATAGACTCGATAATATAGAAATTACCAAAGTGTTTTTTGCAACTTTCTTTAACATAAAAGTTCGTGATTAGTTAATAATAATATGCGGTGAAAAGTATATGTTTATTAGTATTGGTATACAAGAACAAACTGTTTGAGAGTGAAAAACGGTTTGGTTATAAATGACATGCCGATTGAATAAAAGAGGAGATACTAAAAGATAAACCTCGATTCAACAATCAGAGATGCTTGTGCATAAGCCGAATAATGCGATCTGTCTCTTTCTGTGCTTGAGTTGTGTAAGAACCAAGAAACTCGGCGGCGCCGTTGAACATTTTAATAAAGGCGCTTTTGTCTTTTGATGTAATTGCTGAATTTAATTCTTCAATTGCAGCCATATAAGCATGTACTGCTGTGACAGTACGAGGATTTTCAATCTCAATATCGGCGTACAGTTCTGGCGACTGACTTAAAATACGGCCGATCATCGCCAAACGAAGACTATAAATGGGACTTGCAAATGCTTTAGTCTTTTTGACGTCGGCACCAAGTTTTTCAAGAGCCATTCCGCTCGCAATAGCAGAAAAATGAGTAATTCCTTGAATAACAGCCATACATTCATCATGCTCATGTGCGCTGGTTTTTTTCAGTAACGCACCATGAGATTTAAAAAATAGAGTGAGCCATTTTGTGAGCGTACCGGTTTTAAATGGGCAATAGGCAACAATTTGCCCACGCATATCAGCAATCATCGAAGGCCCGAACATCGGGTGAAGCCCAACCATTTCAATGTCAGTTCGATTAGAAGATACAAACGCCTTTTCAATTGGTAATTTAATCGAAGTAAGATCTGCAACTAGACTCGACGGTTTTGCGCATTTCAAAACCTCAGTGAGTACATCTACCGTGACAGAAATTGGCACAGAAACAATCGTGATATCGGCTTGTGATAGAGCCTGAGCAAGTGTGAGTTTTGTTTTCACATCTACCTCGAGCACCACAATTTCTGCCTTTTTAAAAAGTTTTACAAACTCCTTAGCCATTTTTCCTTTTGCGCCAATCACGGCAATAACAGGTTTTTTAATGAGAGACTTCATGAGTAAATTTAATTACATCATCGCGGCGATGAAATGAGTTATGTTATTTTTTTGATCCTGAATTCCCTCCTCTAATAAATTCAAATTATACAATTTTGCACAACCAACCGGAGCAATAACGGCCATTGTTTTTTGCCTACTATTCTCACCTAAATATTTTGCAGAAGTTGCAGTGTCACTACCTTCAATAAGCTCTGCATTAGGGAAAAAAGACTTCAAATATCCTTTACACTGAGCCAAAGCCTGAGGGTGCGACATAATCGTTTTAATATCTTTCATTTTCACATTTGGCAAAGCCATAAGACATTGACTTACTTCTACACCAAATAAATCATCGATAAAAAAATTATGTTCACTTGCAGCATAAATACTCTCTTCAACAATGCCACCAGTCGAGTTATGAATCGGAAAAATTCCAACATCGGCCTTTTCAACCTCTAACAAATGCAAAACCCCTTCTGCAGAAACAGGATACAACAAAGAACAGTGCTTAATCTTATGAAGCACGCAATATTTCAACGCAGCCTCTTCGCTAAAACTACCTTGAGAACCCATAACCGCAATGCGGATCGGAGCCAGAAGTTTCTCATTTTTTTTATAATCCATTTCAACAGCTAATGCCCTACGACGTTGCACATCGCGAGAAACCTGAATGATTGAACGAAAAATAGTCTCAACATCGCGCGTATGAGTTTTTGTAAGTTTATGTAAAAATGCAGCTCGATCACGACGCTTTCGCATTTCAATGTGTGGATCTTCAACAGGCAACTCGTGAATCCTCTTATATTCGCCAACTTGATCGGCAACCTCAAGACGCTCGCTTAAAAGTATCATTAGCTGTTCATCAATAGTGATAATTTTTTTTCTTAATAAATCGAGCCTGGAAGATTTTTTCATACTCCCAAAGCCTACTTTCTTTACATGCAATAATCAACTACTCACCAAGGTAAATATCTTGAACGTTCTTAGCCCTCCATGCATCTTCAGGCGAGACAGTTGCACTATTTTTTTGTTCAATCCATTCCTTATTCATAGCCACATTCAAGGCCTCAGAGAATTTTACAAATCTCTTCATATCGCCACTTGCCTCTTTCTCGCGATCATCGAAACGACAAACAACGTTATTATTCTCAGTAACTCTTATAACATGCTCAGAGCAAGAGACTTCAAAAACGCCTAAATCTGGAATTTGAACCGCAAGTCTCTTAACTTCTTTCGATTCTGAAGAAAGTTTTTTTACAACTACATCGTGCGGCAATTGCATTCCGTCTATACGACTAAAAACAGAATCAGAAACTCCATCGGGAGTATATGAATTCAAGGAGCCAACATTTTGTGCATAATAACCAGAATCGTTCTTCACTCTTGCGATAGTTGAGTCATCAATTACTCGTCCGCCCTGCTCTTTATAGACGTTATCCATAAAGTTTTTGAAGTAGTACATTAATCTTCCTGCGCGATCAGCGAACTGTTGTTTGGCAATTTCATAGCGAATTTCAGAACGAGTTTTTACCTTTCCATCAGGCATCTGGTAAGTTTCAATTTGAGGAGTAATGAGGTAATGAAAGCCGTTTTTTAAAATAACTTTAGTACCTGAATCAACATCTATGTAACAGTTTTTCTCAGCACTCCAATTTGCGTGATGACTTTCTGTAATAGAAGTACCAGCACGAGTCTCAGCAAATGATATTGAACCTGCACCTGTTTGATCATGAAAATCCTTTCCACTTTCTGGAATTTTCATTCCGTTTGTTAGACTTCCAATTTCATAATTACCGCCATCGAGCTGCTTAAATCCTCTAATTTTTTCTTTTCGCTCTTGTGACTGCTCAGGCATTTCGCCGTGAATTTCAGTTTGAAGTTTCAATAGAGAGGCAACCTGTTTTTTGTGTACTTTATTTTCAAGGATTTTTTCAACCAAGTCAGCACGAAGCGGAAATCCACCTAATCGAAATACCCCATTTTTGTCAGCAAAACTCACAAATCCATTTTCAATTTTTACACTCGAAATTTGAGATACATAGGCACTAACCGCCTTACCGCCACTGAAATATCCATTTATATCAGATTGAAGAATCAACTCTTTCAATAACTCTGCTGAGTCAGCATCGATGCGCTCTGAACCACCGTCACGGGTAACCGATATCAATACACCCAGATTTTCTTCGCCTGTTTTCTCGCCATTAAAGGCGGCATGTGCCGCAAGTGACTTAACCTCAAAAGAAGGTTTATTGCCTTCTTTTTGAGTTTCTAATTTCTTTTGAGTTTCGCCCATAAATTTTTGTTTTTATTTGTTCTTTTAAGTATATCAGATTTTCTTGGCTTTCTCAAGCGCCTCAGTGGTCGATTTAGTAATAAATTCTTTGCCACCAATCCTATCAAAAATGCCGATTTTCTCTAATTTTTCATAAATTTTTGGCTGTAAAGTAGACAAATATATTCGCCCACCATTTTTTCGTGCACGATCAATAATACTTTCGAGGATGTTTATAGCACTCGCATCCATATGATTTACGTGTTTCATACGCAAAATAAGACGATCACCCTTTCGAGTTTGAATTGAATTTTCAAGTTCTGCAGCAACACCAAAAAATAATGGGCCAGCAAGCTCGTACATCACGATATTTTGATTACACGTAGTTTCAGCGTGCATACGTTCTGAGCCTTCAGTGCCAAGTCGCTCGGGATCCGTCGCCAATCGCTCGACTGTTAAGTGGCTAGCTCGCTGCACCAACAATAACGAAGAAAGAACAACACCAGAGCCAACCGCGACCGTAAGATCAGAGAAAACAGTTAGAAGGAATGTAACCAATAATACGAACACATCTTGGCGTGGAGCCTTGAGCAAGTGAATAAAATGAGGAATTTCTGCCATGTTTTTAGCAACGATAATTAAAATCATCGCGAGCGTAGCGAGCGGAATGAATTTGGCATAGGGTCCAGCAGCTAACAAAATGATTAGCAATGTTACAGAATGAATAATTGAAGACACTCGTGTTTTTGCACCATTTTTAATATTTGTCGCTGTTCTGGCAATGGCTCCTGTTGCAGGAATTCCACCAAAAAACGGCAATACCATATTTCCAACACCTTGTGCGACGAGCTCACGATTAGAGTTATGTTTAGTACCTGTCATGCCGTCGGCAACAACGGCCGACAAAAGCGATTCAATTGCACCAAGCATAGCTATTGTTACAGCTGATGGCATCAATTTTTTAATTGTAGAAAAGTCAAAATGCAACATTGAAAAATGTGGCAACCCACTCGGAATGTCTCCAACAAGCGCCGGCGCCGGCATTGAATTAAAGAAGCGGCCAATAATCAAACTCGTCACAATTCCTGTAGCAAGCGCAATCGGCGCCGGCGGCAAACGCTTAGAACCAAACCTTCCCCACAAAACAAAAGCAATCAAGGTAAGAGCTCCAATTAGAACCGCGCTCGAGTTTATTCCGGCCAAAACTCCTTCATACACAAATTTCACAGTCTCAACAAAATCGCTCGGACGATGTTCGAATTTCAATCCAAGTAAATCCTTTATTTGCCCGCTAAAAATTATAACTGCAATACCAGAAGTAAAACCAACAGTCACAGGGTACGGCATGAATTTGATCACCGTTCCAAATTTAAACAAACCAAGAACGAGCAAAATAACACCAGCCATAAAGCCGGCGATGAGCAAACCGTCAATTCCAAATTTATTTACCACACCAAGCAAAATCACTATAAATGCACCAGTTGGGCCAGAAATTTGATAACGAGAGCCAGAAAGTGTACCAATAACCAACCCTGCGATTATTGAAGTGTAAATTCCCTGTTCAGGGCGAGCTCCACTCGCAACGGCAAACGCAATTGCCAAAGGCAAAGCAATAAGTCCGACGATAATTCCCGAAAGCAAATCCGCCTTAAAATTACGCTTAAAATAAACACTAACGCGCTGAGTCAGCTGAGCTCTATTCATATTATTTTGTATGGTATTTAACCTGTTATTGAAATAAATATTATTTTTCTGCACTATACGCCGAGTCGCTATGAGAGATAAAGTTTTTTTTAAAATTGATGAGTGAAGAGTGAAAATATTGTTAAAGATAACTGAGATACTGCTTTATTCCTTGCACAATGAGGATTTAAAGCATACACTCCGACCTCTTAACACAACATATATGGCATATTTCAGAGATTCAAATTCACGCGGACGAGGATTCGGAGGAGGTGGCGGCGGCTTCGGCGGCAGATCGGGCGGTTCACGCGGAGGTTTCGGTGGTTCACGAGGTGGCTTCGGCGGAGGACGTGGCGGAGATCGTGGCCCAGCAGAAATGCATCCTGCAACTTGCAGCAATTGTAACGCTGACTGCGAAGTTCCTTTCAAACCTAACGGCAAAAAACCAGTATTGTGTCATTCATGCTTTAAAGGTTCTGCTGAACAAGGCGATCGACCTCGATTCGAACGCAATGACAGAGGCGACCGAGGTTCTTCACGCGATTTTACTCCTAAGAGTTTTGGAGAACGCGGCGATAGAGATGGAGCACGAGACTCAAAACGCAAAAGCGGATACGATGCAGTTTGCAGCGACTGTGGCTCTGAATGCGAAGTTCCGTTCAAACCAAATGGTAAAAAAGATGTGTACTGTAACGATTGTTACGGAGCTCATTCACCAAATGGACACGACGAATCAACAGGAGGAAAAGCACGTCGAAGCGACGATCGATCTTTCGATTCACCACGCGCTAATAAATCTGAGGGAGAGTGTTGCGGTAGCGGAAAATGTGGCAGCGGCGAAAATGACCGACTAGATAAATTGAACGCTAAACTCGACCGACTTACTTTGATTCTCACTTCGTTTATTGCAACAGTTACTCAAGAAGACAACGAAGAGACAGAAACTCTCGAAGTAGATGAAGTAGTTGCAGAAAAAGAAGGAGAGGATGTTGAGGAATAAACTAAACTCAAATCAATCCTCCCACTTAAAAGTTGCATATTCTCCCATGTATAATGGGAATTGTAACATCTGGTTTCGTCGGGATGAATAAAAAAATCATAAAAAATCCCTTCTTTTAATACACCTTTTTCTGTCTGTAGACCTGCTACTGCTGAGATTATTGATTCTTGTTGTCAATCGAGTGAACTTAGCTCAGTAACGAATCCACTACTTCTTGTTTCTTCATTTCCCATAAATAATTTTATGGATTGCTTTAAAAGTGCTATTAACGTAACAGATGTTAAATTGAAATAATAAATTTCCGAGGCTCTCTCCTCCGAAATCGATACTTGACGAGTCAAGCACGCATGAAGTACACTTCAAGCATGAACACAACAAATAATTCACTCAAATTAATATTAGCACTTGCGAAATTTCAGTCTATAACAATGCGAAAATTTGATGGTCGCCTTGGTGGCGGACTAGGATTCAACGACTTTATGGTTCTCTACTATCTAAGTCAAGCCGAAGGTGAAAAAATGCGCAGAGTCGATTTGTCAGAAATAATCGGACTTACTGCATCGGGCGTTACCCGCCTTCTTGTTCCTATGGAAAAAATCGGACTAGTAAAACGTGAGACCAATGAACATGACGCACGAGTGAGCTATGTCATTCTATCTGAGGCAGGAAAAAGAATACTGAGCGAACGACTAGAACGTGCCGAAATTTTGGCAGAAGAATCGGTACCTCAAATTAGCAATACTAAAATTGAAGAGTTCACTGAATTCGTAAGAAGGCTAAAATAAACAGTACAACCAACTAACACAAGAGGGTTTCTAAAGTACAAGCAACGCGTCTTACTGGCTTGCACAGGAAGTGAAGAGTTTGTCCAATAGAAGAGAAAATATAATTGGGATTTTACTTATTTCGGTTATCCCAAATGCGCCTGAAAAAGGGCAAAGTCAGAGTTGAAAGCAAAAATGCGAATGAAGGCACGGCCGCGTTTGACCAAGGATTTGCAACTCCAATTGCGACGAAATAAGTGGCGACTGAAAGATATGTAAATATCATAAGAAGGATTTTCCGCGTCACACTCCCCTCCCATTTTTTATCAAGCTCAACCTTTTTATTACGCGACTCAATTGCTGAAAGGCGAGATTCTAGGTTGATGACGTTATTCATAGATGGGATTGGTTACTGGTGGTTATCTTTGTGACGAAGCTCAGTTATCGATATACACCTATCTTTTAACACATAAATTAGTAATTATATAAGCTCAGCATTTCATACTAAACACCATTCGAAAACCGCTCTTGAGCGCGCGTAGTAATTTTGAGGGTAAGGTCTCGTGGTTTCCTTACACAAAAAATTACGAGCTATAGTGAAAGAGCGGGAGGCGAATAACCGATATTTTGGAAGTACTGAAACCTTTTTTAAAGGTTTCAGAAAGCTGAAAGCGCCGCTTTCAGCGTAATGATGGTGGGGGTTCCTGTGCACGATTCGAACCGGAAACCAAAGGGTTGGTAAGGAAAAGGATGACTGTCGATGAATATTTGGAGCATCAGCCTGAGGAGGAAATGACTGATTCTAAGCAAATTTCAAACATTTTGGACTCGGAAAAGGAGGTGTGGCTTAAGGTGTTTTGGCGGCTTTCTGAGGAATTATTCTTGTTTTGGTGTATTTGGCTGAAGGATAATACGGCTATGGTGAAGGAGTTTGTGGAGGAGGTAAAACAAGCAATACCCACCAATAATATTAGTGGGAATCAATAATTCTTCGTTAGGCTTATTTTGTCTTTATCCAATCTTGCAGACCAGCTTTTGAATCGACTAGCAAATAACTCATCTACTGGGTGATCTGAAAAAGGATTATTCACAAATATACAATCATCGCCAATTATTTCAGGATGATTGAGCACTGTTTCGTCAGAAAAAATAACCCCACTTACAAAACTAAAAGAGTCGTTTGCAAAGTAATTCACAGGCACGCCAGCGCCTTTTCCGATTTCATTTCGCCAGCTAAATCCCTGGTCTCCATTTTGAGAAATTTGCATGTATTGCAAGCCAAAAAGAGCCTTTACCACCAATGGAATTCCTAAGTAATCCTGAGGGTACTCCAAGTCGCCTGTATTTATCGCAACAATAAAAGGTTTATTTGCACCAAACCATGATTTACTTTTCCATTTTTCGTATTGATCAAGAGCTTTATCCTTAAGAGCCTGTGTTATTCTTAGAATCATCTTATCAACAGGAACATCTTGAACCATTATCTCTGATGGGTTCTTTGCTACAAACATGGGCGGAACCGAGTCTGTCTTTCCGGGTTCTCCCTTGGTTGGCGCTATGCATTCCAGATAAATATTTTCATCAACCGTAAAATCAGGCCCTTCGTCTCGAGATGAAATCCTAAGTTTTCTTCCAAGAAGCACATTAGCCATATACATTTCCCAGCTTCTTTGATGAAAGCTTATTTTCGCTTGCTGTAAAAAGTGATTATCAGCAAAAGGCTTAAAATTGATCCACAAAGTGTCAAATTTATGCTTCCTATCCGCAATACAGGCGCTGGCGACGTAATATGGGTCAAGGTTTGGATAATGTGCCTTTACGATATCAAGTATCTGGTTCGATGACGTTACCGGCAATTCCTCAAAAAAAATGGAATTATCTAAATAGGTTTCAGCACCCAAATTAAATTGCTCAGGATAACTTGCCTTTATCGCCTCTTCGTCAAAATCAAATTGCGAAATTAAGTATTCAGCGAACTGTATCCATTGGATTTGAGTCAGTCGTTTTGATTCAAGCAGTAATTTAGCGACATCGTTCAAGTCATTTTTGTCCAAGGAGTGTTTTTGTAGCAACGATTCCAAGATTTGTGAAATATCATCATCATTTGCTAAATCTTTTAAAATCTCATCAGTCATTTGTCGATTCATGGGGTAAAAATTATTTTGCATTGCTTCTAACGCTTTAATATATAAAGCGATTTTTTCATCAGGCGCGGTTTCTATACCACCTTTTGCGTGAGCTAATCGATCATTTCTATCGTCAATCAACTTCTTGATGGCACCCACTTTTTCGGACTCAAGATCAATTAATTGAAAAATTTCTGGGATTGTTCGTTCGTTTATAAGTGCGATATCAAAAACGGACAAACTATCTGATAAAAGTTCTTTTTTACTTCTCCCAGCAACACCACAGAAAAATAGGTCACATGATTTTTTATGTAGTTTAGAAATTCGTAAAGCCTTGTACTGCACTGCCATCATGAAGAGTAAGTGAAATGGCATTATTGAAAAAGAGCGACCGCTCGTTTCGTTTTCGTATAAAGCTAAAAAAGCATTCCACAAATGATCTATGTAGTCATTTTCCGCCTGACTTTTTCTAATTGAGAGATAACGAAATATTTCTTCAGCCTCTTCATACATAATTATTTAGTCCACAATTTAGAAATTACTTCTTTTACCTTTACATCATAAATTTCGATCAATTTTTTGGCAGATTCCACCAATGCACGCTCGGCTTCGATTTTTTCCACAATTTGTTTTTGGATAGCGAGGGGCGGAAGAGGGATTTCAAGTTCATAAACAGTATTTTGTGAAATTGAAGGCTGGCCACCAGTTTTAGCAAATTGATTTATATTGAGAGTCTTTAAAGAAAATCCTAAATATTTTGTGTCAATATCTTTTAAATTCTCAACAACGTAAAGTCCGTTATCAGTAACCCAGCTTTTTGGTTCTGTAATATGCACTGCTCCGCAATAAGCACCAACCCTACCAATAACCACTGTCGGTTTTTCTAAAAAGAATTCATTATGATACCCATTGATGCCATTTCCTCCATAAACTGGGTAGACACCGTCCTTTAGATTAGATTGAGTCAATCCTTTACCACTCGATAGTTTTATAATTTCCCCTAACTTCACCTTCTCCCACTTCGGGTCAATGTCGATTTTGGGTTTCCAGTTTTGGGCGATTTGTTTGGCGCCGGCGATGATACCTGCGTAGCCGTCTAGCTCCGCCACAATCTGCTCTTGGATTTCCAGAGGCGGGAGAGGGATTAAAAATGGTTTTAACGCTGCGCCGGTTATTTGTGGTTGAGCCGCTCCAGAAATAACAGAGGATAAATCAGTACTTCTTAATAAATAAAACAAGTACATCTTGTTTAGATTATTTTCTTTCGGCTTAACAATCATCGCATTGCCAGTGATCCACGACATTGGCTCTGTGTAATTTATTGATCCGCATGTAGCGCCTCGACAAGTAACAGCAACTTCAGATTCTTCGTGATTATATTCATCAAAATAGCCTATGACTCCATTTGCTCCATAGACTTTATATTGTCCTGAACTTTTAATTTCGTTCGATGTTATGGTTTTAGGTTGATATACGTCACAAACGTCTCCCAACGCTACCATCGGCCATTTGGCATTGGTGTAATCGGTTGCGACACGATAGCGGTCGCCGGAAAGATTATAATCACCGTTTTCGGCAATTTTTGATTTTTCTACAAATACCGCAAACTTGTTTTCTACTTTTTCGCTTGTTCGCCATTTGTTCAAAATTTCCAAAGCTATCGGCAAATCATTTTTATTGATTGGTCGCTTGGTAGCACCTAAATCAAAGCCGTCTTGTTCAATTTTCACAAACAAAATCTCGGTGCGTTGTTTTGCTAGTTCATTATCAAATAGGAGCACGCTCGTTTTTACTCCACTATACGGCGCAAAGACACCTGACGGCAAAGAAACAACAGCATAAAGCCCG
>JAHFJU010000082.1 GCA_023245725.1 Candidatus Peregrinibacteria bacterium
AGAAACTCAAACGTTGTCGCAGCTGATTCAGCGTACTGTGGGGTTAGTATCTCTTTGTTTAACCACGCAATGCTTTCTTGGCTTAGCTCTGTCGGCACCTCGGCCGCGGCATCTGCGCCACCATTGGTAGCGGCTGCCGGCGTACTCTTTTTCATCGCCGCTATTTCTGTTTTTTTTTGTTTCATCAATTCTGAAAGATCAACAGCGGTCATCGTTCCCTCCATTACTGCCTGTATTGCCTCAAAAATAGCATCGAGACGGGTAGCGATCTCTGTTTCATTGGGTACACCCTTAATTTTCTCACGCTGCGCCGCTACTCTGGTGAGTGCTTCTGTTAATTGTTTCTTTTGTTCTTCAGTTGGCATAGTACGTAGGTTACAATCACCTTTTTGCTGTTTGAATAAATCCAGAGAATTCAGGAAAGCTAAATGCTCAATATTAAGCAATTTTCCCCATCACCGCGGCACACAGACACGCATGCCTGAAAACACCGCCAAAATTAACACTGCTCAAAGTCACCTGCAAATTCCAATGGCCGTACGTGACCTTACCATCATTGACATGTTCGTCTTTTGGTCCACCGTATAGTAAATTGAATGTTTTTCTGTTTATAGGTTCTTTTCGCTGCAGTGATCGTGCCATTGCAAGTATGTATCCAGCTGCGTTTATGCTCTGTACTCCTGTTGGTTTTTGCGCCATCTCAAATGCGGCAATGCGATCGCTATTTTTCATATTTCGAGAGCTGTTCCATGCATAGTCTTTATCACCTGGTACCGCTCCATCCTCGCTGGTATCACCTTCACAGATAACAAAATGATATCCAGTTATCTTCTCCTGATCGTCTGTAACCCCATTCAGAGTCGCAACTCCGCTCAGTGCGTTTTTGTAGAAATCAGAAACGTACGCATCTTCTTGTTGTGGTTCGCCATCCGGGTATTTGAAAGTTGGAGCTCCTTTCATCGTCTTAAAGCACGGTTTGTTTAAGCCTGTAATAAGCCTCTCAGCGGTGGTGTCGGGCACAATATGCAGTGTTGGCTTGCGCATGCCTTTAAAGTACTCGATCTGTTCATTGGTGAGTGTTTTGAGCAGCGCCGCGGTGAGGGCTGGTTTAGTCGGTACCGCCTCGCCTTTGCTCGCATCGAGAAACTCAACGGTTGTGGCAGCCGCCTCGTCGTACTGTGGGAAAAGTATATTTTCTTTTAGCCACAACTTGTTTACTTCGCTTAACTCGCTCGGCGTCTCTGTCGCGGCGTCAGCGGCGGCATCTTGCCCTACATCTCCAATAGCACCATCAATTACTCCTTCTAATCCGCCGAGTATATCGTCGAGCCCCGAAATAGCGTCTGCTTCTGCTGCCGCCGCAGCAGCTTTTTCAGCAGCCTCTTTTTCAGCCTGTTGTTTAGCTACTTCTGCATCAATCTCAGCCTGTGTTTTTTTTGGAGATAGTAACTCTGTAACCCGCTCCTTAATACTTTGTGTAACATTTACACCACCTGATTTTTCAAAAAGTTTTTGCTGAATCAATGTAATAATTCTAAATTTGATGTACTCGCGTACAGGCACACGGTCATTTTTCTCGAAAGACATTAGTTCGGCTAACGAATTCTTGGCGGCAATATTATTTTTCAAATCGAGAGAATCAAGAATTTTATTATCAGGAGCCTTTATAAGTGCGTCTTCTCTAAAAACATTCACAAAATAAAACTCCAGAGCAAGCTGCGCAGACTCCATTAGCTCTTCGATTCTAATAGGAACTGCCTCATTGGGTGTTTTATCTTGTGAGCCTTTATTAACCTGAAAAGCCATAAAATGATCAAAGGCGCGATCTAACATTTCTGTAAAATGAACAACTGGTGTTTGGCGTACCTGAGATAATACTTCATGCCTTAAAGTACGTTCTACTTCTTCAAAAAAATCAGTCATTGAATAAATGACTTCGTCAGTCAAATCTACTTCACCGTCGTCGAAGTATTCTTCTTGAAAAACTGAAGCTGAAGAGTGAGTTATTTTTTTCTCTTTTACATAACGCCCTGCTGCTCGCGCCGCACGTACACCGCTTGGCAGTTTTTTCAATAAATAGGGGCGCACACGGCGTGATTCACGCTCTGTTTCGTCGTTACTTTCTCCCAAGCCTGTTCCCTCGGCTGTATTTCCTGCACATACCATAAACCATCCGGGTTGTGCGGTAAAAGTTGCGCCATGGTCTCCGGGGAAATTATTTAATGTTAATCGCGGTGGATCATCTCTACCAATAGTCGGGTGATTAGGTTTGCCGGTTGGCTCTAACACCGTTTGCCTGTCTACAGCCTCAAGATTAGGAAATTCATCAACAAAAAAGAGAGCGCCTTCTTGCATAGATCGCGGTAAAGGACCAAGTCGGGTTTGTAAATTGCCATTAGTATCAGTTGCACTATTAAAAAGAAAATTCTCACGAACTTTCATGTTTTTCTCGCAACTCACCGTATAAAAAGGAATATTCAACAAAAAAGCTAAGAACTTCAATATACGAGATTTACCAAATCCCGGTTCGCCTAAAAATAAGGTGTGATGTCCGATTTTATATCTCATTAATGCTGCATGTAATAATTCGGCTTCGGTATCGCCAAAAGTCATATCGCTAAATTCACTTACCGTCCCATTAAATCCTGGTAAACCATCTGTCTCAGGATTTCTTCTCTGAATTTTAACTCCTCGAACGTTCACATACTCAACTTCGCGGTTTAAATCAAAATTCCACTTTTTCTCAATTTTAATAGATCCACCATTAAAACTTTTAACTACTTCTACATTACTATTTTTTTGTGAATCTAAAACCATAATTATTTATTTATCAAAACGGAAAATCGGTAAAAAAGCGCCGAGAACTTCGTACTTTTGCGTATCTGAAAAACTATTATACAAAACCGATTCAAGGGCGTAAATGCGCCTTGGTCGATCACCAGTAAACAATTCATTCTTTCGTGCCGATCGAGCAAATTCGAGCGCTTCGGGCAAATTTTCAACAGTAACCATAACCAAGTTCATGGCTTTTAAATGTGCGCGCGATTTAACTTCATCATACTCATTTTGAGTCGAATATATTACAAGCGGTGCCTGTAAACCCTGCGAGGCTAACTCCATAAAAAATTCTAATTTATTCATTTTGTATTTTATAAATCAATATCGAGTTCCCTTTTAACCATTTCTTTTATTTTTAAAGAATAGTTATCTTTGTATTGTATCATGCAACGAACCACTATGTCGAGGTACTTGAGCATGTTTACAGTTGATGCCTCTGCCAAAAAACGCCCCTCTCCATAAGATTCAACTACATTTTTTCCTAGTGGAGTTTGCCTACCCAGCACAAAACAAAACGCCTTTCCCCTGAGTGCTTCTTGAGTTTTTGCAATTTCATTTTTTACATCCTGCATTGGATTTGCAGATCCTGCCTCAAACGCCGCTTCGTCCCAAAATTCGATTGCGAATGCATTATTTCGGCTTCTCGTCAGTAACCTTTCGCGCTGCACACGAAGCGCCGTGGCATCTTGCGCTATAGAGATACTCGAGCCGCCGGCACCATTCAGCGCCTTCAAATTATTTAATATCAACTCATAGTCAGCATTGGGGTCTTGATTAAAACTAAATATTACCGGAACCGGCGAAGGATTTTCTTCATCTGATTTTACATCGACATGCTGAGAAACAATCAGCTCTAAATTAAGATATTTTCGAATTCCAGCTGCGCTATATATACGAAGCAAGAATAATGCCATTTTAAGAGAATCTTGCAGTTTTACATTCTGTGTACGCCACAAAAGCGATAACGTCATCGGGTGCTGTCTCTCTGAATCATCAATAAAATATTTTCTACTGGTCTTTATACCAGCCGCTGAGTCTCTTTTATCGGCAACATATTCCTGATAATCAATTGACCCGGTAGGTTCATCTGTCAAACGATCGCCGGTTTTTGTAACTATTTTAATCGCAGCCTGCCATCGTCGAATCATTTCAGTCATATCGAAATTTTCATCGAGCCAATCTTCTATTTCTCTAAACTCACGATTGTCGATGGTGAGCGGTTTACTAATTGGAACAACGCCGTTTGAGCTGGGAATAATTTTTGCATTTTTATTATCAGTAGGATTTGCGAGCTTTTTTCCCGCCATACCTTCGAGGTCTTTGTGGCTAGGAACCGTTACCGGAATTGTATTTGGTCGCAGTTTTTCGTTTAAAATGTCTTCGATTTCTTTGAGCAGTTTTTCGGGATCTTTCATAAGTTCCTTTAGAATTTCTGAGAGCTGATCCTGCTGCATTTGCTCTGATTTTTTCTGCAGCTCATCAAATAACTTTTTGAGCCATTCGCGCAGTTCGGTAGAAAGCGTTTCAATTTGAACCGCGGGGCCGAGCACATCGAAGTAGTCTTTTATAGTTTCTTTTTCATTAACTTTCGGTGCGTTTTTTTGAGGATTTTTTTCTTCTTTCTCATTAACAGGCACAACCTCGCCTGCACTCGTTTCTTTAATCGCTTCATGTATTTTTTCTTGTATTTTTGGCGCCGTCGGGTGCTTTGCATCATATTCTTTTTTTGCTTCCTCCTGCCACTCAATGGCTCCTTCTAACTCAGATTTTAGCGACCCACTCAACTCTGCCTTTTTATCCTCTATAATTCTCTTAAATTCTTCGTTAATCGGTAAAGAAGGATTTTCTGCCAATGCAATAAGCGTGATTGATTGGTGAATTTTTTGATTTTCTTTATCTCGCTCAACAAGCTCTTTTGAATAATCACCATTATGTAGCGCCGCGATTGCCCTATAAACGGCAGTTGCCTTTGCCTTTACTTCTAGCTTGCCCGGATTTTTTCCCGGATAAAATTTAGGATTTGTTGATATTTCAGCAAGTATGTGGCCGTGTTTTTTCAACATTTCAACCACTACCGAATCTGCATTTGGGTACGGCACTCCGTGTGCCCATTTATGAATAATTGCGCCGTCAAACTCGCCCATTCTTAGCGGATAACCTCGTTTTAGACGATGATCAATGTAATGCCCAAAATCCAAATTTCCACCTGGGCCAAAACAAAATTCATATGCGGCATCCATTGGCGTTTTTAAATCGGGGTGAACTTTTTTAATCCTTTCATTATCGCGGCAATCCATAACCGAATTAGCTAAAGAGCTTATTCCAAGTTGTCCCCACTCCTCTTGAGAAATTCCACAATTTAAAGGATTAAGATCTATAACTCTATGGCCAGCTTCATGAGCGGCAATAGCTATAAGTGCATTTTCGATTACATCGTTAATCGTTTCGTTATAAACGTATGCGCTTCCACCACCTGAATAAATACTGAAAAATGTCTGTATCATTCGCTGTAACATTCCAGCCAAACCAATATGAATACAGTTGTTATTAAGATCAAAAAACATTTGATCGTCACTATGAAACGTAACCTCGGCGACTTTTTCGTCTCCCAAAACTTCGTTAAGAGCATCGATCATTTTAACCGTTATTTGTTCAATACGTTCACGCGTAAAAAAATTCGCGACCTCTGGATTGGCACACAATTCGTCTGTCACCTCTTGTGTATTTATTATTTCCATCGTATAATTATACAATATATTTGGATTTATTCAAACGTCAAAAGTAATATTTATGGTACCAACCGAAGGACAAAAAACAGAATTGAAAAAAGCACTCGCCGCAGTTGAGGCTCAACGTGAGAAAATAAAAGGAACCGCTGCAGAAGCAGAGATTGCCGTACGACTCGATGAAATTTCGGCTGCGATAAAGGCTGTTATGAAAGGGACATTATCGGCTGTTGATCTTACAAATTTGATTAAGGAAAAAACTGGACAGATTGCGGTAATAAAGAAAGGAGGCAACGCTGATGGCGGCAAAGACCCTGCCGCAGAGGCGAGCGATCTAAACGATGCAAACAAGTTGTGGCTGAGCGAGACAATACTAACCCCACAGTACGCTGGATCAGCTGCGATAACGTTTGAATTTCTC
>JAHFJU010000083.1 GCA_023245725.1 Candidatus Peregrinibacteria bacterium
CTTTCTGATTCAGAGTTGTACTGCCTATGTAAAAGCTACGGCTCGCGCGTTCTCGAGGCGCGGCGAAAATTCGTTGGACTTTTGCCAGAGGTAAATTCTCGCAGACTGTTTGAAAAGAAAAAATTTATATCGATCTTTCACTTCGCCGCTGTTCTCGCCGGAATCAGCAAAGAACAAGTGTCGCGCGCGCTTTCTCTTGCCGAAAAGTTCGCACAAATGCCTACACTGCTTTCACTCCTAACAAATGGTATTGTTAGCGTTAACAAATTGGCTAAAATCGCTTCAATTGCCACGATAGAAGAAGACTCATACTGGGCAACTCAGGTTCAACTACTTTCGACTCGGACAATTGAAACACTTGTTCGCGACATCATTTTGAGCTCAAAACTTGGCGTCGAAATTTCGCCACAAAACGCGAATTCGACAAACGGCGACGATACCCTCGATGGCTTGTTTGAGCCACGAAATGGCTCAAATTTTGTTCACGTGAACAAACTGAATAACGCTAATTTTGAACAAAAATATCAAATTGGGCAGATGAGCGAAAAAGAAAATAATTTTGATCATGGTGACATGAATTCTCCATTAATGTTGGCTACAGCGACATCACAGCCACTTATAAATCATATTGCTGCACCAATTCTGTGCGACGAAGTTAAGAAAAAGCTCAATGAGCTTCAATCTAAAAACATAAACATCGATGACATTATTTTAAATGCTCTTGCGCAGCGAGAAGAGCAAATTGCTGGCGAAAAATCAAAACTTGCCGAAAAAGCGCAGAACAAACTTGTCGAGCAATTCACCGAAGAGAAAATAATTTCACGCACAATTCCTGTTGCCACAAAACGGCTTCTTTCTCAAGAATTTGGCACAAAGTGCGCAGTGGATTTTTGCAAAAACAAATCCTCAGAAATTCATCACACCGCACGATTCAGCGTGGCGAAAACGCACAATCCATACTACCTTGCGCCGCTGTGCAAGGCGCACCACCAACTTGCACACGCAACCGACGTGAAGGTCTCACACGCGCGAGCCGCGCACCACCAACTCGCACACGCCACCGACGTGATTGTTTACAGATGCACGAGCAGCTCACGCGAAACCGACGTGATGGTGACGCGCGAACTGGCAGCTTACGCGTCACCGACTTGATTGCCACACGCGAACACGCGCGAACTGGCAGCCAACCGTCGTAATTTGTGCTCTCACGCTAGCCACCAGTGGCAACATTCTAGCCACGGTTGGTGGCATACTAGCAGCCGATGAAATCGCAAAATGCTACACACTAGGCGTTGCATTAAAGGTCTTTGATTCAAACCTTCAAACAATTTTCAAGGGTTAGCACCGCACAAATCTAGTGTGAAAACTAACTTGGCTGAGTGGTCGGCGAACTCCTTTGTTGAGCACCGCACAAATCTAGTGTAAAAAATAACTATGAATAATAGCGAAACAATAATTCAACACATCAAATCTGGAACGCCAAAAAATGGCTGGGCTGTTTTTAAATTCAAAAGCACGAGCACTCTAGTTGCTATTGCATGGCAACTTGTAGCCATCGCATTATTTTCGGGAGCGGCATATATGTTCATTCTCATGCCGGTTTCAACCGTTCGCACGCTCGAAAATTATTATCTTGGTTATACATGCGTGCTTTTCGATCTACTTTTTTTTGTAGGATTTATTTACGCGCTCAAACGCCTTCTGACTGCGAAAAGTAATTTTTTAGTAATTACCGACTCTGAGGTTTTGGTTTCTCTATGCGGAAAAGTGCGAGAGTATCCACTGAAAAACATTTCACGCCTTACCTTGGTGCAGCTGCGTAACAGCGGAGTTTCTGCCAGATACAGAATCGAATTTATCGACACTCGAACAAATCGCATAACCGACATTGCTGAAAAACGTTATTTCGGCGATGAGTCGATTATTTTTAACACACTCATGTCTAGTCTTTCATAATTATTCATATATATAAATTGCAGTGGCAGTTAATTCATTCATATTATCAACTAACTTTCACGAGATATGTACGTAATTCTATTCATCGCATTCTTGGTTCTAATGTATTTTGTCACAAATAAGAAAAAGGATTTTTTTAATAAAATCAGTGGGCTAGGAGATGGCGGAAAGTCTAATATGTTCGGAAATGCTGGTAGCAGCCATGGCAATGGTGGACATACATCAACCGATCCAACTGCCGATTTCGCGCGTGAGCTTGGTTTTACATACACTCCTATTCAAAAAAATGTTGAAAAAAAAGAGTTATGGGCGATGGGTGGCCGTATGAAAGGAGAATACAAGGGGCGTAAAGTTGAAATGATTATGGAAACTCGAGGAGTTGAGGCAGGTCTTGCTCAAATAAATACAAGTCACAGTTATACGATGGATAACAGAATTGTAATGATAGTAGAAAATTCCGGCGACAAAAAGTTTGAAATTTTGCCAAAGTCTGAGCACGTGACATCGACCCCAACAGGACATTCGCAGTTCGACGAAAAATTCAGCGCGACAGGCGATCGTTCATTAATTTCAGATGAACTTCGATCATTTTGCATAAAACTTGGTTGGATGCACATGAAACTTTCTGGCAATCACTTAACAGTAATCGACGATTATTTTCAGCAACCGGAATTCAAGTCGATGAGCGGTTCTTTGAAAATGATGAGCGCGATTCACCCTCTATGGGGAACTTCACCTAAGCAAACTAAAATCGAGCTTAGTCGTGTAACAGAATTGCTCAGCCAAATGGCAAAAATTGTTGAATCGATATAGCTCTTTGTAATCTATCAATTTGATAAATTTACTATTACCACTTTTCACAAGCTTACAATTATCTTTGTGTTCTAAATGCTCTGTAATCGTTGCTTTTAGTTATTGCTTACAACCACTGCGTCAAAATAATCGCTTGTACAACAAGTGAAACGGCCATGTATCCATTCTCAATAAAATAAAGCATGAATGGTTTTGTCTTAACGCTCCAGATAAATGGAGACATACTTGTTGTGCCAATAAATCCAAGCCATATAAGAACTCCAAGAGTTAGGCCGTCGTCCCAATTTAACGCTCCAACAAAATTTACGAAATGTGCGAGAACGAACGCTTTTACGAATTCCAAAAAAAACATGCCTGCATAATTAAGCATCATTCCTTTTTTCTTAGCTTTTTCTGTGTCGTGCGAAGTAATGTTTTCTAGCTTCATCCACACTCCTCCGAATAAAAATGGAGAATACCAAAGTGCTCCGATGAGCATAGAAGCAAGAGTTGCTCCAAGGATTGCCCAGTAATTTAGATCAAATGTAATCATATTATTTATGCGTTAAATTTGAGCACAACGATACTCTCTCAATATTTTATGTAAACCTGCAACATGAAAATAACCTTGAAGGCTTCGCCAATTGTTGCAAGAAATTATTTTTTTTACCTATCTATTTTATACAATTTGTACTGAAAAACTTAAATTAACGGCTTCTCACCCTTTGACAATTGGAAAATTGCGGCCTAATCATCTAGTGCTTGTGAAGTCCTGCAACAAGCAATTCGGGATCGCTGATTTTGTGAATGTAGTGAACTGCGAGAATCGTAGTTATTGGAACCGCGAGTATCAATGCTATTGATCCAACAAGCGTTCTTACAATTTCTTCTACCAGCATTTCTCCGTTAAGAAGTACCCAAACCGGAATGTCTCCCGTAACGGTAAAAATTATAAATAATGGGAGAGAGCCGCCTGCATATGCCAAAATAAGAGTATTGACCACAGCCAGAATATGCTCTTTACCAATTTGCATGGCATGGTGCATGAGCTGCTTTTTAGTGATGTTCTTGTTTGCATTCTTCAACTCAACAACCGCAGATACTTGAGCGGTTGTTACATCGTCAAGTACGCCCAGTGTTCCGATAATCATTCCGCCTAATAACAGCCCCTTTAATTCTATATGTTCGAATCCTCCCATTGTTAAATACAGCGTTTCTTCAGATGCGCTTCCTGTCATTCGCAGTACATAAATACTTAGCGCCGCCAATCCCGTTGCAATTAATAATGTAGCAATTGTCGATACCCAAGCCAGAAATGTTGTTTTTTTAAATCCATGTGCCAAAAAGAGTGAAGTAGATGCGATAATTAATGCTCCGCCGAGACTTACTAAAGTTGGGCTGTATCCTTTTACTACCAGTGGAACAATCAAATAAGTGAGAGTAGCGAGAGTGATTGCGAGTCCTATAATAGCTCCGACACCGCGTTTTCGAGTGAGCCACACGACGATTCCAATAAATAATCCGCAGAGTAATAATAGAGGAGTGCTTCGGTCTACGTCATAAACGTTATATACAAGCCCTTCAGGGCCATCGCTCGAACTTACAATTACAGATTGTCCTTCAGTTAATTTTTCGTCATTCGAAATTGTGTAAAGTTGGCCGTGGCGAACAGTTACCTCAGAAATTTTGCCAGCCGGATCAGAAATTTTTACAAGTAGTTGCTGCACCGGAGTCGGCGCCCCAGAAATATTAGTTGTATTTTCACTAACGATTTTTTCAATTTTTGCCCTGTAGTATGTGGTCACCAAAATACTATGCCATTAAAGAGGTTATGTTTCAAAGCAGACTAGGGAGACTAGAGGAGCGAAATGCAATAAAGTTGCAATTAGTAGGATTTTGACTTATGATTCAACCATGAAAAAGGCATTATTCATTATCTTTACTCTCATTTTTTCTCTTTCGGGTTGCTCAACTTCTCAGCCGCAGGCTAATACAAATTCGATTCAAATAGCGGCGAGTTTTTACCCAGAAGCTTTTTTGGCAGAGCAGATTGGTGGTGATTTTGTGTCTGTTTATTCTATTATTCCGTTTGGTGTTGAGCCTCACGATTTTGAGCCTTCACCGTCTGACATTTCGCATATTACAAATTCAAAATTGTTTCTTTATCACGGCGCTGATCTCGATTTATGGGCGTCTCGAATTGCGGCAGAACTCGATACAAATAAAATTGCTGTTTTGAAAGCGTCCGATTCTGTTGAGCTGAAATCTGGCGATCCACACTTTTGGCTCGATCCTGTTTTGATGCGAAAAATTGCCGATTCAGTTCTTGAAAAATTAATTTCAGTAGATCCTGTAAATCGCTCAAGTTACGAGAAAAATGCCGAGGCTCTACATGCAAAATTGAGTGCGTTGAATGACGATTTTATAAATGGATTGAAGGATTGCCGTGTAAGAGATGTTGCAACTTCTCACAATGCATTTTCGTATATGGCTCGCGCGTATTCTTTTACGCCGCTTTCTATAAGTGGAATTTCTCCTAATGTTGAGCCATCGGTTAAAGACATGCAAAATTTAATTTCGATTTTGAAGACGAAAAATATTCATTATGTAACATTCGAAACTCTTTCATCTGCTAGAATTTCTCAGACAATTGCCGACGAAGTTGGTGCTCAGTCTTTGGTGTTGAATCCTATTGAAGGGCTTACTACTGCCGAAAACAATAATGGTGAGGATTATATTTCACTCATGAATAAAAATCTTCAGACATTGCGAACTGCGATGGAATGTAAGTAATTGTGATAAAATATTTTTATGGATTCTGTAATCTCTGCCAACAATCTTTCACTCAGTTACGAGAATTCTCTTGTGCTTGAAAATCTTTCTTTCGAGATTAAAGAAGGGGAATATGCGGGAATTGTGGGGCCAAACGGTGGAGGAAAAACTACATTGATGAAGTTGATTCTTGGCTTGCTTGAGCCAACAAGTGGTGAGCTGTCTGTTTTTGGAAATCCAAGCGTTGAGCGTTCTCATAGGACAATGATCGGATACGTTCCTCAGCGAGTTAGCAATCCTTATGCGTTTTTCCCGGCGACAGTTGAAGAGGTTGTTCATGGTGGGCGCGCATCGCATGTAGGATTTTTTGGAATTGAAAAAAAATCTGATTGTGCAGCTGTAAATGAAGCAATTGAAGAAGTGCAACTTAGTCATTTGAAAAAGAAATTAATTTACGAACTTT
>JAHFJU010000084.1 GCA_023245725.1 Candidatus Peregrinibacteria bacterium
TTGCTCGCCAAAACGAAAAAATCAAATTCTTATTCCTATAAAAAAGCGATCCCGCTTACGCGGAATCAAAGGAAAAAATGTAAATCATATAACACGGGCTAGCCGGTTCGCTTGCTAAAAATATTCACAATATCTTAATCTAAATAAGTTATGACAGAAATAATTGGAATAATCATAATTATTCAATTGGCTGGAGTTATCTATTTGCTCTTAAGCTTAAAAGGAACGCTAGAAGCTTTTCATGAAAGAGCTCATAATTATTTCACTTACAGCAAAAAAATCACTTCAGAAGAGCTAGATTATCTTTTAGGAAAACATCTTTCAAAAAAATAAATATTGTGAATATTTTTGCTCGCTCACCCATATTTGCCAGCAGTCGCCCTTCGGGCATATTGTACTGCTGTCAAACATCGGCTAGCCCGGAACGTTAAGTGAAATAGCCGAATAAACAATTATGGGAATAAAAACGGCAACAATTAGTGACGCTAAAGAAATGCACAGAATTCATACAAGTGCAGTTAGAACAACATGCAAAAAATTTTATACCGAAAAACAAATAGGGGCATGGCTCGAAGGCCGTTCACCAGAGGGCTATAATGAAGGCATCAACAAAGGAGATATGTTTATCGCAGAAGAAAAGGGTAAAATAGTTGGCTTCGGCCATGCAATTCCAGGTAAAATTGTTGCCGTTTTTGTCGATCCAGCTTTTCACGGTAAAGGAGTCGGAAAATTACTTTTAGATCACGGACTTCAAATTGCACTAAAAGGTCATCAAAATATCAAAGCTGAATCGACTATCAATGCAGAAGGTTTTTATGAAAAACACGGTTTTGTAAAAGTAAAAAAAGATTCTGTCACAAGAAGAGGCATTGAAATTCCCATAATTGTTATGGAATATTCGGCTACATCACCTAACAGCGCATAAACGGCTCGGCTGAGGCCGCGCCCAAGTTGTGCAGATGTGGCCTTCGGCATATTATACATCTGCACAACTTCGTTTATGCGCGGACGTTAGCGGAAATAGAAAACATTTTTGAAAGTTGATATTCGCCAATTTTATTAAACCAAAATGGAGAGCCTCACATTTATAGGAACAATTTTGACCATACACATATTGGCATGGCTTACACCAGGTCCGCTTTTTGTGCTGATAATTCGCAATTCATTAGTTTACTCGCGCAAGACAGGCATTTGGACTGCAGTGGGATTTTCAATCGGCAATTTCATTCATATTGCATTCGCAGTTTTTGGAATTTCGCTCATCATCTCAACATCGCCTATTGCTTCAACAATAGTAAAATTCCTAGGCGCTGGCTATTTGACATATTTGGGGATAAAAACACTGCTCATGAAAATTGACGCACAAAAAGCGAACACTACTTCTTTTGAGCACAAAAATATTTCGACTTTTCACGCGGTCAAAATTGGCTTTTTAACAAATATTCTAAGCATTGGCGCATATCTATTTTTCGCAAGTATTTTTGCAACCGTATTATCAAACGGCTCTCCATTTTGGGTGACAGGCTTTTTGGCAGTAGCCATGCCGCTCAATACATTTGTTATGGCTTCTATTCTTTCGTTGTTTTTCACGCAAAAAAGAGTCAGAACTGTTTATACAAGGTTTCACAATGTCCTTAACAAATGTCTTGGCGCGGCATTGATTCTGTTTGCGTTGCTGGTTCTTTTTAACAGATAAAAATGGCGAATAGAATTCATACTAAAAATGTTTTCTACATCCGCTAACAGCGTGTATGCGGCTACGCTCCCGATGGTCGCTTCGCCCATATTTGCTGGCTGTACCGCACTTCGTGCGATATTATACAGCCAGCAAACATCGCATACACGCGGACGTTAGGCGAAAAAGATTCAAACTTAACATTAAACAAACAATATGGAGTTCACTATATATCTTGTATCAATAATATTATTTCTTTTTGGCTTAAAAAAGCTAACAAAAAAATTGCCATGGTGGAGTAGAGGAGTCATTCTTACATGCATCGGATTATTTTTCCTACTATTCGTAATATCAGGCTATACAGTAATTATCGACTGTTACTTTAGCAAAGATTTCAAATGTAGTATTGGGCCAGTTTTTGGTTTTTCAACTTATTCAATTTTTTTGTTTATTGGCCTTGGATTTATCATGTTCTTTCTAGAGCTAATAAAAGCTACAAAAAGAAAAAAATGAGGTTGAATCTTCATCGCCTAACAGCGTATATCTGGCTCACAAAAGTTCGCCCATATTCAGCGATGATGATAAAATCATATCATCGCTGAACATCAGATATACGCAAACGTTAGACGAAAAAAATTAAAACCATTCAAACATATTATATAATTTCATGGATGAAAATTTGAGGCCAAATGAAGTGGAGAAAGAATTTCTCATACTAGCGTATAATAGATTTTATGATATTTTTGAGGAAATCATGTCTGATGCTTTTTGGAAAAAGAGAAAAAAGTCACGTTTTTTAATTATCAAAGAAGGCTTCGCTGTGTACTCAGAGTTATTAAACTACGAACCACTTAAGTGGGTAATTGAACATTTGAAAAAAGCGCGACCACCTATGGAGGCTGAGATTGGAAGTGAGCTATTTAAATTTATCAGAAATGTAGTGGCTCATTTTCCTTTTTTTGAATGTTGGGATGATGTATATGTGAGCAAAAGAATTGTTAATTGGAATCAAGATGGTCAATCTATAGATAAATTTCTAAAAAAATATACAGGCAAAGAACTAGTAAAATATAGGTTCTGGGAGCCGAAAAAAAGAAAAATGACCTACTTGAGCATTAGCTTTCCTCAAATATATCAAGAAGACAATAAAATTTATTTGAAAGAAATTCTTTCCGAAAAAGAAGGCGTCAAATTTTCATTTATACTAATGAAGCAAATTTTAAATACACAGGTTGATGAATAATGGTTTTAATTTTCATCGTCTAACACTCGATATCCGCAAGGGCTAAAGCCACATTTCAATTCGCTTCATTGAAACGTCGGATATCGAGAAACGTTATGTGAAATAATTATGGCAACTAATCAATAAATTTATGTCAGATACCGAGGAAGTATCGAAAGCAATTCAGGAAGTTGCAAGACTTGGGGACAAGGGATTGGACACCGCCCAAAAAGCGGGCAGTTTTTTTGCAAAAGTTTTCAAATCACCAATAGAAGAATTATCGAATATCATCCACGACAAATTACGCTTTGTCAGATGGAAAAGACTTGTAGAGATGTCTGATGAAGTTAATGTTATTTTAGATAGTCGTGGTGTAACCGAAACAAGAGCTTTACCACCAAAATTAGCTATACCATTACTAGAAGATGGATCTCTAGAAGATGATGATGAGCTCAAGTCTTTATGGAGTAAATTGCTTGCAAACGCACTTGATCCAAATTTTACAGATGATATTCGATACGGATTTATCGAGATGCTCAAGAATGTAACTGGGAAAGAAGTGCTTTTACTAAAAAAACTATACGAATCACTTATTGCTCAGGATTTTCTAAATGATATTTCACAGCTTTCGACGCGTCATTTCGATAAAAAACAGATAACAAAAATTCTTCAAATCACACCTGAGCAATATCTAGTTTCGGCGCACAATCTAATGAGACTTCAATTGATTGCCCCAGCTGTGATAAGTGGTGGTGTATCTATCGGGTCTAATCCCTTGTCATCCTACAAAGGAACTGATGTTGTTTATCTAACAGCACTTGGTGTTAAATTTATTGAGGCATGTATAAAATAGCATTGCCATAATTACATCACTTAATATGGCATAGTCGGTTCGTTCCCTAAAATTATCCACTAATAAATCCATTTATGAAAAATTCTATACTATTCTAATTACGATTATTTGCCTCTTTGTAATTCAGCTGTATTGGTTTGGTATCAGACCAACAAAAACAAAAAAAAGCTGTTATGAAGAAAATCAAAAGAGTAAAGAGACAATTTCTGCTTTAGATATATCTGACGAAAGATGCGAAGCATTAGTAGACAGAGCTTACGAAGAATGTTTACAAAAAAATGGATTATAATTTTAGCAAGCTCATCCAAATTTTACCAACACAAAACTTCGGCTACACCCAAACGTTATATGAATATTATTGAGACATTCAATACAATCCGGGACGTGCCGTATAGAATTCCTCTTACTTCAAATGAGGTGGACAATTGTTGTAGCGGTAAAGCGAGAATGTTGAAAGTATATTTTGACAAAGAGGGGTATGAATCCCGCTATCGTGTCTGTGAATTTCGGTGGCCAGCACTCGGCCTTCCTCAATCTATCTTATCTGTTCCGCACGATGATCTTTCAAGTCATGTGTATTTAGAAGTGAAAATAAATGATAAATGGATAGATGTTGATCCGACGTGGGACATGGCAATAAATTCAATTTTCAAATCGAATCAGTGGGATGGAAAAAGTAATACGACTGTAGCAGTCCCAGTCATCTCTAAATATGATGATGAAAAAAGCGATAGTATTATGAGTAATGAAACGCCCGAGATCATCGAGAAAAATTTAACTGTGAATGGTCTGTTCTATAGGGTATTTAATGATTGGCTTGATCAAATTAGGAATTAAATGTTAGGAAAATAAAACAAGATCTTAAAATTATACATCACTTGACAAGTTGCTGAAGGTATATTACCCGGTATAGATAGGAATTAGTTCAAATTCAATCTATCTATATGCAAACACAAAGGAGGGTGTGTATTTTTATTGATGCAGGTATGAGCGGCAGCGCGGGGCTGCACGAGCGCTACAAAAAAGAAGGAGAATGTCGCGTCTATCAGCGCAGCGGCGCGTGCAACACGCAACTGCTCGCGGATCTGCTCATTGGCGCCCGCGATAATATGTATGATATTGCCATTCTCGTGAGTGATGATCATGATTTGTTGCCCGCCATGCGTTACATTAAAAATCGATTGGGGAAGGAGGTGATTCTGTCAGTAACGTAACGCACCTATGTCACAACGAACGGTGTATTTATTTGGTTACAGAGTGACTGAGCATGGAGTTGGAGAATTTGGCATGATTTATTCTGGTATCACTGATCAGGAAGCTGTTGATTTTCTTCTGAAAATACAGCATGGTGAAATATATAAAGCGCTTGATCATCCGGTGCTTGGTCCTATCGATCTTGTCTATGGCAAGGAAACTATTGGTAATAAGATTGGATTTGGTTTGGCAAAAATTCAACAAAAACATCCAGATGCAGTTTTAAATTTAGCTGAGCAAATTAAAAACGCAGAGATAATCGAAGAATTACCTGGGCGACGAATTCTTGTTACAAAAAATAATAATCAGCGATCGATTATTGATTTGCAGTGGTTTGAGCAGAAAAAGACATGGCTCGTTAATTCGTATATACCCTTTTAAAAGACCAAAGCCCCCAAAATGGGGGCTAGCCGCCTGTGTCATCGCTGTGCTAGTTTTACTTTGGTAGCGACACTTATATTACACATGACATAAAGTTTACTGTCAAGCACTTGTATAAAATGGTGGCAATCTGATATGATTTATCCACTGCTTAAAATAAATAAGCAGTATATCCAGAGAACGGGAAGAGTCTTGGCTCGATGATCCGTTCAGCAACCTGCACACGGTGTAAGGTGCTCCCTCCAACCGCGATTGCGCATCACGCGCTTTCGGGAAAGATATGTTATAGCCATATTTTTCCTCCCCCGCGGAGGATTTTTTAATTCACGTGATCAAAAAATATGTCAGTCAAAACAGCAGAGTTCGTGAGCCCCAAACATCCAGATAAAATGTGTGACCACATCGCAGACAGCATTCTCGATGCGTATATC
>JAHFJU010000085.1 GCA_023245725.1 Candidatus Peregrinibacteria bacterium
GACTATCTTGGCTCGCGGTTTAGATATTGATAACGCTAGACTTGCACCCGCACGAAAAGGACTAGCGCCAGATATACACATTAGAAGAGAACATAGCAGGAGAGCTATGGCTGTTTTGTCAGAGAATCTCCGCGCAGATACTAAGGCAATGTCGTTGCTTCCAGAACTTGATCGTCTATAGATTTTATTTATCTGTTTTTCTGCACTCCAGAAGCAGGAGGGTTCTTTGAAGTGCATTCATACCAACAATTACTCTTCTAAAAATCGCAAGAAAATTACTCAAACGTTCTTCGTACGACATATATATTTCGGGAAAACCTTCCGATTTTGCATACGAGAAACCAGAAGATTCGCGTTCATTATTAAAATGCAAAATATCGCGCATAAGATTATTTGTGAACATGTGAATAACCTGAAAATAATGAACCGCAAGTTCGGTCTGGAGATTCAAATCGTTAGGAGACGCATCGAGACAAAGTATTAATTTCTCAAAGTCATCTAATAAAAGTTTTGCGCGTGATAAAAATTCAGAGATATCAATGCCGGTACGATCGAGGATTTCGGCTCTATAATAGTTTTCGCGCTCCTCAAAATTTTTATTAAGAGCATCTCCACCATCTTGCAAGTGGTGAAGTGCATCAAATTTTCTGACAATTCTCTGAAATGGACGAATTTCAGAAAGTAATTTTTCAACAACTAAAACCATAGAGTCACCTTGTTCAGCTGTTTCAAGACGGATATCAAACAATGAATAAAAGTGAGGAGCATCATTAATAATTTTTCCATACAATTTTGCGGCAATCGTGAGCAACGAGCGAGAAATTTCCGTGAAAGCGTCTATAAGTCCTGACTGCACTCCAACATCACTCTCAAAGAGAGCATTAGGGTCTCCATGAGCTGCGTTTAGCCTTTCGTTTACTGCAATAACCATGTCGCGATTTGGAATTTCGATTAGTTTTCGAGCTAACGCTGCATGTACTGCTAAAGCGATACTTCTCACCTGATTTATAAGTAGCTTATCAAGTTCATCTTTTTCATTTTGATTCAAATGAGCACCAACTCTTGAAGAATCAACTTCGGTCACGGGGTCACAAAATCGCTGTTTTACGTTAGTATTAGCTAAAACAGCCTGCGCCGCAGATACCAATACAGCTTCAAAATCGAGCACATTTACCATAGCCGCTACCCTACTCTACATCCCACCATTCTTTCAACTGTT
The DNA here is from genome assembly GCA_023245725.1 of Candidatus Peregrinibacteria bacterium. Classification (GTDB taxonomy): domain Bacteria; phylum Patescibacteriota; class Gracilibacteria; order UBA1369; family UM-FILTER-53-11; genus JAHFJU01. The sequence continues at coordinate 1,220 of JAHFJU010000085.1, forward strand.
CATATACTCCATCTGCGTCAAAGCGGTATTTTCTGTACAGGTCTGCGGATTTTCCCGACTCACCAAAACGGTCGTGCATACCAATTCGATGAAAAGTTCGTGGACGTGTTTGAGTAAGAACCTCGGCGACAGCACCAGCGAGTCCCCCACTCGTTTGATGATCTTCAGCTGTAACCATCATGTGAACTTTGCGAGATGTCTCTTCTATAAGCCCAATATCGATAGGTTTAAGCGAACTCATATTTACAACCCGAACCGAAATTCCTTCTTGCTTGAATCGCTCAGCTGCGGCAAGAGCACTACCGACAAGGCTTCCTATAGCGATAATTCCTATATCATCGCCTTCATGGAGAATACTGCCTTTACCAATATGGAATTCATAAGTGTCATCGTACACAATCGGAACCGGCTGACGACCAATACGAATGTAACAAGGGCCATAATCATCTAAAATCACGGGCAACATTTTTTTCATTTCAATCGCGTCTGCAGGACAAAAAACCTTAATGTTCGGAATAACGCGCATGATAGCCAAATCTTCGAGCGCCTGATGCGTTGCGCCATCTTCACCAACCTGAATTCCCGCATGAGAACCTACCAATTTTACATTTAAATTCGGGTAACAAATTGCGTTGCGGATTTGCTGCCACCCTAATCCTGTCAAAAACATTGAGAATGAAGCGGCAATTGGAAGTTTTCCTGCCATTGCTAATCCTGCAGCGGTATCTACTAGATCTTGTTCCGCAATTCCTAAATTAAAGTGTCGATCGGGGAATTTTTCTGCAAAAAACTGCGCCATTACAGAAGTGGTCAAATCGGCATCGAGAACAACAAGGTTTTTATGCTTTTCGCCAGCTAACGTAAGAGCCTCACCAAAGGCTTTACGCGTTGCTATCATATTGTTTGCTGAAGGTGAGCTTGGGGCTGCCATACGTCGATAAGATAGAGGAGAATTGAAAGGAGGTAAAGGAAGAGTCGCTATCTAATTCCCGCGTTCCATTTCATCTCCTACCCGAATTCTATTTGCACGAATAAAACCTGCTGGAGCCTCGAGCGCATACATAGCTGGAAACTCAGAATTGTATAAAGTACATAATTGATTCGTGACAGTTTCATCGCATGGAGCCATATTTTCAACCATCGACGTAACCTTTTTTTTGCTGGAGAAAAAAATAATATCGAGCGGAATGTAGGTTTTACGCATCCAAAAATTTCTGGCGATTTCATCGTCAAAAACAAACAACATGCCTGTTCCAAGCGGCACAATTTTCCTGTACATCATGCCAATTTCACGCTCCTCTTTTGAATCTGCTATTTCTACCGTTAATGGCAAATCACCGCGATACGTGTGCAGTAAAATACGTTCAGTCGGCAAACTTTGCGGGTCGGGGTCTTTTTCTGCGCTTGAGGAAAACCAGCCAGAAACCGTTGAACTCAAACTATGATAGACATCTTTCGCCGTGTCGGTAATGGCACAGCCGGAGAGCGATATGAGGAGTGCGAGAATTAGGAGGAGGCGAGGAAACATAGATTTCTAGCGCTATTCTACTCTAACAAGGCGAAAAGCCGAACGGCGGATTGGTTGCGATAGTTGAAATATTATTGCGTAGTACAGATTTACCTCTGGTTTTCACTATTATATTCCACCAACCTTCGCTAAGAAGCTAGCGCCTCGGCGCGCTCAACACATGAGCCACACTTGCCGCAGGGCTTAGACAAGCCTTTGTAACAGGTCCAAGTTTTGTCGAATGGTACGCCGAGGCGCTGGCCGATTTTTGCAATATCTCCTTTTGACTTATTAATATACGGAGCATAAACATCGATTGATTCATAGTTAGCAACCTTCGAAACTTCATCAACTTTTTTTATAAATTCCGGCCGGCAGTCGGGGTAAATTGCATGATCGCCTGCGTGTACTGCCAAAGCGATACGGTCAAATTTAAGCGACACCGCATAGGCAATCGCGAGCGAAATAAAAACCATATTTCGATTAGGCACAACCGTTGAGCGCATTGATTTATCTTCGTAATGACCCTCTGGAACCGCTATTTTTTTTGATGTGAGAGAAGAACCGCCCATTAGCTTATTCACAGATCGCAAATTTATAATCACATGCGGCACATTTATTTTCTTACAAATTTTCGCCGCGCATTTGAGCTCCTTTATATGCCTCTGCCCATAATCAAACGAAACCGCGCGCACGTCGTCGCCTTTGTGAACCAGATCATACAAAAGCGTTGTTGAATCCATACCGCCTGAATATACAAGAACTGTTTTCATGACACGCATTATACAGTATAATTCTCCCTTAATATGGATCCATACCTTAAAGAAAAGTACGCCGAGTATGAACCGACTACTCAAGAACTTCCATCTACGAGAGAGCTTGTAGAGTCCCTCGATGAACGTTTTTTGTTTTTTCTAAGGCAAAAGAGCGGTGAAAGAGTTAGTACATGGAAACAAATTATACAGAATAGGCCTCTATCGGCAGTAATTGGAGAGCTTGTAGTAGGGTGTAATCTTACAGACGAAGAACCGCTGACGGCTGAACGCTACAAAGACCTCGTATTAAAAATGCACGGCTGTATTAATTCACTCACAAATGGCAATTACCCTCAACTTCTCTCCGAAGCGACCGAAGCTCAATGCACTGTAATTGAAATCCTTGGACAAATGGCATTTAAATCTCAAAGCATATCGATCAAGATGATGTATGACTTTGAAGGATTTTTTATTTGGCTTATTGAAAATAATTTCAGAGTTCCGGAAAAACGCAGGCAAGAACGAGAAAACAGATTGAGATTATCCACGTTATCGTACGCAATTCTCGATCTTATGTACGCCGCAACTATCATTCTCAAAAATGATCCAAAAAAGGCTGGGATTATTCACCACAGTCTACTCAAATTGATTCAGACATGTTCAGAACCAGATGTACTTGAAGCAATATACTCAGAAATTGATGCTACAACCGAAAATGAAACTGATTTTTTTTAACGAAACGGAAAAAGCATTTAACGAACATGCGCCAGATTGCTGGATTTCTACAGTTATTGAAGAGAAAATAAAAGTTGTACTGCTTGAGAGAGAAGGATTTAAACCAGTCTGCAGTATTGTTCCACCAGATAATTTTTATTTTACAGATTGTGAGTGTGACGATATTGAATCACCCGAGGGAGATGAGTTCCCAGAAATGGGAGCACTTTGTCATGATCGAGACATGTATCGCGAGCTCATTGGAGGCAAAGACTGTTCTGTTTTTACACAAGACGGCCGCAAAGTATACTGGGGAGATTTGTCACAAAAAGACGTGGAAAAACTAACCGGAACTTACTATGTACTAACTCAATCACACTCTATTCATAACGTACCAGAAATGGCCGTTTTGATAAAAAGCCATTGGCCTGCATTAGAGCCAGATGCAGTACCGAACTCAGAAAGGCTTTCACCAAGACCAAATGATATACCATGCCTAGATACCGATTACATAAAATTGGTAGCGGAGTGCAAAATCAAAGATGGAAAAGTTATTCCTAATAACAAAACGATTACAGGATATACAAAATAAAATCACACTCCCCTTTTCGACCCCCACAAAAGCACATGCAAACGTGTTGTGTAGCGGTAGCCTTTTTTGAGGCAATGAGCGGCGATAAATGGCGAGCGTTTTTCGAGCTCGGGAGCGGTTATACCCTGAGGCATAAGAAATATTTTTTCGCGAGGCAAATTGTATTGTTTTACCAGTACATCGATTTCATCAAAATCACTTGGCGAATCGACGACGAATTTATATACAACTTTCGGCGCATTGTTTTTTGAAATACAGTCGGCAGCAAATGGCAATACTTTTAATTCATACGACTCATTTTTAGAGTTCGATGTTTTATACGACACGGTAAAAAGATCGACTGACAGTTGAATCTCGACCGTTGGCGACTGGCTTCCGTTTGTCTCAACCTCAATATAAAAATCTTGAAATGCGGCTTTCAAAGCCACAATTTCACCCTGCTGAAGCATTGGCTCACCGCCAGTAATTACAAGCCGACGACAACTGTACTGCTGCGACAGTACGCGAATTTTATCAATAACATCTGGTGTTGCAACCGACTGATTGTCGCTCTCTCCCGGTTGCCATGTGTACTTCGTATCACACCAACTACACTTCAAATTACAGTTTCCAAAACGCACAAAAATAGATGGCGCGCCCGCATTGAGCCCTTCTCCCTGAATGGAATAAAATACTTCGTTAAAAATCATAGAGCTAAATCTAATGGGATAGTGGCTCGAAATTCAGACATAAAATCTCCCGGCGTCGTAATCGCCAATCCAGATTTTTTTGCTACAGATTTGTCCCAAATGAAGTCTCGAATGTCGAGTGTAACTAAAAAATCGACCTTTGCCTTTGTAGCACCAGCAAGTACGTGCGCATCATTTGCATCACTAATCCACCTTTTTGCCTTTTTGATGAGCGGTGA
>JAHFJU010000086.1 GCA_023245725.1 Candidatus Peregrinibacteria bacterium
TGCAATCACAACCGCGTGTGCTCGAACTGGCTTGCCGTCGACATATTCAATGCTTACCTGAGATTTTCCATCTGGGCGAACCCACTTCAAAATCCCTTTTTTTCTAACCTCTGCAAGCCGCTCGGTTAGTTGATGTGCAAGCGTAATTGGTAGAGGCATAAGCGTCGGTGTTTCATTGCATGCAAATCCAAACATAATTCCTTGATCGCCTGCGCCTTGTTCTTTTTTCTTTGTTGCCGTAACTCCTACTGCAATATTTTGGCTCTGTTCGTGAATGGTGCTCAATACCGCGCAATCGTTACAATCAAGCCCAAATTCAGGGTTCGTATAGCCGATTTCGCGTAATGTAGAGCGTACGATTGTAGGAAAATCCACATAACAATTTGTAGTAACTTCTCCTGCAATAACCATCATTCCAGTCGAAGTAAGGCACTCAACTGCAACTCGGCCGTGAGGGTCTTTTGCCAAAATCGCATCTAGAATTGCATCTGAAACTTGGTCACATATTTTGTCTGGATGGCCTTCTGTAACAGATTCTGAGCTAAAAATGTATCGTTGTGAATTCATATGTGCCACAGATTAAACTAAACAGTTTGCGGCGGCAAGTTTTGCTATACTATAGACATGAATCCTCTTGTTTCGTGCATTTTGATCACCTATAACTCAGAGAAATTCCTAGAAACTTTTTTTGCGAGTCTTGTAGAGCAGAAAGATACGAGCATCGAATTGATTGTTATAGATAATAATTCGAGTGACGATTCTGTGAAGTGTGCGAAAGAAATTCTGAAAGGATTTAATGCGGCTAAAAAAATGTCGGTAATTGAGAGTGTAGTTTGGATTGAAAATTCTAATAATCTTGGATACAGCGGCGCGGCAGAGCAGGGGGTTAAAGAGTCTCATGGAGAATATATTTTGATTGCGAATCCGGATATTGTAATGGAGCCCGACTATTGTTGTCGTTTAGTCGAGCGATTAGACGCAGATAAAAAAATAGCTTCAGTAAGCGGTAAACTGCTTCGCTTTGATTTTGCAAAATATTTTAAAACCGGCCGACTCGCTGATGGAAAAACTCAAACTATTGATAGCTCAGGGCTTGTTATTAGCAAGAGTCGTCGTTGCGTTGATCGTGGTCAGGGTTTGCCAGATGATGGTCGTTATAATGTTATAGAGGAGGTTTTTGGAGTGACTGGCGCGTGTCCGCTGTATCGAAAATCGGCGCTAATAGATGCTCAGGTTGGTGGTCATGTTTTTGATCCAGAGTTTTTTATGTACAAAGAAGATGTCGACATTGCTTGGAGGCTTCGACTAGTTGGGTATACAAGTTGGTATATTCCCGATGCCGTGGCCTTTCATGGCCGTGGAACAGGTGCGATTGAACGTGAGTCTGTTTCATCTGTTATTAAAAATCGAGCAAAATTGCCGGCGTTTACGCGTCAACATTCGTATAGAAACGAAAGGATTATGCGGCTAAGAAATGAATTTGTAACTCATGTTATAAATAATTTTGCGCACATTTTATTACGAGAAGTTCAAATGTTCGGGTGGATTGTTTTGCGCGAGCCTTCACTATTGAAATCTTTTTTTCAATTCATCACGAAAATTCCAAAAACTATTAAAGAGCGTCGCGAGCTTTTTAAAAAGGCAAAAATTGTAAGAGGCGAAATTTCAAAGTGGTTTATTTAGTACCGTTATCGTGCCGAATCGTCCTGCTTTTTCTCGTTCTCTTCGGTATGAAAAAAAATATTCCGTATTACAAAACGTGCAAATTCTCGGATTGAATGTGTTAGATAAAAGTACGCCGCTGCCAACTAACTGATTTTCGCACGCCGCCCATAAATCGACGTGCCCTTCTTCTAAAAAGAATGGGCGCATAAAGTGCGGCAGCTCTTTTTCGGCATCAGTAAAGGCGGCGCAGCATGGCCCGAGCATTGGGCTTATGGCGGAAATCATGTTTTTTCGTTCGCAACCGTACCGTCGCGAAAGCTCACTTACACTTATTGCTACCGCTTTTTTCGCAATGCCTTTCCACCCTGCATGAATGTTCGCGCAGACATGCAACACCGGATCGTAAATTACAACGCATGCGCAATCTGCTGTTCGAATCATTAGCGGAAGGTCGACAACATTTGTCATAAAAATGTCTCCTTTTACATCGCGTTTTACTCCTATTGGTTTCGTTTTTTTGAATGAAGCGATTTCTGTGCCGTGAAGTTGATCGATAAATGACAGCGGAGCATCGGTTGTTTCTGAAACCATTTTTAGCGAATTTAAATCTGAAATATCGAAATCTCGTGAAAGTGTTCGTGCGCGAAATCGCTCTTTGTATGGCTGAAAAATCGGGTATTCATAATACCGTTTTTTGTCTGCCGTAGTTAGTTCAATTAAGTTTTGAATCATTCGGCGTGAGTTGATATTCAATGGCGTGCGATAAAGCGCAAAGTGTTTGCGCGTTACTGCTAGTCAACTTTTTTAATAATGTGTGCTCCTAGTTCTCGCAGCTTTTCAGCCATGCGTTCGTATCCTCTTTCTATGTATTGAATGTCTGTAATTGTAGTTTTTCCTTTTGCGATTAGAGATGCCAAAATCATTGCAGCGCCTGCTCGAATGTCACAGCTTTTTACCCTCGCCCCGTGTAATTTTGTTGGTCCATTTATTAAAGCTTGATGTTCTGTGATTCGTTTTACGTTCGCTCCCATTTTTTTGAGCTCTGAAAAGTACGAAAATCTGCCTTCAAATAGAGCTTCGTGAACATACGATTGCCCGTTTGCTTGAGTCAGTAAAATTGTGAAAGGTGGTTGAAGGTCTGTTGGAAATCCCGGAAAAATGTTTGTCTGTAGCCTTTTAAGTGATTTTAGTTTTATTTTTTTAGAGGATTTTATTTTTACAGAAGTGCCACTCAGTTCAAATGGAACACCAATTTCGCGGAGTGCATTCCAGAATGCGTCGAGGTGGTCGTGTTGTACATTGTGAATCGTAATTTCTCCTCCTGTCAAAATTCCTGCGAGAGCAAATGTGCCAACTTCGAGATAGTCAGATGTAACGGTGTATTCAGCTCCGTGCAATTTTTTTTCGCCGTTTACCGTAAGTGTGTGAGTGCCGATTCCTTCAACGTGTCCGCCCATTTTGTTAATAAAATGGCATACGTCTTGAACGTGTGGTTCGAGCGCCGCCAAACTTATTTTTGTTTGTCCGTGCGTGAGGCTGGCTGCCATTACAGCATTTTCCGTTCCGGTTACGCTCATCTCTGGCATTATGATTGCTACGGGTTTCGGTTTTCCTTTGTAATGAAATTCTGGCATTTTGCCTTTTACCTCTTTTGACCCGAGGGATTTAAATACAAAATCGTGAGTGTCGACCGGTCGAGCTCCAAGAACGCATCCTCCTGGATAGGGAAGTTTAATTTCGCCGAATCGTGCGACAAGCGGGCCTGCCAAAAGAACAGATGCGCGCATTTTACACGCAAGTTGTCCGGGGAATTTTTTATAGTTAATACTCTTCGTCTGAATTTTTACGGTGTTCTTTTCGAACTCAATTTTAGAGCCGAGGCCAGCCAATAATTCGAGCATCGTGTGTGTATCTCGAATGTCTGGCACATTGTGTATTGTGCATTGCTCAGCGGTTAGTAAAGTTGCTGCCAAAATAGGAAGCGCTGCGTTTTTTGAGCCGCTCACAGACACATTGCCTTTTAACGGAAATCCTCCTTCGACAATAAACTGGTTCATGTGACTGGCAGTTTAAAACGAAAAAGTTTAAAGGTAAAGGCAACGGGTTTAGATTTTGTTCAACTTTCTGCGCCTATATTAGGCCAATTAATCGCAATCAGGGGCAACTTTTTGGTGACGCACAGATTATTTTCATAGTCCCATCGATAAAAAAATCGAAAGTTATGCGCCCACTTTCGGCAGTTTTATAAAACGGAATTCCTAGTTCTTTAATTCGAGTAACTACAGATGGGCTTGGGTGGTGAAAAGAATTATCTTTCCCCATTGAGGCTACTGCAATTTTCGGAGTTGTAGCTTTAATAAATTCCGCTGAGCTGCTGGTTTTGCTCCCGTGGTGGCCAAGTTTTAGTATATCGACGTTAAGTTCGCCATGTTTGTAACGATCAATAAGCTCGTCTTCTATTGGTTCTTCCATGTCTCCTGTAGTTAAAATACTGTGACCGCGGTAGTCGAGCCGCGCCACAACCGAGTCGTTATTTGCAAGTTCATGAGAAAAAACTATAGGAGTAAAAGGGTAGAGAATATTTACGTTCATTGTCTCGGCTTCGTCGTTTGTTCCATGTGCTGAAATTGTAAAATCGTCAGTCATATCAACAGGAATTAATGGGATGTGTGAATCCTCTAATTTCTTTGCAAACATTCGCGAAAGAGCCTCGATTGGCTTTAAGCCGCTTACCATAACTCTATTTATCGAATAATAGTCTATAACCGAAAGGAGGCCGGCTATATGGTCGCTGTCGGGGTGTGTGAGAATGATCGTCTCTATCGTTTTGTCATTTCTGGGGAGTACGTCTTTCAATTCTTGAATTACGGTTGAATCAGGTCCGCCGTCGATGAGCAGAGTTTCGCCGGTATTCGATTCGATTAGCAGGGAATCGCCTTGCCCCACATTCAAAACCGAGAAGCTAAAAGCTATCTGCTCATCGACGGCGTTATTGATTGCCTTCGAAAGTGGAGCCCAAAGTAGAGTGAGCTGACTCATTTTATTGAGTCGAGTTTGCGGCGGTTCATTTTGTGAAACGAAAAAAATCCAAACTAACAGAATAATTATTACGATTGTTAGCGTGGCACCGATAATTACAGCAGTAATCGTTTTTTTCTTCAAACTATTTATAAAATTATTCATGTCGCGCACGCTATCACAGCTACATGAAATAATATTAAACTAAAACTGAAATCGCTTTTTTACTTGCGGTTTTTTCTCTTTTTATACCAACCCATTACCAACCCGGTAAGGCCTGCAGCTACTGCTCCCGGGCCAGTTTGAGGCAAATATACATTAGACAAAACTCCTTTGCTTTCATTGCCTGTTGAATCTTTTGCCGTCATTTTAAACGTGTACCATTTTCCTGGATTTAGATTCTGTATTTCAACTGAAGATGTGTTCATTCCCAACGAGCTTGGGCCACCAAATGTTGAAGTGTCTTTGCCCTCGCTTTGATAAACTGTGTAGTCAGATAAATCTCCTGCTGTATTAGCACTTGGTTTCCACTGTAAGCCGATAATAGATTTTTGTACGTTCTTAACTTTTGCAACAAAATCAGTCACATCTTCAGGCGGAGTTGTATCTGCCGCGCCTTTTCCTGTAACAACAAATTTTGTATCAGCCGCTAGTGCTTGCCCTTTTTCGTCGCGAATGTCGCCGAAACTTACTTCGTAATCAACGGCTGCCTGTTTTTCTGTTATGACGTAAACCGTAGTTCCATCAACGCTCAAGCTCACATTTAAAATATTCAATTTTTTGTCAGTACCTTTTTTTACTATTGTCAAAGCATTCAAAGTATTTGAGGGGAGTTGAATAGCGCCTGAAAATACCAACTGCATTCGATCGTTATAATCTGCGGATCCAGAAATTACTTTTAGGTCGCCAGCT
>JAHFJU010000017.1 GCA_023245725.1 Candidatus Peregrinibacteria bacterium
AATAATAACGTATCTGATAATTATACCATAAACATTGTGGTTATGCTCAAAACACGGGGAGGGTTGCATTGCCGCATAACCGTTGTATAATTCGTGCAATAATTAACTATTTAATTTATGGAAATTAAAGGAGCAACCGAATCAGAAACAGATTACGAAGGATATCCAGCACTTGAAGGCGCAATGGCAGTTCCGGGCGAGAAACCAGAAGGATACGATGAAGCAACTAAAGCGGCTATCAAAAGAGGAATGGAAATATCGCTTGTAATGATGGCCAGAGAGACTCAAATACGTGCAGAACTGGGACTTCAAACTGAATTCGACGTTGAAGATGATGATCCTGAAAATGGATTATAAAGTAGCATTCGACAAAATTTAATAACTCCGCGAATGGCTAATAAAGCACAATTACGACTTAGCGATGACGACAGCAAATATCTCGAGGAGAAACTGCCTGAGTTAGCTGTTTTTGCAAAGCTGAATACAAATTATGCGACAGTATCGCGAACAGAAATTGCAGAGGCAGAATTGGCAGCTATTTTTTACAAAGAAGATGGCAGTAGATGGAGGCAAAATGCAATAAACAATCGCATTGCGCAAAAAAGGATTGGCATACGGTCACGAACAAATCAGATTTTGATGGGAGTACCAGTAAATGAGGCAGGAACAACTCCTCCAAATAACCCGATGTGGAAAGAGAGTCAAAAAGGCGACGAGGTTGGAGAACTGTATTCGGCTAGACGAAGTGTTGCAAGAATTGCGCAAGAGTTATGGACAAATAGGAGTGATCTGAAAGGAAAATGCGACGATCCAAGATTTATAGATATTGACCCTGAAATGCTGACAGATAGCGTTTTGAAGGCACTTGATTTAGATGAATTTGTTCCGCCTATTGGTGGCCCGAAAATCACTAAAGAACAAAGGCTTGAGCGCTATGCACAGGCAATTCCACATATTCGCGCAATGCTCGGGAACCTTGAACCGATAAGTATTTTCGATAGCGGAATGCAGACCGAAACTACAAAAAAATATCAGCGATTTACAGCGAATATTGATGAACGAACTGGGGGCTACGATGTGCGACTTCATAACTACAGAATGTTCGTAATTTCAAAGGGGAAAAATGCTGGAAAACTTTTTATTGTTCATCAAAAAGCGAAACGAGGTGAGCACACTTTTCAGGTAGCAGATTTACCAAGTGCCACTCGCCGACTTACTCACATTGACGCTCAGGATAAAAATAAAAAAGCTGCAGCAAATGAACGAGATTCCAGACCTACTCAGAACCTTGCTAGGCTTTGCACAAAGCAAAAATTGGAATGAGGTAAAAAACGATCCTAGGCTCGCAGAAACTCTAGCTACGTTAGATGGATATTTGGCAGAAATGAAAAATGTGCAAAATGATTTTAAGCAAACAATTCGCGATGCAATTGCAGAACTGAGAACAAAAAGAGATGGAAAAGGTAAAAAAGGACTAGAAGATAAAACAGGACGTGTTAATCCGACGGCGGCGGCAACTCAAATTGAGGCACTCATTCGCCAATTCACCGCTGAAGATTCATTCACTGAACGAGCAATCGAAATAACAGGAATTTCAGGTTATCTAAGCCAAGATTCGAATATTTTATTCTCAAAACTGAAGCAGAACAAAGATTTCTACACAGAGTTTACAAAATTTATTGAAGATCACTGCAGCAAATCCCTCAAATTTATTGGACCGCAAGATACAAAAGAACTACATGATGCAGTAGATACATTTGAATCAAAAATTGACCGAAAACAGTTGGCTCCTTTCGCTTCATTCGCGGCACTTATAAAGACGTATTTTTCGAGCGCAAAAAAAGAAATTGGCGCAGTAGAAAAGAAATTTGAAGAACAAAGAGAATCAAACGAAGCCCAAGGAAGAACAACTTCTACGTTGAAAGCAGTGAGAACAGTAAGGCCAGCAGCAGATTTGCCTGCACATGACGAAACTCACGAAGGTTCGCATAAGAAACACAGCGACGGCGCCAATATGTTGGCACTTCCACGTCAGCATTTGGTGGGCGCGTATGTTGCAGCAAAAGCTCAGCAAATAACTGGAAAACTTTCTGAGGCCTGCGAAGAAGCCGTACTCATAAAAGAGTACACCGGCCATTACAATTTCGAAAATTTATTAAAATGCATCGAGGAGGCAAGCGCTCTTGCGAGCGAACGAAAAGTTGCAGATGAATATTATCCACGGGAGTTCAACCCGTTGTGGGTAAGATTCAAAAGCATGATCGCGCAATGCCGTGCGGCAGCACACAGCGCAAAAGATACCAACGATGTAAAATCTAGAAACACTCAACTAGAAAACTTAAAAGAAAATATAAAGGCGTTTATTGCACATGACGTAATTCCGTTTGTAACAAATTTAACTGCATTTCGTGCAGCTGCTTCAACAGACGATGAAGGTAATTTATATATCGATTTGGTTAGTTTCGACGTTGAACACACAGGACAACACACCATAATTCCTCCAGTTCTACGGCCACAAAGCGGCAGACCGCTAACAAGAAGAGAAGTAGAAGCAAAAGAGGCTACACTCGGCGACGAGCCTCACATTATTCAAGTTGGCGCAGTAAAACAACGTTTTGTACTTGATAGAAGTACATGCGAAATTGTCGCGACTCCTAATGACAAACGAACATTATCATTCAATTCAAAACCACCATGTGAAATTTTGCCAGCCGCTCAACAAATACACGGGATCATTATCGCCGATCTAGAAAATGAACGCCCAATGAGTTCGCGCATAACAGAAATAGCAGATTTTCTTGAAGGAACACATGGCGTTATCGGCCACAATATTCGAACCGATATGGCTTGCTTGCTGGCAGAAGCGGCACGCGCTGGGGGCAAACCCGCAGAGACAAAACTAAAAAATCTAAAGCCACTACCTGAGCGTTTCCCTAGAAACCTTTATGACACTGCACAAGCCGGGCAAGCAGAATGCCGCATAATAAGCCCAGAAACAGGACTTTATAAATTTCCTCGACTTGGCCAATTGTACGAGACTCTTTTTGATGGCGAAAAAATCGAGAATGCACATGATGCGCTCGCTGACGCTCGCGCAACCATGCGTTGCTTCATTGAATTGGTCATGCGAAACGCCGCAGTTCTCGGCGAACCACAGTATAGAATTGGGTGAAATGGCTAGTTTGAAGCAACTTTGGTGCCTGACTGTTTTGGCAAATTGCTAACGAATACATCGTAGGACTCTTGATGAGCCTTCATATATTCCGCCCATTTATCAGGTGAAAGACCCGACAACTTTAAAGCATCGAAAATCCTGAAAGAATCGGTTTTTCTTAGAGAAAGTTCTATCAGAAGATCAGTTCGCTGTTTACCATTCACAGAGATACCAGAAACATCATGTACGAGCCCAGAAAAGCTATAAACAGTTCCAGAAAGCTGTATTAAATCCTTGAATGTTTGAACTCCCATATCTATTCCGGCGCCGCGCATTTTTTCAAAAAGCTGAATAATGACTTGAGGATCTTGTGTCATATCGTAAAATTTTTCAGCATAACCATTATTATTCTGCATGAATTTTGCAAAAGGTTGGTATTTTTCAAGCGCATTCAAATATTTCCCAAGCGTTTCAGGTCTATCAAAATCAGCGCCAAGTTTTTCGTATGCATGATTTCTCAATGCATCATCACCTACTACAGCGTTATGAATCGAAAGATTAATTTCATTTGAATTTGCTTCGTGGTGAAGTTCTTTATATTTCAATACATCATCAGCCAATATCACAAAAGAATTAGGCAAAGATGAATTCCCCTCACGAGCATCACGACGTTTTTTAGCAAATACACAAACCTCAACAGGAGTAAATCCAGCTGACAACAAATTCTTTATTGATTGAATGACACTATCAATATCATCATTCTCAGCCAACGGAGAAAGTGTCAAAAGGCCAATTCCAGTATTAACTCCACTTTCAACACTTGCGTAAAAATCAGGCAAAAAATCTCGAACTTTCGTCATGAGCAAACCGGCTTTATCTAGGTTCATTCCGGGGCTCCTTGACGCAATTGAAACAGCCTCTTCATCTGTAATTGCACCCTTTGATGCATTGGCAGAAAAGATTATCCCAATTACTTTATCTGAAGCATTTTTCGCAACTTCATCGGCAGAGAGAGAAGAGAACTCCAATCCATAATAAACAACCGCCGTATAAAACGAAATCGATTCAGGTTTTTCAACTTTAAAGTACAACGCATTTTTAAATGAAGCACATAGTTCGCCAAATCGTTTAGCTCCAAGTTGAGAAACTTGTTCAGCCAAATTGAAGTCATGAATTAATAAGTACTTTTTAACTATAGAATCACTAATTAATTCACTTATATTCTTCCAAGGAAAATTTTTATCAGTCATCAACTGAGCGACTTTATTTTCTGGAACTCCTGCTTTTAGCAAATCCCGAATACCTTTAAGCGCAACCTCTGCATTGTTTCCAGCATTCTCAATAACCTTCGCAAATACGCTCAAAGGCAACAATTTTGTATCTTCACTTTTCAAAATTTTACACAAATCTACCAAAGCCGCAGGATGATCCGGGTCGGCAGAAATATAGTTTTTGGCTGATTGAGTACCTTTATTTACCTCATTCCAAAGTGTAAATTCGCCACCTTTCAAATCATACGCAATAGCTCCAGGTTTTAGAATATCTCGTACTGTAGAAAGTGTAGATGATAATTTTTGCTCATCTGCGGTGCCCTTTTCATCTAAATCACCAAGTCTTGATTCAGCCGCATTTGCCACTACTTCCCCACTCCCTTCATTCCCTTTTGCTTCAAAATTTGTCGCCATATTTATATTTGTTTATTTGGCTGTATTATACCATAATCAGGCGGTGAGATCAATCATACACAATACGTTAAAAGGCCTTTACTTAGTCATTCTCTGCATAACGCTACCACTGGCACTCATGTACCTTGCTCCCAGCTTTAGCACAGACCATTGGCTAAAATTGATATTATTGATAGCTACATATGGATATTCCATGTATTGGCTCATATT
This sequence comes from Candidatus Peregrinibacteria bacterium, assembly GCA_023245725.1. Classification (GTDB taxonomy): domain Bacteria; phylum Patescibacteriota; class Gracilibacteria; order UBA1369; family UM-FILTER-53-11; genus JAHFJU01. The sequence continues at coordinate 5,050 of JAHFJU010000017.1, forward strand.
TTTTGTGCTGATTCCTCTCTTCGAATTTCCCGAAAGCGAAAAAGCCGCCGCACTATGCGTTCTAGCTCCAATTCTTAACTCGCTCGGGCATTACCTAATAAACGGAAATAGCGATAATTATTTCGATTTTTTGAAAAGTTCAAGCGCTATGTATTTTCTCTCAACAACAATTGCACTCACGGCGCTATGTGTATCGATGCTAATAAAAGGTTCACAGTATGCCAAAAGCTCAAAAGACATTAGCAACGGCAAAAAAGCAGCCGCGTTTCTTTTTATATTGTCACTCACCTACTCACTTCTAATTAATTATCATGTTTTTGCATTCACAATATTAAACTCAGCTGACCACAAAGTTTTACAAAGCATCGCGCTTTTAATTTTCACTAGCATAATTACTAGCACAAGCCTTATTTCGAATTCAAACAGTGTCAATGACGACGTCGTCTCAGAAAAAAATCCTCAAACAAAAATAAAAAACAGCGTAGACCACTGGCAAACAATAATCGTCTGCGCAATGCTTCTTAGCGGTGCGGCTAGCATGATTGTTCTAGCTTCAAAATCGTAAATAATATTACTTGGTGAAACTTAAATACTGCTCACACGAAAATATATATTGTGACGTAAAAATATCACGCATTGCCGATAAACTGTTCTTTTCATAAAAAACCAGCATACTTTCGCGATAATTCACTTCATTAACACTTCTGTAAGAAAGAGGCGCACATTTATTCGAAAGTAAAATAGCATTTGTAATAATTCGCGCAGTTCGCTTATTACCATCTTCAAATGGCTGAATGTAGCTGATTCCAAGAAGTGCGGTAAATGCTTTTATATATGGATTTTTAATCATATTAACTGAAGAACACAACCCTTCAAGAGCTTCTTTTATCTGAGACGGAACTGAGAGTGGAATATAATTTGATCCAATTACTCCTACCTGATGGTGTCTTAACCCGAATGAAACATCTAATCCTTCAATTAATATTAGATGAACATCTTCGATAAGGCGCAAAGAAATATTCTTATATAAATCGGCATTTTCCAAAACATACTGAAATGCTTTTTTATGATTAAGAATCATTACTGCTTCGTTATTTGAGTGCCCTTCTGCCAAAATCCCTTCTTTAATTAGCCGCTCTGTATCTAGCAATGTATATGTATTTCCCTCAATCCTCGATGATTTCCATGAAAGTTCAATTACAAATCGTTCTAATTCTTTTTGCCTAATTGTGTCACTCACTCCCAAAGATTTTTTTAAAAATAAATTAGTGGATTTTTCAAGAATCGAGACAGTTTCTTTAGTAAAAATACTGTCATTTATTTCGCTAAATATTGAAAAATTATATGATTTATTGCCGCCACGAATATCAACATCGATGTTACAAAATTCATGAGGATTAATTGGCATGTTCAACATGCCAAATGAGCTGAGTCTATACCGAGTGCCTTTCAATTCGCCCGACTGATTCAAATATCCGCGTTCGCGCAATTCAGTAACATCTCGACGAAGTGTAGCCAAAGAAGGTTTTTTAATATCCTCAAAAAAAGATAAAATGTCACTTAACGCGTATTCTTGGCCATATTTTATAGCAGTGAAAATTATTTTCTGCCTCTCATTGAACATTTTATCGCTCATATACACAGATATTATAGCTCATAATGAGCTATAAAACAACTCAAAAAGAGCGATATTCTGGAGCGGGTAGCCCTCCAGAGGACTGCCGAGCAGCCATCCGTACATCTCACTTCGATAGCTTGCCCCGATGTCGCTTCGCTAATCGGGACAAAGCATCTTCGGCTTCGCGTCGTCACTTTGTTCCTAGCTTAGCTCGAATTCAGCTTTGGAGCGGGTAGAGGGAGTCGAACCCTCCTGTACAGGTTGGAAACCTGTCGTAATAGCCGATATACGATACCCGCGCGACCTATTTTGCCGGCCAAGTATATCAAAATTGATACAAGATTCAACCAAAAATCACGCCTCTCAAAGTGATAGAAAAGCGCAATGCTAATTAAGGATTGCCTCAATTATAAAATCTCAATAGTCTCACCAATTGCAGGCGTCGACACATCTTTATAACCCTGTTCTTCAAGAATTCCCTTGAAAGTCATTCCTTGATCTTTTTCACCATGAACAAGAATGATTTTCTTTAAATCTCGAATGTGAGCAATATAGTCGATCAAATCGCTTCGATCAGCATGCGCAGAAAACGCATCCATAACTTCAATTTCTGCACGAACATCGTACATATCGCCAAATATCTTAACCACTTTCTGCTTTTCAAGAATCTTTCGGCCAAGTGTATTTTCAGCCATATATCCCACAATGAAAGTTGTATTTTTAGGATCAGAAATATTGTTTTTCAAGTGGTGCAAAATACGTCCATGCTCGCACATACCAGCTGACGAAATAATAATTGCCGGGCCTTTGTAGTCGTTAAGCGCCTTTGAATCCTCTACCTCGGTAATATATTTGAGACGACCAAAACCAAAAGGATTTTTTCGATTAGTGATAAATTCTTTCCACGTATCTTTATCGAGACACTCAGGATGATTCATAAATACATCGCTAACGTTCACAGCCAGCGGGCTATCCACAAAAATCGGCAACTCTGGAATTAGATTCTTAGTAAACAAAATATTGAGGTAATAAACAATTTCTTGTGTACGCTCAAGCGCAAAAGCTGGGATAATAACCTTTCCACCACGACGAGCCGTTTTATTAATAAGCTCAGCAAGGCGATCCTCAACATCGAGAATAGACTTATGAAAACGATTTCCGTAGGTTGATTCAATCATGAGAATATCTGCGCGCTCAATTTGAACAGGATCACGTAATAGAGGCAAATTTTTACGACCGAGGTCTCCAGTAAATACTAGAATTTGCTGTTTCTTCGTCTCAAAATCATCGATAACCAAAACTATCTGTGACGAACCAAGAATGTGACCGGCATCTCTAAAAGAGCAATATACTCCGGGGACAACTTGAAATGGCCTGTCATAGCCCATTCCGACAAATTGATCCATTGTCTTAATTGCGTCGTCGAGTGTATATAGAGGTTCAATTTTTTCTTTTCCATTTTCACGTTTTTCGTTTCTATCGTTAATAAATTCGGCCTCACGTTCTTGAATTGACCCGCTATCCATCAACATAAAATTACTAATGTCGCGTGTTGCATGAGTTGAATAAATAGGACCTTTATAGCCAGCTTTTACAAGCATCGGTAAACAACCTGAGTGATCGATATGTGCGTGTGACAAAATCACAGCATCGATTTTTTCTGGAGGAACCGGCAGATTTCGGTTTTTAATTTCGGACTCTTTTCGGTTTCCCTGAGCCATTCCGAAATCCAAAAAAATAATTTTACCGTTAACTTCTAAGCAATGTTTTGAGCCGGTGACTTCTTGTGCGGCACCGTAAAAATGTATTTTCATCATGTGATTATACCATAGTTTAACTATTTATGATATAATAATTTGATGGAAAAAGAACCTACACTGGAAGATGCTCTAGAGAATATAGACATACTCAACCCAAATGCTGGTGAATATTTGCGTATATTTTTAGAGATGACAGCAGATTTCGACGTAGAACCATATTTGAGTAATCCAGAGTTGGGTATTCATTGCTTCACAAATGGACTTGAAGACGACATTAATGAATTAATGGGATTACTTTCGCAAGATGTGAGTACTGATTACATCGATAAGCTCAAAACCGCACTGATGCAGGTATATGAAATGCTTCACAACAACGCTTTCTCTCGATATGCGTTGAAAGATATTTTTGATCGATATTTAGTACGTATACCAGCTGATGAGAAAAAAATATCAACAGAAAAACACCGCCACTACTATGTGGAGAATATTATTAAGGACCAATTAGACACAGAAAAATTTCTCTCCGCATGCGGTCTCACTCAAGAAACGATCGCTGGCAAAGGTTCGCATACGAAATGGTTCGATATAAATGGCAAATTCGTTCAAACATCATAATAGATCAAATAATAGATGGCTCAAAGGAATTATTGCAACATTATTAGAAAATGGTGTTCAAATTGATGCCATACAAAAAGCTTGTCAGAAATTAAAGATTGAGTTTAGAATAATAAACTAAACACTTATGCCAACCTCACCTACTAATTTAGATCTTGCTACCGAAGCAAAAAGCACTACAGACCCAATTCGACAGGCTGAACTTCTTCAACATCCTAGCGATTTGGTATTAAACGCATTGTCAAAAAATCCAAATCTTACCCCTGAAATAGCACAATCAGTTACAAATAAGATTCAAACACTGAGGAATACTGTGTCAGACGCGGCAAATCTGGCTACAAAGGTTTAAGAATAGAAAATAAGTATTTGAGCATAATAATAATAATCCATTTTAAGGTCTTCACTTGCCCCACTGCGCCTTCTCCCCTATTCTGCGCGCATGCAGTTTTCAAAAGGACTAATCGTGCAGGTAAAAATTAAAGATATTGCCTTTGGAGGTAATGCTGTAGGTAATCTTTACGGAGACGAATTTAATAGTGATGAGCTAAGTAAATTGGTGGTTTTTGTAGAAGGAGGAGCACTGATAGGAGAGATTGTTGAAGTTAGTTTAACAAGAATTAAGAAAAGTTTTTTAGAGGCACGACTTGTTAATATTATTGAAGCAAGCCTTGAGCGAACGACTCCACGATGCAAGCACTACTCAGTATGCGGAGGATGCAGCCTTCAACACGTTCCATATGAATCACAACTTGCTATAAAAGACCGATTTGTACGCGATGCACTTACAAAAATAGGAGGATTCGAACGTGATTATATTGAGTCTATTAAACAACCAATAATTGGCTGTGAATCACCATGGTATTACAGAAACAAATCGGAGTTTACATTTGAAGATGAAGCGGCAGGATTCCATCCAAGCGCAAATTACAAACAAGTTTTCAATGTTGAGGAGTGTTTTTTGCAGTCGGAGCTTGCTATAGAAATATTAGATGCAGTCCGCACATGGGCAAAAGAAAAAAACGTTTCGACGTATAGCTGGAAAACACATGACGGATTCATTAAAAACCTCGTCGTTCGCGAAGGAAAAAACACAGGAGACGTGCTCGTAAATTTAATTACAACGACCGATTCGCCGCATTACGATGCCGATTTCACGAGCATGATACAGTCAAAGTTCAAACAAATTACTTCAATTTACAGAACAGCAGTCTTGGTAAAAAGAGGATTCAAAACAGTGACAGAAGAAAAACATCTTTTTGGCAAAAAAGTACTTACTGAAAAATTAATAGTTAATGGCAAATCTCTTGAATTCGACATTTTGCCGCACGCATTTTTTCAAACTAACAGCAAACAGGCCGAGCGACTATACGAAACAACCGTTGCCTTTGCTCAGCCAGAATCAAACGATCATGTATTAGATTTATTCTGTGGAACCGGAACAATAGGAATGTTTTGCGCACTCACAGGATGCAAAGTAACTGGAATCGACGTAAGCGATAGCGCAATTATTAATGCGAAAAAAAACGCCGAACATAACTGCATGAAAAATATAGAATTTCATGTTGGAGACACAGGCAAACAAATTTCTAAACTTAATGAAGTTGCAAAATCGGCAACCGTTTTAATTACTGATCCTCCACGATCTGGCATTGACCCGAAAACTCTCGAAAAACTTATTGCACTAAACATTTCTCGTTGGGTTTACGTGTCTTGTAATCCCGCTACACTTGCCCGTGACTTAAAAATAATTGTAAATTCTCAGCTTTCAAATGGAAAAAAATACAAACTTACAAAAGTGCAGCCAGTAGATATGTTCCCTCAAACATTTCACGTCGAAACAGTAACATTAATTGAAGCTGAATAGACAAAGTTAATAGGATTTAATAGCACCTCCAGCCAAATGTAGAATCGTCTGTTAATCCTCTTTCTTTCATGTGTTTTGCTAAACCATAAAAATCGCGACTTGAAATAAAATGAATCAATTCATGATAATTAGTTTTCGCAGTAACACCATCACTACAGCTAAAAAATGTGTCACCGACCTCTGCCGTAGCGGTATGAATATGCGGAAAATATTTTTCACCTTTTGCATCAAGTAAAAAAACAAGTGAATGAGCATACGGCTCTAATTTTGGCTTTAAATCGGCAACATTAGCGACACAAAATCGTTTAAGAATTGTTATTTTTTCTTGGCTTAGAGTGGCCAAAACTCTTTGGAACTCTACAAAATCCTTATATATAATGGATTTATTTAATATACCAAATTCACTTAAAGTATTACCGTCATTACAAAAAATATAAAACAGCGCAAACGCCAATTGATATGAATCATTAACATCTGCATTGAAAAGACCATCTGCACGATGATCAAAAGAGCTATAAGCAATTCGACCATCACTCTTTACATGCAAATGCCGAATATCGCCGCAGTGCATTAAATCTACGAATATATTATTTCCATTTTTTCGTTCGCGTACAAAACCTACTGCCGCACCAGAAGTAGTCGATATTTCATGACGACTTAACATGTTGCATACTGCCTTTACAGGAGCCATGGCAACCTCACGAGAATCACGAGTAGAATCATCAAATATAGGTGAAATTTCTGCTGCAAATGTCCTAACTATATGCCCGGAACGTCTTTCGCTTCCCATAGCATCTCCAATGAAATATCCAGTTTCAAATCGCGCGGCACCGTCTTCATTCAAACGCAAAGCCGGTTGAGCTCTATTTCTAGGAGAAGTTGCAATACCATTCAAAGCTGTGAAAGTTGGAGAGGCGGTGAAATGGTTTTGCGACTCGGCCTCATTTGCGGCTGATCCTATAAAACTTTCTTGAGTTGTGCGCGCAATATTTGGATCAATCAATAAATCACCGGTAAGTTGACGAATGTCATCGACACACTGAGAGATTTCGCCAGAAGAATCAGATGGATTACCTGATTCATTTTTTTTATGAATTGAAACTAACGTAGGAGAAATTTGCTCAAGCCCTGAATATTGATGTTGAATAATAAATTGCCGTGAACCGGTTTTATGAGTTAACAAAATACTTTGATCTTCTTTTAAGTTTGGCACATGAATATTTAATGCGTTTGGAGTTTCTTCATCTCCTTCGGCAATTAATCGAATTCTGCGTGCTGGCGAAGTAGATGTTCCATCAGAAATATTTAGCGTAAATCCAGCATCGCTTTGTAAAATGCTCAAAGTGTAACTTTTCAAAGAATCACCATAACCTACTTCAAGCACACATGACTCGTCGATAGCAATTTCAATAGACGATGTTGTTCCGACCTCAACGCTATGGCGTTGCGAATAATTTAAGTCTTCAGATAATCCCACGGATATACTATAACACATCTTTATTCTTTAGCAACCACTGTTCTGCCGCATTAAAATCTAATAATTCCCCTTCAAGCTGCAAATATCTAACCTCTTGAACGAACTTTCCGACACGAGGCCCAGGCACAATTTTTAAAACTCTCATTACATCATCGCCTGAAATAATCGGTAGAGGCGCATTTTTAATATGATCGAGTTCGCTCCTGTAAAGCAAATAAACTTGATTGTACCTATTGAGTCTATGAGGAGTTGCACCCATAGAATCACAGCGATTAAGTTCAAGAAGATCTAAAAAATACGGCTGTAAAAACCAATGCCTTCGTCTACCAACAGTCATATCGATAACTTGATAAACAGACATATGGTGTTTAATAAGCCAACAGACCTCATCGATGATCTTTTTTGAAAAACAGAGCCGGCGCATAATTTTCTTGGCGATTTCGGCAGAAACCTCGGCATGATGATCGTAACGAATTCGTTCATCTATAGAAAAAGTTTCAGTTTTTCCTACATCATGCAAAAAAATCGCCCATCTTAACGCAAGTGGGGAATCTTTATTTATTGCTTTAACCGACTGAACCATGTGATCCCATAAATCTCCTTCTTTGTGATACTCAAGAGGCTGAGCCATTCCTTTCATTTTTTGAATTTCAGGCAAAATCACATCTAAAACTCCAGTATCCTCCATGTCTTCTAAGCTTGAACTAAATGAACTATGCATGATCATTTTATTTAGTTCATCTCTCACTCGTTCACCTGAAACCGATGAAACTAAAGCGGCATGTTTTTTCACAGCATTAAAAGTTTCAGGGTGATACTGAAAATCGTAGGTGTTTTTGAATCGCACAGCACGCAAAATTCGCAAATTATCCTCGATAATTCGTTCGTGTGGAACACCAATAAATCTTACCAACTTCAAATCAAGGTCTTTTTGGCCATCAACAAAATCCAAAATTTCATCTTTAATAGGATCGTAAAAAAGTGCGTTAATTGTGAAATCACGCCTAAGTGCATCTTCTTTTGCTGAAGTAAAAATAACAGCATCAGGACGCCGTCCATCGCTATACCCACTATCTGAGCGAAAAGTCGCTACCTCAAAATGATGACCGTTTTGCTCGATCAAAACCACTCCAAATTCTTCACCAATCGGAATCACTTTTTCAAAAATCCTCTTAATATCGGTAGGCGTCGCATTAGTAGCAATATCAAAATCTTTTGGAGTAATTCCAAGCAACATATCACGAACACAACCACCGGCCCACAAAGCCTCGAACCCCTCAGCCCTAAGTTTTTTTATTATTTCTATCGACGATATTTTCACAATTCAAGTATACCCTATGTGCCGAAAAACGCTGATAGCTCGACGCGATAAAAGTAACGCACAAAAAAACCACAGAGAAATTAAGAGCAAATTCAAGTTCGAGCGCGACAACTGAAGAATAAATATTTACCGCAACAAAAAACAAAAAATAAATCCATAAAAAGAGCCAACCAATTCGAGTTTTGAATGACTCAGCATGAATAAAATCCTTAAAATTTTCAATGAGAATAAACGACACATCTCCTAAAATTACCGCCCCGTAAAAAACCGCTCCGCTCTGAGCAAAAGTCTTGTATAAATAGAACCAACCATAACCGTAATTAAAGAGATAAACAGCCACCGTTGTTACCAAAAAATGTATAAAATTAACAATTATAACGTGCGAAACAGAATATTTTTTTTGATTGGATTTCGATGGCACAATGTAATCAGAACCAAAAATCCAAACTAATAAATTTGCGCAAAATACGATAGTAGCAAGTGAAATAAGCCAAACCATCGGGCCATTTTCAACAGACCTATATTGTTCGCTTAGAACATCGAGAAATCGTGCCGTTGAAACAAGCAGACACAACCCAGCTATAACTCTAAATAAAATAAAATCGACTATCTTTAATGCTAACTCCATGCCCAACTTATACCACACCCTTCGCTGTATGAGGGCAAAAAAACGATGCAATAGAAACTACAACACTATATACTGCGAAAGCTATGTTGATTTTAGGAATTGAAACTTCGTGCGACGAAACCTCGGTTGCGGTCGTCGAAAATGGCAGAATTCTTCGTTCAAATGTGATTTTTTCGCAAATTGAAATGCATCGAAAAACTGGAGGTGTAGTGCCAGAAGTTGCCGCACGTGAACACATTATAAAAATAATTCCCGTAATTGAAGAGGCTTTGTTAAAGGCAAATTGCTCAATGAGCGATTTAGACGCGATAGCATTTACATACGGCCCGGGATTAATGACATCGCTTTTAACTGGCATAAACACGGCAATTACACTCGGTAAGGTTTTAAAAATTCCGCTGATTCCAGTGAATCATATTGAAGGGCACATGTATGCGAATTGGATAATTACAAATAGCAATGAGTCGACGCCCGAGCCGCAATTTCCGCTTGTTGTTCTAACTGCGTCAGGCGGACACAATGAATTAATTTTGTGGAAAAATCACGGAGAATATAAATTTTTAGGAGCAACACTCGACGACGCGGCAGGTGAAGCATTCGACAAAGTAGCGCGCTTACTTGGGCTTCCATATCCGGGAGGTCCTCAAATTTCAAAAGCCGCGGAGAAAGGCGACGGATCTCGTTACAATCTCCCGCGCGCGTGGGTTACAAAATTCGACTTCAGTTTCTCGGGGCTAAAAACAGCTGTACTTAGACTTGTAGAAAACCATTCTGAACAATTAAAAGACGAACAATTCATAAACGATGTTTCAGCGAGCTTTCAAGAATCAGTAGTTGAAGTGCTGGCTAAAAAACTGGCAAAAGCCGCAATAAAATTTGGAGTAAAAGAGGCACATTTAGCTGGAGGAGTCTCGGCAAACAAACGACTCAGAGAAAAAGCGCGCGAAACATTACCAACGAACGTAGCCCTGAAATTTTGCACAGATTTAACACTTTGCACCGACAATGCGGCAATGATTGCGGCGGCTGGTTTCTATCGATACCAAGCCAATTCCGAGAAATACAAAACTTGGAAACCGGTTGAGGGGAATCCAAATCTTGCGTTAAAAAACTGGTGAATCAATTGTTTTTTTCATCATACGATCAATTAGCTGTGAAAATTTTCCCATATCTACTGCGCCATGTATACGTACCGCCGGTAATTCATAAGGATTATCTACACTTTGAGCAACACCAGATTTAGTTGTTCGCGCAGCGACATAACCAGATTTTAAAAGTTCATCTTCAACAGACGCATTAAAAAATCCTGATGGGTAAATGAAGACATTAATTGTTTTTCCTAACATTTTCTCTAATATTTTTTTCGATTGCCTTATCTCGTATTGAAGCGTTTTAGGGCTAAGCAATGTCATTTCTTTATGACTAACACTGTGCGAAACTATTTCCATACCTGCATCACTCATTTCACGAATTTGCGCCCACGTCATATATCCATCACGACCAACAAAATCTGTAATAATAGCGAACGAACCGATAAATTTATGTTTTTTCAATAATGGAAAAACGTTCGTATATGCGTCATCGTAGCCATCATCGAACGAAAGAACCGCGTATTTTTTACCACTTTTGTACGCCGTCAAACGAGCAACAGAGTCAAGAGTAGTTGTTACAAAATGCTCATTAGAAAGCCAAGAAAGTTGCTCCTCAAAATAAGAAAGCGGAACCGTAAGATCTTGGCGAACAAGATTGTTTTTTTGATTCTGAGGAACCGCGCCGACATAATGATACATAAGAATTGGGATATTCTGAGTTACATGATTATCGACAGGAATATTTTGACGGTCAATTGAAGCTAAAACTTGCGGCGGCAAAATCACATGAGCCGCTTTTTTCTTAACGCAAGAAAGCAAAATCAAACTTACTGATAACAAAATTGCCGCTCTCCAAAGCTGTTTAATAAACTGATTCACAATAAAAATATTACTACGATGAGGCTACTTTACAAGCTGCAAAATTGCAATTTCGCCTACAATTTTCACCCCAAAATCCTATTAAACATTAACACTAACAAATACAACCTAATTAGGATTGTAATTTTCACTTTTCAGCGTAGAATAAATGGCTGAGTGACGCCACAAATTAACCCAAACACCATGACAGACGAAGCAAAAACCGCAGAAGAAAGCCAGAGAGTAGGCCCTCCGTATCAGACAGCTAAGGGAGTACACGACATTTTACCTGACGATCACGAGTTTTTCACATACATAAAAAAGGTGGTTCGACACCGCGCACGCCAACATGGTTTTCGCCGAATAACTACACCAACTTTTGAATTTACTGACGTTTTCAACCGTTCAATTGGAGACACAACAGATATAGTTTCAAAAGAAATGTACACGTTTCAAGATAGAAAAGGCCGCTCTCTTACATTAAAGCCAGAAGGAACGGCTGGTGTTGTTCGCTCATACTTACAGCACAACATGCAAACGCTTCCTCAGCCGGTTGAACTTTATTACATTGAACCACATTTTCGTTATGATCGACCGCAAAAAGGCAGATACCGCCAGTTCTGGCAATTTGGTTTAGAGGTCATTGGCGAAAGCGATTCAGCTATCGACGCACAGTTGATTCATCTTTTCTACACGGTTTTACAAGACCTCGGAGTGGCAGATCAGTTCAAGCTGCAAATCAACTCGATTGGTTGCTCTGCAAAAAATTGCCGTCCTAAATTTGTTGTCGATCTACAGAATTTCTACATGGGAAAAGAACGAAATTTGTGTGAAGAATGTAGCTACAGGCTGCCAAAAAATCCTCTTAGACTTCTTGATTGTAAAAAAGAAGACTGCACTATTTTGGCAAAACTTGCACCACAAATGCGAAACTATTTGTGCCCTGAATGTAAAGAATTTCACGGAGAATTATTGTTGCTTTTAAAAGGCCTAGGAATTGATTATGTAGAAAATGACAAACTTGTTCGTGGGCTCGATTACTACACAAAAACGGTTTTTGAATTTTGGGATAAATCGCAAGGGGCACAAAATGCAATTGGTGGCGGTGGTCGTTACGACGGACTCATTGAAATTATGGGAGGACTGCCGACTCCGGCTGTTGGTTTTGCAGCTGGTATTGAACGCATTATCGAGAACATGAAAGCATGTGGCGTGAAAGTTCCTACAAAAGACGACATTCATGTTTTTGTTGCTCAATTAGGATTTAATGCAAAGCAAAAAGCACTTTTATTAATGAGAGAACTTAGAGAAGTTGGACTTAAAACAGTCGGAGCTCTCGGCAAGGGGGCAATCAAAAATCAGCTACGAGTTGCTGACCGATTCAAGGTTCCGTACTGCGTAATTATGGGAATAACCGAGGTGCGCGATGGCACAGCAATCATTCGAGACATGAAGCGCGGCAGCCAAAAAATCGTTAAATACGAAACTGTTGTAGAAGAGGTAATGAAACTTATAGGTGCCGAAAACCTCGATACATACACTCCGGGGGAGGTGCTGTACTAAAGAGTTTTCACTATAAATTACTTGGCTTGTATTCGAATTATAAAATTATCGTACGCTGGTGCGATATTCTTTTCTTTAATAGAAACGAGCTGGGTTACAAAATTCTCAAAGTAAGCATACGAATCAAGAAGAACAGAACCATCTTCAACAACCAAACGAGTATCAGTATCAATAAATGTGACATGACTTACGCCACACTCAATGTTTCGCAGTGGCGCATTTTGCTTTGGAGAAATAGCGATTTTGAAGTTCGTAGATAAATCACCAGCAACAATACGAGCAAGCCGAGTCGGCTTAATTTTAGCAGTGATCATAGCCCCACCTTCAAGATTTCTACCGTCATTTTTAAATACTGCCGAACCGAGAATCTTTCCAGAATCATTCAACAAATACGCTCGAGAAATAATTTTCGGAGCATAACATGATACTGAAAGATCTTTTATTTTTACTGCTTCAAAGAATTGAGGTTCGGCATGTACTCCGAAAGTAACAACCGTTGAACGTACCCCACGATACGCAATTTGTGCGACCGGATTAATTGCTGTATTTAGCTGTATTCCAGACCCTCCAGCAAAAACTGTCTGTGAGAAAGTAAGTGAAAGACAAAGGATTATCAGTAGTGTTTTTTTCATGAGGCTAACATATCATTAATTTTACAACCACATCAACTAAAGCCTCTACAGAGACACTTTCGTAGTAACCTTTTTCAAGAGTTTTGCTTGTTGGTGCCGGAACGTCTGGCAATGCCACTCTAACAGGCGCTTTTTTCAAATATTGCCAACCCGCCTCGCATACTCCGGCAACAACTTCGCCGGCAATTGATCCGGTTTTCCACGCTGCTTCGGCAACAACAAGTCGCCCCGTTTTTTTCACAGACTTTACGAACGCAGGAATATCGAGTGGTTTTACAGTTCTCGCGTCAATAACATCAGCAGAAATTCCTTTTGACTTCAATGCTTTCGCGGCCTCACGCGCTACACGCACCATGTACGAAATTGCAACAATTGTAACGTCGCGCCCAACCACAAGTGTCTTCGCTTTGCCTATTTCACTCGCATAAAACTCAGTTGGAACATCGTCTTCTTGGCTATACAACCAGCGATCATCTATGTACATCACCGGCGCGTTTTCTTGCACCGCCGCAATCAATAATCCCTTAGCGTCATATGGAGTTGCCGGCATTACCACTTTTAATCCGGGAACATGTGCGTACCATGCTTGAAGTGCTTGAGAATGCTGTGCGCCCTGCTCTCCTCCTCTATTTATAATTGCACGAATAACAACAGGAGCAGTTGCGTTTCCACCAAACATGTAGTGCCAATTTGCGGCTTCATTAACCACTTGATCAACAGCATAAATCATAAAATCCATTCGAGGATGAATCGCAATGCCACGCATTCCTACAATCGACGCGCCAGTCGCAGCTCCCGTCATTGTATTTTCAGAAACCGGAGTATCGATTACGCGACTATCACCAAACCGCTTATATAAATCTTTTGTAGTGTTTCCGACATACCAAGGGCTCTTCACTCCCTGACCAATTACGAACACTCGTTTATCACGCTCCATCAACTGATGAAACGCCTCGTTTATCGCTAAGTCATAAGATAATTTTCGCATAAGAACATGATTCGTAAAAATCGCTAGCAACTATACATTGCATGGCAAAAAAAAGGAATTACAATAGTGCCCATATGAATAAAGTACGCTTCGTAAATCCGCAGCTTCAGTACCAGAATTTTAAGACAGAAATTCTTGCGAAAGTCGACGATGTTTTTTCTCGTGGTGACTTGATTATGCGTAAAGATTTAACAGATTTTGAAGATGCAGTAGCAAAATTCGTAGGGGTTAAATACGCAATAGGAGTCAATTCAGGCACAGACGCACTTTCTCTAGCAATGGAGGCTTGCGGTATTGGCCAAGGCGATGAAGTTATTACTGTCGGACACACTTTTATGGCTAGCATATCAGCACCATACCATGTTGGAGCAAAAGCGGTATTGATCGATGTTGGCGCAGATTACGACATGAATGTAGCTCAAATCGAAGCGGCTATAACTCCAAATACTAAAGCGATAGAACCAGTGCAATTGAACGGCAGAATGTGCAACATGCAGGCCATTATGGATATTGCCAAGAAACACAATTTAATAGTTATTGAAGATGCCGCACAGGCACTTGGCTCAAAGGTAAAAATGGCCGATGGAACATGGAAAATGGCTGGTTCAATTGGTGATGCAGGTTGTTTTAGCATGTATCCATTTAAGGTTCTCGGAGGTTTTGGTGACGCAGGAATTTTAACAACAAACAACGACGAAATAGCACACAAAGTTAAACTTCTTCGTTTTAATGGTGAATCACGCGAAGACAGAAAATTCTATTATCATGGCTACACAGCACTTTTAGACAACCTTCAAGCTGCTCTCCTATCGATTAAATTCAAACACTTACCTAAATGGCTTGAGCGTCGTCGAGAAATTGCTAACCGATATTTAAATGGAATGAAAGATATTGCGGGGCTTGCTCTTCCTCATTATGGCGATGACGATACTCACTACGATATTTATCAAAATTACGTTATTCGAACGCCAAAACGCGACGAACTTGTTGCTTTCTTAAACACAAATGGCGTTGAAACTATGATTTCTTGGGATACTCCTATGTATCACCAACCGGTTATGATGCCGAATTCCATCTCACTGCCTGAAACTGAGGCGATTTGCAAAGAAGTTATTTCATTGCCAATGTTCCCAGAATTAACAGATGAAGAAGTTGATTACGTTATTGCAAAAGTCAGAGAATTTTTCCATGTATAACACCCTGCGCCGCTACAAATCGTTAATTTTTTCTCTCGCTGATGCACTGCTTAGCGCGACAGCTTTAATATGTGCTTTTCTGCTTCGTTTCGATGGTCATATTCCTATTGAATACTATGACCGACTTCCAATTTTTTGCGGCATAATAACTCTTGCGAATTTGGTGTGTTTACACTCAATGCGGCTCTATATTTTTAGATGGGATTACGTAAGTTTAGCAGAGCTAAAACAGCTGTTTAAAGCCCTTGCCTTAGCTCACATACTATTTGCAGTTCTCGTAATTTTCGGCTGGGATTATTCGCTTTTTGCAGGATTTCCACGCTCAATATTTCCAATTAGTTTTGTATTAAGTTTTATAGCTATCGGTGGGCTTAGAATAAGCAAGCGATTATATAAAGAGAGTATGCAATCTGCGACAACCGAAGGCGGTATTCCAACTCTTATTATAGGAACAGGCAGTGAAGCCGAAAATCTTATTCGCACGCTCATGAATCAGAAAAACAAGCAGTACTCGGTACAGGGATTGATTGAGACACAGAACAATCTTTTACCTGTTCGTATTCACGGGGTTCAAGTCGTTGGCAAATTATCAGAAATCGAGTCAGTAATTTCACAGCACATGATTGAGCAGATAATTATTGCTCTTGGCTCTGCCGAAAGATCGGTAATTAGGCAATCTATCGAGCGCGCGCGCGACTGTGGAGTTACAAATATAAAAATAATTCCTGACAGCTATGAATTATTAACTCGTGGACAAGAATTATTGGCACTTCGAGAAGTTCAACCAGAAGACTTGCTTGGTAGAGCTCCTGCAAAACTCGACACCTCTAAAATGCTAGAAAAATATGAGGGCAAAGTAATTATGGTAACTGGTGCAGCAGGCTCTATAGGCGCCGAACTCGTTCGCCAATTAATTACCTTCAAACCTAAAAAAATCATAGCTTACGACAATAACGAAAGCGGCTTGTTCGACCTGGATATGAGCCTAAAAAGCGTTGCAGGCGACAGATTACTTGCAGTTATAGGATCAGTTACAAACAGAGCAAAAATCGAAGGGATTTTAGGGCAATACAGACCACACTGCATATTTCATGCTGCTGCTTATAAACATGTGCCATTCATGGAGCAATTCCCAGAAGAAGCGGTTGAAGCAAATGTAATAGGCACTTATACCGTTGCAAAAGCGGCCGCGCAGAAAGGAGTAGCTACATTTGTAATGATATCAACAGACAAGGCAATCAACCCACTATCTACAATGGGAAAAACAAAGCGCGCGGCCGAATTAATAATTCAAACCCTAAACAGACAAACTACAACTCGTTACATGGCTGTTCGTTTTGGTAACGTTCTTGGCTCACGAGGTAGTGTTGTTCCATTATTCCAAGAGCAAATTCGCCGTCGCGAACCGCTAACAGTCACACACCCAGAAATGACACGCTATTTCATGACCATTCGTGAAGCAGCTTTGCTAGTTCTAGAGGCAGGCGCAGTTGGCAGCGGAGGAGAAATTTTCATGCTCGATATGGGAAGTCCAATTAAAATTGTCGATCTCGCGCGCGATCTTATTCGCCTAAGCGGATTTGAACCAGACAAAGACATTCCTGTTGTATTCACAAAACCACGCCCAGGAGAAAAAATTCACGAACAAATATTCAGCGATGAAGAGAAGAAAATCGGTGAGACTCAATGGGAAAAAATTCATGTAACCCAAGCCACTAAACAAGTTAGTTTAAATGACTTGGATTCTCACATCGCGCTATTTAAAGAGTATCTACAAGAGGAACAACGGTCGTTGATTCTGAAGCAACTTGAGCAGTTTGTTGAGAAACAAAAATAGCAAAGAATTTTCTGATGAAGCTATCTTTTGACAGTGAATCCCAATCTCCTGCTGAAAGGCTCTTTCGCCATTG
>JAHFJU010000087.1 GCA_023245725.1 Candidatus Peregrinibacteria bacterium
TCTTTTCAATTATAAAGTAATAAATAACAACGATATAGCAGCCGCGACAATTAATGCTGGATGGAAAAGAAAGATCGGCGCCGTTGCTAATGAGGATAATCTAAAGAAGGCCGGACAAGGATGGGATGTCATTATCAATGAAGGTTATGAGCTTGCAGATTGCGAAAAGATTATTCCTAGCGCGGTTCCAGAATCTGACTTAGCATTAGCTCAACAAATGGCTGATTTGATATTTAAAACCTCCGGAATTGATCTTGAAAACTGGTCAGGACAACAAGATAAACAAGTCTCTACGTTAACTTTATTAACAAAACAAGCCGCTAATCTTTTGCCATTTCAGAAATATTTCGATCAATGGGATTATTCACTTAAACTCGTAGGAGAAAGACTTCTTCAATATGCTCTGTATAATTGGAATGCCGAGAAAGTTGCCTTACTTATTGGTGAAGAACCAAGTCCGCATTTTTATTCACGTGTATTTGCTAAGTACCATACGATTGTCGAAGAGTCCGATTTAACACCAACTCAACAAAACTTGCAAGCGCATCAAATGATGGGCATCAATGAAGTTTTTGGAAGAGAAGTTTTTCCTCCTTCAATGATTGTTCCAAGAATGAATATTACAGGCAAAGGCCAAATTATTCCTTATTTACAAGAGCAAGAACAGAAGGCAGCGCAGCAGCAAAATGATATGCAAATGGTGCAGCATGCTGTTGAAGACGCTAAACTCAAAGAGATCTATAGCCGTGCAACTGCTAATATCGCAACCGCAAGGGAGCGTCACGGAAGGGCTGAGGCTAATATTGGGTTATTCGAAGAAAGGCTTTCAGAAATCACACGCAATCGTGCCTTAGCAACAAAAGATAAAATGGAAGCGCTTGAAAAGCTTATTGATGTCATTGGGAAATATGGTGAAATTGAGGCTTCAGTGAAAATGCATCAATTAGAAAATTTCGACTACAAGCAAGAGCGCAATGAAGACAGAGAAAAAATAGATGCTAAACAAACAAGCTTGGCAAACGATTTTCAAAATAGTATAATGAATTCTGGGCAAGCTGGCACACAAATGCCTGATATGGCTGGAATGTCGCAAGGCGGGGCTTCAATGCCTCAACAAAATCAATTAATGTAATGAGGTATTTATGAAACAACACGATGATTCAAGTAATGGATCTTTCAAAAGCGGTGGACAACGCATTGATGATCACTCTTTTTGGGCAGGAAGCAAATCTAAAGATTCGGTATTCCCTAAGGGTGTTCATACTAAAGATGAAAGTTCAGCGCAAGGCGCAGGTAGCGTAATGAAGTATGAAGATACGACAGAAGCTATTAGATCCACTCAAGTTGAAGGATCTAAAAAAATTAAAGAGCGTCCTATGAAACAATCTGGCTACCGTAATTAATTTTGGTGTTCTTGTCTTACAGGCAGGAACACTTTTAAAAGGATTATATGAAAAGAGAAAAAGAACAAACCAATGCCAAATCCGGTTTCAAAGATCGTATTGAAATCAAAGAACAACGAGAAATTGATCAGCCAAAAGATGGGAAAAAATCTCCTTTTGATTTTAGATGCCCTCAGTATGATCAACGCAGCAGCAATTTTGTAAATGCAGGTACGCATTATGGCATTGGCAGGACACAACCAATCGGCCATGAAGGAAATCCCAAAAGACAGGTTGATGTTCTTCCAATGGGAAAAGTAAATACTATGAGGATAGATGACAAAGGGTAAATCTCATAAGGTTGCGCATACTCCGAAATCATCTAAAGGTAGTGGTGATTTTTATGGATCAGGCATAAAACAAAAAATGGGCATTATGCGAGAAAGCAGCATGGATTTTGGAGCTGTTACACCTAAAAAACTTAAGAAGCCTCCAAAGAGTCTTGCATAAGCTATAGTTTTAATTTTTCAAAAGGTTTATTATTATTTAAGCTTATTTGTCGGTAAATTGCATCGATTTGATCATCCGACAAATCATCATCCTCTTTAGCTTCTAATGATTCTCTGTTATTTTGAAAGTCATAAATGCTTTCTGAAACAGTCTGGTTTTCAGTCAAATTCCCTTTTTTATATTGCCCCCATAGCTCTCTTGCTGGGATCATCCAAATTACTTTAATGTTATCCGATCCAGGATAGGCCTTGAATAACATGGAGTTAGTTTGAGCTTTTGGTTTTGTTAATCTGGGTTGCCAGATTAAGCGTTTAGTGACACCATCTTCATCTGTTCTTGCATGAGCAAAAATATAAAAAGCATGTTCCCCAAATGGTCTTTGGTTAATTAAGTCTTGGCAGCATTCAGCAATGCTAAAAGATTGTTTTCTAAAATGTTCATATCGATCATGGGCATCAAGAATGTTGATTTTCACTTTTATATTCCTTTTTTAATGCACTTGCTTCTATCCAATAATCCCAGTTTAAAAAAAACGCTATTACTTCTTCATCTTTATAAAAAGTTAGACAATTTGCACTCCAATGAACATCTTCAGCGTAGATATTTCTATAATCATTCCCACATTTGACCATATATTCGTTCATATCTTGCCATCAATTCATAATTTTAGTTTAATCATCTTAAATTCAATAATATATCGAATTAAATTTAAAGGATATATCATGATACCTAATTCACAAGAAAATCAAGTACAACCTCAAGTTGTTAATGACGATAAAGAAAAAAACTTTAGAATTCTTGAGGCTAAATATGAGAAGCAACTAGCACAAGAACGCGCGGCAAGGTTAGAAGCCGAAAGAATTTTACAGGAATCGAAGCAAAGAGCATCCCAAGAAGATGAAGATGATTCCGATCCTTATGTTGATCGTAAAAAGCTTTCTAAGGAGCTTAATCGATTTGGCGAACAAACCAAGCAACAGACTCAGGCAGAAATCAAACAAGCTGTTCAAAGCGCTATCAAAAATGAAAGACAAGAAAATTGGGTAAAAAATAACCCTGATTTTTATGATACCTTAAAACTTGCAGGCAAACTCTATGAACACGACCCAGTTTTGGCTGAAACTATTCTAGAAATGCCGGAAGGCTTTGAAAGAAATAAGCTTGTTTATCAAAACATCAAAGCTTTAGGTTTAAATAGACCCAAAGCTTCTGAGCCTTCTATTCAAGAAAAAGTCGACGCTAATCGCAGAAGTCCTTTTTATCAACCAACAGGCGTAGGGGCATCACCTTATTCTCAATCAGCGGATTATAGCGCATCTGGACAAAAACAGGCTTATGACAAAATGCAAGAGCTTAAAAATAGATTAAGAATTTAGTGTAAATTGCACTAATCTTACTTTTTTAAGTAAAAATTAACCTTGTCTATATTTTTTTATTGACAAGGTTAATACAAATAAGTTTATATTTAAAGTCTCAGCGCAAGAGTTACAGGCATCGCTTCGCAAGCGTTACAGGATCCCAAAGATATGCCGAAAACTGACGTAACAGGCTCGTCTACCGATCGTCATATTAATCAAGTCGACTACAAAATGTAAGCGGCTAAAAACATATAACCTTAAAGAGGTTTTATGTCGATTACGACAACAGGGAATCTGGGACCTTTGATTTTACAAAGCTTAGCTCCTGCTATGCTTTATGTTCCCACCCCTACAATGAATTATATTACTATTTGCGATAAAGTTTCCATGCCAGCTAATGGCGGAACAACTTGTCGTTTTATGCGCCCACGCGCACTACAACCCCCAACTATTCAATTAGGTAATGCAGGAATCGACCCGCCCGCACAGGTTCCTCAGAGGGACATAATTGATGCACAAATGGCGTTTTTTGGTCGACAGCATAGTGTAGATGAGTTTTTACTCGCTGCATAACCCGTGCCAAAATAGTTGATGATTGCGACGGGATGTATCATCAACGAGCAGGTTTTTGAAGAATGGCCTGCTTTAAATCCGCTCTGATTGACTTGAAACCCCTCATTACCATGAGGGCAACAAGGGGCAAGTGTTTAATTGGTTAACGTATAGTTACGACAATGCAAAGATTGAAGTTTTTTCATAAGATCCAATCGTTTTTGTTTAACATGTTCAGGAATTTTCTGAACACCTTGTTTTCCTTTAACGTATTCGGAATTATGATAAGTTTTTCTCATTTCCAAAAGAATCATGGCTTGATCTTTTTTGCAAGTGAGATAAGGGAGAATTGTTTCACAAATATGTGTGAGTCTATCTCCTGTACAAGCCCAACTAAAAACAGGACTTTTGCAATTTTTCGCTCTTTGTTTGGAAGTATATTCATTCATCCAACCTCCGAAAACATTGTAAATCCATTCAATCATAATTTTGTCAGTAGAGGTAACTTTAAGAACAGTTTGGAAGAATCCATTCCTTGTGTTGCTATAGTTACCAATAAAAAACGTTCCTTCACCATCCATAAGACCAGCCATATAGGCCGCTTCTGCAATGGTGTATTCTTTTTTTGTGTATTGGCTTTTTGTCATAAGATCTCCTGTCTTAAAAGACAATACAATACTACAAGATTAGATATTAAATGTACAGCCTGAGAGACTAAGGCGAGTGGACACCGTAAGGTGAAGCGATAGTCCGATCTATGGATATATATAAAACCATAGAGTGAAGCAGAAATGACTTCACCCCACATTGTGGAGTAACAAATTGCATTTTGCAAGACCAGGAAGGTGTTTTGGCGTGGGTGTCAGAGCGTTTAGCGGTCGCGATGCGTCAAGCAGAAGATTTAATTTTGAGAGACTACCTAGTATCAGCAGCATCTCAAATCAATGCTGGTGGTGGATCTAATGGGGACAATCCAACTAACCTCGGAATTTCCGATTTTAGCTTGGTTGCTACTACCTTAGATACCAACAATGCCTATAAATTCATGTCCGGAATCGAGGGCATGGACAGGTTTAACAAACCAGACCTGTATAAATTATCTCTAATTGACATGGAAGCCCGATGGGGTGACATGGCGCAAGCGAAAGCGGCGTAAACGACTAAGCGAGATAACATTGTAAGATGATGCGATAGTCTGAACACGACGAATAAAATGAAGGTTGTGAGGGGATGTCGAAGAACTCCCCCGCCATGTAAAACAGATTAACATGGTCATAAAAGTAACAGAAAAGTGGTACAGGACCAGTACGTTCAGCATATTTTATGCTGTCCTCAACTGAACTACAAACAGATTTTGATGGATTGGTAGGACAAGGATTTAAATCTCAATGGGATTATCCATCTAATAGTTCTGCCTTACCTTCTGAATACGGAGCTGTATTTAACATCAGAATTTTGACAAGCTCTGAAGCACCTGTTGCACGTGGAGCAAGCGCAAATGGCCAAGATGTTTATTACAACACTACTGTTGGTAAACAAGCGGTCACACACATTAACCAAGATGGATATTCGATGAATTTAATTTATCGCGATCCTTACTATAGTGGTATGTTGGCACAAAATGCAACTCTTGCTGTTAAGTTTGCGCAAGCACAGGCTATTACGCAAGATACAGCTATCA
>JAHFJU010000088.1 GCA_023245725.1 Candidatus Peregrinibacteria bacterium
GTTTAGCTTAGGAAAATACTTGAAAACAAATATCAATATAAAAGGAGGAACAACAGAAAGCGTTCCAAATAAAAAAGTTTTTACAAATATAGAGCGGTCTTCTTCATTTTTACCAATGAAACTAAGCCACAATACCACCGGAATAACTGCCATGGCGGCACTCGCAAGACCGATGAGCCATGTGTGCATATAAAAAAAATTATTTATTTGTTTCTACTTTTGCCTCTTCAACAGAAGCAACAGATTTAATTAATTGTGTAATTCCAACGACATTCAATATGTCTAGAATGTTAGGTCTTGCCTGTGCGATTACGATATTCCCCTGTTTCTCACTCAATTTTGTATACCAATCTGTAAGGTATCCAATAGATTTGCTGTTCATGTACTCTAATCCTGCAAAATCAAATATTAAGAATAGTGGGCCATTTACTGCAGTTATCATTGCGTAAATTTCTTTTGCGCGATCATCTACATTGCTTTCATCTAGTTGGCCTGTGAAATGAACGATCTTTACTGTTCTTCCAGCGATTGTAGATTGAGTATCTTCTGTAGTAATAGTTATTTGTGACATAAGATTAATTGAGAGTGAAAAGTATAAAATTTTTGTTAGATATTTAGTGTTACATGAGTAGCATCTGCTAATGCCTCTTTTGCTTTCGAGTCATCTTCTTTTTTCAAAATCTTTTTTACACGTACTCGTAGGCCTCCATTTTGTAAGTCGGAAAATTCGAGTTCGTCTGTCCAGCCATGGACTATTTTAGATAGTCCGCGGCCACGAATTCCGTTAAATGCGTACCCTTCTTTTGTTCTCTCCTCGATTAATTTTCTCATTTCATCTGCGTTACATTTCTTTGCTCCAGTACCTGTATCTTCGACAATTATTTCAATAGCATCGTTGTACTGTACAAATGTAACGGTAATATTTTTTCCTTTTTCAGAGCCATGTTCAATTGCGTTGTTACATAACTCATCTACAACCGATTGAAAACGATAAGCCCATTGCTGAGAAAACTGTGTCATATTTTTAATCATTGCCAAAGTGAAATCGCGAATTCCAGATATGAAATATGCGTTAGTTGGTAAGATTATAGAAATTCTTACAGGTTCTGCGTTTTTATTTTGATTATTTTCCATGAATATTTGTTCATAAGATTATAGCATGAAATGGTCGATATTGAAAAGGATCAGAAAATGAGCTATACTGTTAAGATTTATATGTATCAAAAAATAGAGATAAAAAGAAAATTATTTTCACTGGTTTGTGTACTAACGCTGTCGTGTGTTTTATTTGTGCAGACTGCGTTGGCTTTTGGAGAACTTAGTTTAGTCGATCAAGCGGCCCAAAATCCTCTTATAGTACAGGCGTTTGATACTGTTAGCGGAATTGAAGGTTTAATTAAAATAAATGGTGGAATGGCTATGGATTCTGTGTCGGTTACAGTAACTAATTCTTCATCTACACTTTTTCTGTTCTCTAAAACTCTCGATAGTCGAGGGGCTCTAGAACTTGTAGTTCCCTCTTCATCTACACAAAAAGAAGGGATATATAATGTTGTTGTACATTCGACTAATCAAGTAGGTTTTACTCATTTCTCAGTATTTGGAAACTCTTCAACATCGTCTAATGGAATAGGCGGTGATGATAATTTGGTAGCAGTCGATGCTGTTGTGAATCGATTTGAAATAGAAAATATTCCTTCTTCTGTTACTATTGGTGATAGGCTGAATTTTACTATTAAAGCTGTTGATTTGGCTGGTGTTGTAGTGCCCACATACCGTGGTACAGTGCATTTTTCATCAACAGATAGAAACGCACAATTACCTGAAGATTACACATTTGTACCAAGTGACCAAGGACAACGAACATTTGATCTAGCAGCAACTCTTAGAACTAATGGAACTCAGAAAATTTTCGCAGACGATAAAGACGATGCGACTATTAGAGGAGAAAAATCTATAGATGTATTGAGAGGGGCATTTTCAGCTCAAGCCGGAGAAATATACATAACAAAGCCAAGCCCTGGAACATATAGTTCTTCAACGCTTGATATTGAGGGTAATGCTCCAGCAAATACTAAGGTGACATTTTTCGACAATAATCAACAAATTGGAGAGAAACAAAGTGACACAGCTGGACGATTTTCGCTAAAATCGCCATTGCTTTCAGATGGGCCTCACAGTTTTTATGTTTCTAATAATGGAACTGACTCTGTTAAAGTCGACGTGACTATCGATTTAACCCCAGCAAAAGCAGAAAACGTTCAACTTGGGGCTGTAAATCTTGCTCCGGGTGGTACAACGACAATCTCTGTTACAAGCGATCCTGATGTCAGTCAAATTCGTGCAACAATTGGAGATTACATTACAGATCTTGTTCAGGATCCTAAAAATCCAACAATTTATACTGGTCAACTTGTTGCTCCACAGGCAGCCGGCGATTACACCGTAAATGTAATTGTTAGCGATCGGTTTGGAAATAGCGCCGATACGGTTGAAGTTGGCACTATTAAGGTTGATGCGGCACTTCAAAATACTGGTTCATTTGATTTTGCAGTTCCTTCTACGGTATCGGGTGTTGTAGCAAAGGGCGTTTTAGATGGTGTTATGTTGACTTGGCAAGATGCACAGGCTCAGGCAGGAATAGCTTTTTATCGAATTTACTATGGAACTGATCAAAACGATTTAAAACAAGTTATAACAACAAAAACAAAAGATACAAATTACCTCGTTACAGGTTTGACTGTAGGAACCCAGTACTACTTTAAATTAAGTGCGATTGATATGCGTTCAAATGAAAGCGATAACCTGAGCACTATGGTTTCAGCAACCCCGTCATCGACTCCTGTTGATTCTACGGCCGGTGCTAGCGATTTGCCATTGTGTGATCCGAGCCCATGTCCAACGTTTACGTATCCTCCGGCAACAACTCAAAACGGGCCAGAATTATTTATTCCACTTGCTGGCGCTGCATTTGGTGGGTTACTTAGCTTGCGAAAAAAGAAGAGATAAGTGATAGTAGCGTGGCATATGATTGAATTAAAACACGCTCTAATAGTCTTTATTTCCGTTTGCAGTAGGCTTTTTTCTTTCGCAATATTTGTTCGTGTAATATTGTCTTTTATGAGAGGGCGTGTGCATGGAAGGTTTTTCGAGCTGATAATTGAGATAACTGAACCTCCTTTAGCATTTGTAAGACGTTACATTCCCCCGATTGGTGGCGTCGTCGATATTTCTCCTATTATTATTTTTTTCGCGATTGATTTTGTAAGTGGAATTCTTATTCAAATTCTCGCGCGCTAACCGAAATTTTATGAAAATTTATAATTCTTTGACACGTACTAATGAGCAATTAAAGCCATTAAATGAAGGTAAAATAAGTATGTATGTATGTGGACCAACGGTTTACGATGTCGGGCATCTTGGTCACGCACGTGCAGCTGTAGCATTCGATATGATTCGTCGTTATTTTTTGTATAAAGGATTTGATGTAACGTTTGTAAGTAACATTACAGATGTTGATGATAAAATAATCGCTCGTGCAGCAAAAGAAGGAATAACTGAAATTGATCTTGTTGAGCGTATTATTCCTGAATATGCCAAGGATTACGGTGCTCTTGGTGTACTTCCTCCAACACATCAGCCACGATGTACTCAGTATATTGCTCAAATGGTTACGATGATTGAAAAATTAGTATCGTTGGGGAATGCATATACGACTAAAGATGGCGTTTATTTTAGGGTATCAAAATTGAAAAATTACGGACAACTGTCTGGCCAAAATATAGAAGAACTTCGTTCTGGGGCGCGTATAGAAGTAGATGAAGAAAAAGAAAATCCGCTTGATTTTGCTGTATGGAAGGCACAAAAACAGGGTGAAGAAACCGCTAGCTGGAGCGGTCCATGTGGGATTAAAGGACGCCCTGGATGGCATATTGAGTGCAGTGCGATGAGCGGATCGATTTTTGGCGACGTATTCGACATTCATGGCGGTGGAATTGATTTGATATTTCCTCATCATGAAGATGAAGTAGCTCAGAGCTTGGGCTCAATGAGCGATGATAGGCTTAATGAACTTGAGGCTGAAGGGCGGCGCGGTTTTGCCCAGTACTGGATGCACAATGGACATGTGCGTATAAATAAAGAAAAAATGAGCAAATCGCTTGGCAATTTTTTCACTATAAAAGATATGTTGGTTAAGTGGAATCCGGCTGTTTTAAGATATTTATTGTTGTCTACACACTATAGGCTACCGATTGAATTTAGCGATGCTCTGCTATATCAGGCAAAAAATGGATTAGAGCGTTTTAGAGATGCTGCTCGTAATTTGAAATTGTTTATTGAGTCAGCTGGATTGCAAGGCTCACTTGGCTTTGATAATGCATTATTATCGGCGCAAAAAGGATTTGAAAAAGCGATGGATGATGATTTCGAAATTTCACGAGCTTATAGCGCATTATTTGAATTTATTAATTTTATAAATAGTGGAGTTCGTAGTGGCGTGAAAGAAAATGTATTGAGCAAAGAGCAGGCGCAGTGCGCAATGGATTTTTTGAAGAAAGTTGATTCTGTTCTCGGATTTATTTTTGAGGAATCAGTTTCGCTAGACGATGATATAAATGCTCTTATTTCAAAGAGAAACGAGGCACGCAAAAATCGTGATTTCGCGACTTCAGATGCAATTAGAATAGAGTTAGATGAAAAAGGAATAGTGCTTGAAGATACGCCAAACGGTGTTGTCTGGAGAAAAAAACTTTAGATAATAGGCTCTTCAAACTTTTCGAAAACGTTATCTAATGCCATGGTATCGGGTTCGCTTGCGGCTTCGTCCCATTTGCTAAGCATTGCCTCTACTTCAGATTTTGGTTTGCAATAGGTTTTTCGTGAAAGTTGAATAATCTCTTCAATAAATTCTTCTGTTCCTCGCGGTGCGTCTAATGTTCTTCCTGAGAACGCTTCACGTAATTCTCCATTAACAGACATTTTTGTATAAAACTCACGAACACCCAGATTAATAATATCGCGCTCTTTAAAAACTGGATTATATTCATTTGCAAGAACCGCTGCATCATCGGCACCTACGCGGAAGCTCACCATTGAGCCAACATTACCGAATACAGTCTTTCGAACTGTCTCGTTAAGTTGCCCCATATATTGATGAGCGATTGTTAAGTTTAAGCGATATTTACGGGCTTCAGACAGAATTTCTGCAAAAGTGTTTGTAGCAAAATTTTGAAACTCATCGATGTATAGATAAAAATCTGCGCGATCTTCTTCTTTCATATCGGCACGACTCATAGCTGCTTGGTAAATTTTTGTAATTATCATAGAACCGATTAGGCCAGAATTTTCTTCACCTAGCAGTCCTTTACTAACCTTCATTAATAAAATTTTTCGATTGTCCATGACATCACGAATGCTGAAATTCGTTTTTGGTTGGCCAATAATATTTCGTATCA
>JAHFJU010000089.1 GCA_023245725.1 Candidatus Peregrinibacteria bacterium
TCCCAGTTCACCTCGTTCAATTATTTTTTTGAGTTCAATTATTGCAGGATGGTAATGCAAAAGATGGCCAACCATCAATATGCGGCCGGCTTTTTTAGCATCAAAGACTAATATCTCGCCTTCTTTTTTCGTTAGTGCCAAAGGTTTTTCAACGAACGTGTGCTTGCCGGCCGCAAGTGAATCTAATGCGACTTTATAGTGTGTAAACGCAGGTGTTGCAATTACGACGGCATCAATATCTGGCATTGCCAAAAGCTCTTTATACGATTCGGTTGTTTTTACTCCTTTAAAATCCTCTTTAATTTTTGATAGGCGCTGACTACTCGTATCTGCCACGGCTTTTAATATTCCCATTTGTCCAAGTACGCGAAGGTGGTTTTGCCCCCATGCTCCCGCGCCTATTAGGCCTATTCGTACATTCGTTTTCATGCGCGTATATTATCACAGCTCATATACATGGTTTTACATAATATGTGTTTGGCAATAAACTGTTTCGTTCAGCTTTTTTGTTGACTTAGCCCTTTCGTATGCGTAAAATCTTTGTGTCAAAGACAGTGGGCTATCTGATTTGGTCGCAATGCGATTGATGACGAACCTAAGACCCACCGAGACACGAAGGGCAGTAGAAAAACAATTTTGAGTCGAAAGGCTCTCTATATATTCTTACTTCCAGGTCGAAGTGTCACTCGAAACGTCTTTGCGCGACGGATTTTTTATAAGCTCACACGGCTCGAACTGCAATGGCAAGTCTCTACAAGTTCGCCCGCAATGTGTGCTCTCAAAAATCCGCATAACTCCTCGTTACATTATATGGCAGTTACAAAAGCGCAAAAAACGGAAATTAAGAATGACTTAGTCGAGTGCTTTAAAAAGGCAAAATCGGCAGTCTTCAGTCAGTATCAGGGAACGAATGTAAAAAACATCCGTGATCTTCGAAAGAAGTTACGTGGTGGAAATGCCGAATTCAAGGTCGCTCGAAAGACTTTGATTGCAATTGCTGCAAAAGAAGCTGGTTGTCCTGAAGTGCCAGAGGCTCTTCTCGTTGGTCAGGTTGGTGTTGCGTTTAGCTACGGCGACGAAGTTGCTGGTGCAAAAACGGTTAATGATTTTGCAAAGACTGTTGAGTCTATCAAAATTATTGGTGCCTTCTTTGAAGGTAAATACCTAGATGCTGCAAGTGCAAAGGTTATTGCATCTCTCCCAAGCCGAGATCAATTACTCGCTCAATTGGTTGGTGTTCTCAAAGGTCCTATTTCAGGATTCCATGGAACACTTCATGGCGTCCTTTCAGGTTTTGTTCGAACTGTTGACGCACTTCGTGCAAAGAAAGAAGGCGCTCCTACTGCATAAGTAGTGTGTTGCTCTTTACTTGAAAATCTAATTATTCATAGTTTATAACCCCTTATTACAATGGATCTCTCAAACGAAGCTCAAAAAATCCTCGAGGCAGTTGAAAAATTGTCTGTATTGGATCTTGCTAACTTAGTTAAGGCAATGGAAGAAAAATTCGGTGTATCAGCTGCTGCTCCTATGATGGCTATGCCTGTTGCTGGTGCTGCTGCTCCTGCTGCTGATGAAAGCGGAACAGTATCAATTGTTCTTGTTGACGGAGGTGCTCAGAAAATCAACGTTATCAAGGTTGTTCGTGAATTAACAGGACTTGGTCTTAAAGAGGCTAAGGATCTAGTTGATGGCGCACCAAAGCCAGTTAAAGAAGGCGTTGACCGAAAAGAAGGTGAAGATATGAAAAAGAAACTTGAGGCAGCTGGTGCTAAAGTTGAACTTAAGTAATACATTCATCGGCGCGAGTCGGTGTTTATAGAAAAATCCCTCACAGAAATGGCGGGGGATTTTTTTATGTAGTTTAGTTTGTGTTGATGTTGTCTCAACAGCTAGTTGGCGGTCTGTTTAAAGCGGCTTGATCGCTGTTTGATTGATTGGAAAATGAATAGGTAATATGTTTTGTTCATATGGCATTTATAACAACTGAGGGTCCGGGTCATCGTGAAACTAGTGCAGGTTCGGGTATCAATTTTGTTCATGTTCCGCATGTAGCACCTGTGTTGGAGCTAGTTCAACGCCCTGCTAGCACGCTTGAGGAGCTCCGTGCAGATGTACGAGATGCAGTTTCGTCGATTCTTTTGGAAAGAAGTCGAACATATTCATATTTCGATAGAAATATAATGTTGGGAATGGGTAGGCGCATTGAGAAAACGCGAACTAAAGTTCGATTGAGCCTGCTTTCTTGTCTCGAATTGTTTGATTCTAAAGAAATTGAAAATGTTGTTAATGAGGAATTTACAACTGTAATTCAAAGTCCTTTGGCGGTTGATATGCCTATATCTCCTCTTTACAATGATCTTTTTGCGCCTTTAATCGATGCATTGAATCCTAAAACAAATAGTCAACAGATTTCGGAGCCATACGCTGCTGTCGCTTGAGCCTTCAGTCATTGATACTTAACCAAATTTAAGGTATACTTATGGGATTAAATAAAACAAAAAAAACTCCTGAAATATGGAAGAAAATAAACAAACAGCCTCAGTCGCAGAAAATGCAGTAACAGCATCTGCAGTACCACTAGCAAGAAGCGGTCTCTATAATCTTGGGGATGGTGAAAAGAAACCCAGTATTTTAGGAAAGTTGTTGGGTTCGGTTTTGCCATCTCGGCAGACGGCAGACAAAAAAGATGACGCGCAAAAAACATTAATTACAGAAAACTCAATTGGTGCTGCAATTGGCAGACAAATGGCCGAAGAAAATAAAGAAGCCCAATCCGGTCGGCATATTGCTTCGATCGCTGATTTGCTTGGCCCAAAGCCAGAATTCAATCCTGCTTTGATTGAAGAAAAAGAGCGGAAAAATGAGAAGCGCGCACGTGTGGCATTTTACTCATCGGTTGTTTTTGCTGTATTTGTAGCAGGTTTTTTTATTGCAAACTTAACGCCGGATTTGTTTATTTATACAGATACTTTTGGCGCAAATTCTGCACAGAAATTCGAGCAATCAAATTCAGAGGTGAAAAAAAATCAGACCGATACGAATATTATTCAGTACCGTGTAGCGCGACTTTGGTTTGACGTAATGAACTCAAATATTGATCCGTTCACCAAGGCGGTTTTGACTTCTAAGACGGCAAAAACCCTCACTGAGCAAACCGCGGCGCAGGCAGATATTGATAAAATTTCCGGTGATGTTCGCAATTCTCTTCTTGCAATGCAGAAAATTTTCTCACAAGATTTGGGCATAGATACTTACACGGTCATGCCCGTAAGTCGTGAAGAGCGCGAGGCAGAGTTTGCTACTTTATTAAAGTCATCACTTACAGATCAGCAACAGTCATTGCACGGCTCTGCGAAGGATAAAAAGGGGAGCAACGATGAGCGTGCTATCGACACTGTTCTTAAACTTGTGGGCAATAAAAAAGTTCGAGCTTTGGTGCGTGGATCGAATCCTAAAACTATGACGAATGATGAATTGGTAAAACTTCTTGCTGATATTC
Organism: Candidatus Peregrinibacteria bacterium; assembly: GCA_023245725.1. Taxonomy (GTDB): domain Bacteria; phylum Patescibacteriota; class Gracilibacteria; order UBA1369; family UM-FILTER-53-11; genus JAHFJU01. The sequence continues at coordinate 3,503 of JAHFJU010000089.1, forward strand.
GCACAGAAGGGATTGATGAATTTGCTCAAGTTGAAAAGCTAAAACAGCAGCGTATTGATTGGGAGGATTTAATAAACAGCATTCATGCCGTTGTTCAATCTGCCGATCCTCATTACGGGCACGGACTATTTAAGACCGTTGGAGGATTTATGTTCTCTAACTACAGTTTCGACCAAAAAACCGGACGAATTACTATTTCTGGTATTACTCGAACAGCCGATTCAAGCACGTTCAGCTTTATAGCTACACTTATAGATGCAATTGAAAAATCCCCAAAATTTAAAGATATAGATTTCAGATCATTTAACAAAACCCGCGATGAATCAGGCGATTTCTCGGCTGGCGTAAATCTTGAATTCAGTATTGAAAAATAATCCTATTGAACTATGAACTCATTTAAAAGCTCACATTTATACTACGGACTTGCGGTGCTAATAACACTTGTCGCCGTTACATACGGGTTAACTCAGTACAAGGTTATGCAGGCTCAAGCTGCTGCTGTTGTCGATAATCGCAACGTAATTTCGGCTTTATCGCAAAGAAAAGAAAAGTTGCAAAAATATTATGATGCGTTTGCTGCAACTCAGGTAGATGTACAAGCTCAGTTACTACAATCATTGAATGAAATTGTGCCAATTGGTGAGCAGTATACCGATTTAACTCGACAATTCGATGCGTTTTTTGCGAGTCATGATTCCGCGACGAATCCGGTTTTTCAATCGAGTCTTCGATTTGGAAAGGGCGTTGTGGTTAGCGGTATGCCAAATATTGGCGCGCTCCCCGTCACCATGAATATAGAAAGTTCGCGTGAAAACTTTTTTGCATTCCTTGAGTTTATTAATCAGTCAGGAATTCAGGCTTCTCATACACGTTTAATTACTATCAATTCTATTCAACTTAACTTTCCAGATGGTGGAGAGGTGCTCGAAAATAAGCATCAGGTTTTGAATTTTACTGTAGATATGTCGGCGTATTACCGCTTGAAATAAGCAAAAACGCAGAAACTCAAAAAATAAAATGGAACAAACAAAACTTCAAAATCTACAAGATTCAATTCTGGCCGGCAATGTGCCGCAGATTGTTCTTGCGTGTATTTCGGCGGCGTTAGACATGAGGTCTTCAGATATTCATATTGAGCCGGATCGTTCTATGACTCGCATTCGTTATCGTGTTGATGGAGTTTTGAGGCGAGTGGTTGAATATCCTTTAAACATGCACCCTGCGGTTGTTTCTCGTATTAAAATCATGTCGAATTTGAAGATTGATGAGCAACGAATTCCGCAAGATGGACGCACAACGGTAACAACAAAAGAAGGTAAAGAAATGGATCTTCGTGTGTCGACTTTTCCGACCGTGAATGGTGAGAAAATTGTAATGCGTATTCAAGATAAATCGCGCAAAATTCCAACGCTTGATGAATTGGGTATTGAAGGTGTTTCAATGGATTATTTGAAAAAAGCGCTTGAAATGCCAAATGGAGTTATTCTCACTACTGGGCCGACAGGTTCAGGAAAAACGACGACTTTGTATTCGTGTTTGAGTGTGTTGAATACTCCTGATGTAAATATTTTGACGATTGAAGATCCGGTTGAAATTCAAATGCCGGGATTAAACCAAAGTCAGGTTCACCCAGACATAAATTACTCGTTCGCTAATGGGCTTCGTACAGCCCTTCGTCAAGACCCGGATATTATTATGGTCGGTGAAATTCGTGATCGTGAAACTATGGATGTTGCGATTGAATCATCGTTGACGGGTCACTTGGTGCTTTCGACGATTCATACAAACAGCGCGGTTGAAACACTCACTCGTATTTCAAATATGGGTGTGCCAAATTATTTGATGGCTTCGACTATTAATTTGATTATTGCTCAGCGTCTGGTGCGAAAAATTTGTACCGCTTGCAAGGTTCAAGATGTTC
>JAHFJU010000018.1 GCA_023245725.1 Candidatus Peregrinibacteria bacterium
TCGTATCATGTCTGTTGCAACAAACTGTCCGACCTTATTTAGTAGCGGAGTAATGGCTTCTGAATCAAATTTTTCAGACCAAGCGGCAAACTCAGAAACCCAGAAATTTTTAACTACTGAATCTTTAATTCTTGATACTATTTTTTGTCTGTAGTTCTTGTCTGTCAGCATTTTTAGAATTGAAAGCACAGTGGTGTTTGGACTATCTAAGAGCGCAAGCGTTGTGTAACGCAGAACGTGCTCAAGGCGATACGTCCAGTTGTCGCCAAATAGTTTCTTAAAAATATCCAAAAATCCGATGGTAATTTGCATTCTATATGCATCTTCTACTTTTTCGAGAGGATTAAATGCAATTGGAAACTCTGTGTCTGCCGGATTAAATAAAATAACGTCTTTAATGCGCTCTTTTGGTATATATCGCATGACGTTGTCGACAAGGTCGCCATGTGGATCAAGCACTGCTACTCCTTGGCCGCTTTGAATATCTTCTTGAATTAGCAGCTCAAGCATCTTACTTTTACCAGAGCCGGATTTTCCAACTGCATATAAGTGCCGGCGGCGATCGTTCCTCTTAATTCCGAATGGAATAAAGTTGTTGTGATGATTTGTCATGCCAAAACTAGACACGTCATCTGTCCCCGCTTTTGGTAAATCTTGCGGCGGATCGGCCTTTCTTGCGAGTACATGGGCAACATATGGAACGTAGTCAGTATTTGGAAAATGATAAATCGTTGCTAATTCTTTTGCGCTCAATATAAATTCATCTGCATGCGTACGCGATCTATATGTATCAACAAGTTTCTTTGTGCTCATGTGAACTTTATGTCCGTGAAAACTATTAATATCGTTGTCATTGAACTGTGAAAAGCTGTTTATAATCGCCTCTATTTTTCTGTCTGCCTCTTCTTGAGTGGGTGCAATATATGCGCAACGAATACTCACTTTATATGGTTTGATTCCAGCCTTCTCGGCAGCTTTGTGGTGACGTACTTCGTTTATCGCGTGTCTGCCGCCCTCTCGCATACGATCCTTAATGGAGAAAAAATGATGAAGACTTGCAAAACGCATAGCCCATTTTCGTGAGAAGTGATAATAGCCAGTATCATCTTGTGGCTCAGAAATAATCTGCACCCAAACTTGATCGTCGCTAGCTATTTTTGAAATGACCGAAAATATTCGAGAAGTGCTATCTTCTTCAAATGCTTCGTAAGTTTGAATAGGATAAACATCTGAGTGATGAAGGCTTATGGTTGCCCCAGCAATGGCTTGTGCTTCTTGTGAAAAAAATGAAGTGTAATCGACGGTTTGCTGAATCTCCGCCTCTGGATATGTTGCATAAATAAGACCTTCTACTGTTTCTAATAGATTTTCATCAACTACAATATAAAAATATGTGTACTGCGCTTTGCCCCACCACTCAAGCGAAACAGGCTTGCCTGTAAAGGTATTTCGCATGTTAATAAGCAATTCCTGAAATTTCGACTCAAGCTTTTTGTTCTCTGTCTGACCTTGTGGAATTACGATGTGAAGGTATCGTTGTGCCATGTTGTTTTAATACTTGGTATAATTATATCACGTTATTTACAAAGCGATTTTGCAACTTTCCAAACAGTACCAGCGCCCATTGTAATAATAAGATCGAACTTTTTTGAATGTTCTAGAATATATTTTTCTGCACCTTCAAAATCTACAGAATGGATTGCGTTTGTTCCTGCTTTATTTAATGCTGCTACCAACTTTTCGGCCGACACAGCTTTTTTGTCTTCTTCAGTATCACGTGCCTCGTAAATATTTGGAATTATGACAGTATTCGCGCTTGAAAGTGCTTCTACGAATTCATCAAATAATAATCGAGTTCGGCTGAATTGGTGTGGTTGAAATACTACACAGATATGAGCTTTCTCTCCGTATTTTTCACGTGCTGCTTGAAGAGTAGCTTTTATTTCTTCCGGATGATGTCCGTAATCATCGATGACGTCACATTCCACAGCTCCATTTTTAAAAGTGCCTACAAGCTCAAATCGCCTAGCAGCCCCTTTGTAATTATTGAGTGACGTGATAATACCATCTGCCTTAATACCAAGCGTGCGACATACGCTAAAAGCCGCTAGAGCATTAGATCTATTGTGTGCTCCTGGTATAGAAAGATTTAACTGACCAACTTGAATTCCTTTTTGAAAAACCGCTGAATCTTTCAAATAAAAATCACTTGTCTGATACTTATTAGCTGAGTACGTGAAGGTATTATAGCTGGGAAATCCCCTTTTCTGCATGTCTTGAACTACCATATGAACGTCTTCATCGTCTATATTTGCAAAGATAAATCCATCGTTTGGGAGTTTTTCACAAAATTCTATAAAAGCATTAAAATAATTTTCATAGTTTTTGAAATAATCGAGGTGATCTGGATCAAGATTGTTCAGCACAATAATTGACGGAGAATAATTCATAAACGCTTTTTTATATTCGCAGCTTTCAAGAACAAAAAGATTTTGAGATCCACTATGAAAATTCGCACCATCAAGCTCATGCAAATCGCTTCCGACTAGAATTGTGGGGTCAAATTTATTTTCTAATAAAACCTTTGCAATCATCGATGTAGTAGTAGTTTTTCCGTGAGTTCCGCATATAGAAATTGTTCTTAGTTCTTTTGTGAGGATTCCAACTGCCTCTGGGTACGTTATTACTGGAATATTTAACGCGCGAGCTGCGATTTTTTCAGGATGATCCTCACCTACTGCAAGAGAAGCAATAACAAAAGATATTTTTGATGTAATTTTTTCAGGGTGTATTCCTTCAAAAATCTTCACTCCACTTTTTATTAGTTGTTTAGCTTTTATCGAAAGTACTGCATCGCTACCGCTAACTGTAACTCCACTGTTATTTAAAATGCCGGCAAGTCCGCTCATTCCTGAGCCAAGAATGCCAATCATGTAAATGTTTGATTTTTTATTGAACGAAATTTTTTGAGACATGCTATTTTTCATCGCGCACCTATTGTATAGTATTTGAGTCACGCGATCTATGTTACAACGCGACGTTGATATTACATAAAAAAATGACTTACTCAGACGCTCCAAAAACGACAAAAATGGTAATAATTATAGAAATTGTGCTGCTTGCATACATGCTCTATGTGCTTTCTACTTCACTTTATAAAAGTTATCAGGTAGATAAATTTATTTCAACTGCGGCAGATGAAAATAAAAGACTTGAACAGCAAAATACAATGTTGATTGAGGATTATGAATATTTCGGTTCTGCTGCATATAAAGAAAAAATAGCTAAACAAAATTTTAACCTTGTTCGCCCTGGTGAAGAAGTCATTGTTTTGTTGCCTGATACAACTCATGCCACGCCTCAGGAAACACAAGAAGATCAAGTATATGCTTATACGAGCAAGTATTATCAAAGTCTTTCGAATCCTCAAAAATGGTATTTATTCTTATTTGACAGAGATCGCTTTTCTGTTGGATACTAGGCCGAGATTTTTTAGATAATAACTCAATAATTAAATGGCTACATTATTACGAACATTAGACGATTTTTTAGCACTTGATTTACAGGCTCACCAAGACAATGGAGCTACAAAAGAACATATTGTTGTTGGCTTAGTTCCTCCTATTGCTGACCCAATGCGCGCAGCAAATGGGCGTGTTGCAACTGCAATGGGAGATCATACTGCAGATCTTTTTGAGTCAATGCCTCCAGGTAGTACATCTGGGCCAGATCGACTTACTGGGTGCGGGCCTGCGTTGGTTCCTGAAGAATCATGGCAGGCGATAAAGTTTATAAATAATGATGAAGATCCAGATAGAAACTCTACAAAAGACATTATGCTTGCGATTGTTAAGTTAATACGAGGAGAAAGGGAAACGAATGTTGGCAAAAAAATCGATATGCATGTGGTTTCCTTTACAATTCTCGAAAGTTTAAATATGGATCCTCAAGAAAATCATAGAAAAAATACATTCGATGTACTTTCTCATGTATTAACCAAATGGGGTGTCACTATGGTAGACATTTTGTCATTGATTACAAACATGGATTGAGACGAATGTTTTGTACTATAAACTCAAGTCGTTCGATTTGAAGATGACTGCGATCAAAACATTTGCAATAAACACTTTGGTGTCTGGGGTCGGAATTGAACCGACGACCTTGGGCTTATGAGTCCCACGCTCTAACCAACTGAGCTACCCAGACATGTATTCAATGTGTGTGCCAACAAATTTCGCGTGCGAATTATAGTGGTTTGCCTATCTGTTTACAAGTGCTCTCTAATACTCTACAATCCGCATGCGGAGTGGAGCAGAGGCAGCTCGCAAGGCTCATAACCTTGAGGTCGGTGGTTCGAATCCACCCTCCGCAACCAAATTTTGCGAAGCAAAATTCTGGAGCGCCATATGCGCTCACTCACAAAAATGAGTCAGTTCAGATTTTGCGAAGCAAAAATGTGCCGAGTCTATCGCCGACCCTGTCGCTTGGCTGTTATCTCATAATATGATTTCTGGCCTAACTTTGTTGCATATATCTTTCTAAAATAATCGCTGCTGCAAGCGAATCATCAGCGCCTTTTATTTTTCTATCGCGTTTAAGTGGGATTTTCGCTAGCGCTTCTTTTGACGAAAATGATTCGTCGACAAACTCTACCTCTACATGAATTCCATCTTTTACTAAATACGAAATGAGTAGTTCAACATACTCATGAATTTTTTTTGATCTTTCGGTCGGCTCGTTGTCTTCGCCTAGTGGTTCGCCGCACACAATTTTTGAAATGTTTTCATTTATACAGAGTTCAGAAATAATTTTAAATACAGCAGAATCGTTACTGCGTAAAATAAACTCACGAGCAAATGCCATTCCTAAACTCAAATCGGCAACGGCAACTCCAATTCTCTTCTCTCCTACATCGAGGCCAAGTAACTTCGCCATAGACGGAGCTTATTTCTTTACAACTTCAATGTCGAGCTGAGTTGAAACTCCTTCTCCAAGTTTGATTCCAACAGAATACATTCCAACCGCTTTAATATGGTCAGGAACGCTAATCATCTCTTCTGTGATATCGACTTTCATTGATTCTTTGATAGCTCGAGCAACATCTCCCGGTTTAATTCCTCCGTAAAGAGTTCCTTTTGATGTTACTTTCTTCTCAATAACAACTTTGCCATCTGCAAGACGACGTTTCATTTCATCGAACTGTTTAACAAGGTTTTCTCTCTCAAGCATAAGCTCCTTTCTTCGAGTTTCCCAAGCGCGAAGAGCATTGTCAGTAGCATGAACTGCCAATTCGCGAGGCATAAGATAGTTTCTAAAATATCCTTCAGAGACATTCTTAATATCTCCTTTAAGGGCTACATCTTTTACTGTTGCTGTGAAAATTACTTTCATACGTTGGGAATTATAGAGATAACAATATTTGCGAGAATGTGTTTATTTGGCTTGCTGCCGTGCTAAATTGGTCAAGACAGTAAACCGATCGCTGTGAAAGTCTAGCGCAGACACGGGGAAAGGTGCAATAGATTTATTTATCGCATATAAATACTGAGGAGTTGAAATGAAAATAACTGCATTTTCATCTGCTAAAATCTCTGAAAGTTCTGCCAGCAATTTATCTTTATCTTGTGGAACGTCTGCCTTTCTAATTGCTTCAGTAAGGCCATCTGTTCTAAAACTTCTAAAGTTTGCAAAGTTTAATCCAGGAGTTCCGTTATTTGTGTTTGTATCTTGCGTTTGATCGGTTCCAGAAGCATTATCAGTCGAAGCATTGTCTTGTTGAGACAGGTCTTGAGCCTGACTTGAATGAAACAATGGGTAAACATCGCGATTGTAACCAAGCCCTTGTCTCATAAGTAATAATGAATATTCTCTCGAGTTTACCAAGTTTGTGAACTCTTCTTCACTTACAATTCGAATTGGCACCTCGATTCCCTCTTGAGCTAGTTGCGCAGCAATCAATGTTGGTAATTCAGTTCCAACTTTATCGAGCGAAACTAATGGCAATATGACTCTTTCACCCTTTGAACTGTACCTGTTCCCTTGATCATTTTTGTTGTAACCGGCCTCTGAGAAAAGTGTGTCAGCTTTTGTAGTGTCATACATGAATCGCTCATCATTTGCTTTATTCTCAAATAATATTGTGTCGATTCGATTTTGCGTTGAATTTGTTAATTCGTTTTTATTGATAGAAAGGCTAATTGCTTTTCGGATTTTTTTGTCACCTAAAAATTGATTGTCACTGTTTAAATATAAAGCGGTAAATTGATTTAAGTGATACGAACTTACATTGAATTTTTGGCTTTCTTCAGCTTTCTTCGCAATATCAGAATCTGGGTGGATTTTTGAAATACTATCAAGGGCATCTATTTCTGCGATTAGGCCAGATTCATTTGCGAATGTTACAATTTTAAGATTTTGAATTGTTGGATGTTCTCCATAATAATTTTCATATTCCTTTAAGCTAATACTATCGCCGCTAGATGCTAATTTTGTCTGAACGACTTTATATGGCCCGGTTCCAATAGGGTTTTTATTAAAAGGAGATTTCTCAAAATCGCTTACTGATGTATCTCCCAAAATGTGTTTAGGTAAAATTCCAACTGTTAATTCAGATATAAAGTAAGAGTTTGGACGCGGCAAAGTGAAAATTATCTTCGATGTGCCACTTGCCTCGATTTGAACTCCATCAAATGCGGATCGTAATACAGGATTCTTAAATCCAGGGCTTTGGATAATGTCTCTGTATGTATATAAAACATCGTCAACAGTAAGAGGTGTTCCATCGTGCCAAGTAATATTTGGGCGCAATGTTATAGTGATTTTTTTATCATCAGAAGATCTGTCTATGCTTTCTGCTAAATCTGGAAAGAAATTTTTAGCGATTGGGTCGTACCTGATTAATCCTGAGAAAATAAGTTCATCTACATCTCTATCAGCATCATTGTAATCGGCAAAAATAGGATTCAAATAATGAATGTTGCCAACCATTCCCTCAATAAAATAATCATCTGAATCTTTTACATTCAACCTATCTCTCAAAACAAAATATTGAGTAAGTGATGTTAAAAAAACAACTGACAAAACGACGACAAAAAGTTTCTCTCTTGTCGGCAAACGAGAAAAAATCGTTGCCAGCTTGCTAAAAGTTCTCATTATTTAACGAAGAGGGTTGCAATCGCACATCCGATAAACAAAAAAGTGAGTGCGAATGTTCCGTAGAATAAGAATTTGTCGATACCGCGCTTGCTTCGGTAAAATTCACCTCCACCACCGAATGCCGCGCCAAGTCCGACTCCTTTTTCTTGAAGTAAAATGAACACGATTAGAAGTACAGAGATTACAACCTGAGCAATAGTAAGAAGATTATGCATAGATTCTAGCTTTTAAAGAAAAGATGTGTGAGCCAGTTAATAATACCAAAGACGAAGCCCGCAAGAAAATACGATTTTATTGTAGGTACTGTCAAGGTGATTCCTGAAAGGGCGAGCGCCTGAAGAGACTGATCAAAGAGCCAAAAAATGACTCCATTTAAAACAATAAGTGATAGGCCAATAGTAATAATTTGAAGCGGAAACGTTAAAAGTTTCAATATTGGCTTAACTATGCCATTTAATATGCCCATTACTAAGCCACCGGTTATAAAAAAAGTTATACCTCCAGTATAGGTTATTTCTGGGAAGAAATAGAGCACACCGTACAGTGCTAACGCATTAAGGCCGATGCTAATAATTAATTTTTTAATCACGGGTGAAATATAACATATTAGGGTTTACGAACACCAACAATTGCTGTGCAATCATCTAATTCTATAGTTGATTCTTTGTCGTAATTGAAATCTCCTGCTTCTTGTATTTCTCGTGAGAGAGTTTCACGCTTAATCATTTCTGCGAAGCTAGTTACTGCCTTTACAACTTGTTCGTTTCCTTTAATAGAAATTACAATTCTGTCGGCAATTGCGTAATCGGCTTGTTTTCGAAGGTCTTGAATAGCGCGAATGATATCTCTGGCGATTCCTTCTAGTTTAAGTTCCTCAGATATTTCTGTAGAGAGACTTGCAACTATTCCATTTTGGCTGATAACATCTGTGCCTGCATTCCCGTCTGTGCTTAGGTATCCGATTGAAACTTCATCTGCATTGAGTTTGAATTTTACGGGACCTGATTTTGGTACGCTGACAGTTCCGTTCTCGTTTATTATACAATCACCGGCTTTACATAGTTTGATTAGTTCTTGAGTCTCTTTGCCGAAACGCGGCCCGATTTTTCGTGCGTCTGGACTAACTAGCAACTTCCAGCGTGACATATCAGTTGCGAACTCTAGTTTTTTAACGTTAATCTCTTCAAGAATTACATCTTCGTATTCTTTAATTACAGACTGTTGTATTTTTTTAGGAAGTGCAACCGTTAGTGTTTCAAGCGGCTGTCGAACTTTAATTGTATTCTTAGAACGTAGCGCAAGTGCACTCGATACAATTGTTCTTACAGCACCAATGTCACGATTTAATGGCTCATTAATGCGTTTTTCGTGACATATTGGCCAGTCAGCAAAATGAACCGATGTTTCTCCTGTTAAGTTCTTGAATATCTCATCGCTAATAAAAGGCATGAACGGTGCCAATAGTTTAGTAACTGTAACAAGTACAGTGTAAAGAGTCTCATATGCATGAGTTTTATCTCCGTCGTTTTCGCTTTTCCAGAATCTTCGGCGGCTTCGGCGTACGTACCAGTTTGAGAGGCTGTCCGCAAAGTCTAAGAATGGTCGTGTAGCCTTTGTCAGATTATAGATATCCATTTCTTCAGTAACTTTTTTTATAAGAACATTTAGTTCAGATAAAATCCATTGATCTAATTTATTAGTTGAATTTGTTGGATATGCTTTATTGGTAGCTAACGCATTTTTAAGGTTTTCGCTTGGAGTAAATCCGTCGATATTCGCGTAAGTGGTAAAGAAGCTATATGTGTTCCAAAGAGTGAGTGTGAATTTTTTAACAAGCTCTTCAACATGCTTTTCAGAAAAACGAACATCTTCAGCTATTGGAGCTGTTGAGTTGTACAAAAATAGTCTAGTTGTGTCTACTCCGTGTGTTTCGAAAAGATTTGTAGGATCAGGATAATTCTTCTTTCTCTTCGAAAGTTTTTCGCCGTCAGCTGCAAGCAAAATACCATTAACAATAATATTTTTTTGCGCTGGTTGGTTAAATAAAATTGTGCCGATAACATGAAGTGTGTAGAACCAGCCGCGAGTTTGATCGAGGCCTTCTGCAATAAAATGTGCTGGGAAATTATCTTCAAAATCCTCTTTATTATCGAATGGATAATGCAGCTGTGCATATGGCATTGCGCCGCTTTCAAACCAACAGTCGAGAACTTCACTAATACGTTTCATTTTTCCGTCGCATTTGTCGCATGTAATTTCGATATTGTCGATATATGGCTTGTGTAGGTCAAGTTCGCTGCCCCTAATAGGGAGCGCTCCAAGAGAGTACTCGTAAACTTCTCCATGTTTTGCTCGAAATTCGCGAGTTGCATCAACACTACATCGTTCTATGTATCGTTTAATTGCTCTAATTACATTGCCATGCGTGACAATGAGAACTCTTTTGCCTGGATATTTTTTTGATATGTCATTTATGACTTTCTCTACACGTTTTTCAACATGCCTAAACGATTCACCGTCACCAAAAACTGTGTCGTACCATACTTGATTATCTTTTACAGTCGCTATGAATTCCTTTAAATCTGTGCCATCGTAACTGCCGTGATTGTGTTCAACTAAACGTTCATCAAATGTAATTTCTAGGTTGCCAATATGTTGAGAGATTTCATTCGCTGTCTCTCTAGTGCGAATAAAAGGAGATGAAATTACAACGTCTATTTTTTTATCTTTCAACTTTTTACCAATCGATCTAGCTTGTGCGATTCCATCATCTGTTAAGTGAAACTCTTTTGTAATATCGGAGTTAATTATGCCACTAACATTACTTTGTGCTTCACCATGACGAACCACAAAAAGTTGAGTTTTCTCCAGAGAATTTTCATGTAGATCTTTAACCGAGCTTACTGCTTTTGTGTTTCCGCACTGGCATCGCCAAACTGGTATAGGACAGCCCCAAAAACGATTTCTAGAAATATTCCAATCGCGTGCACCTTCGAGCCATTTTCCAAAGCGACCATCTTGAATGTGCTCAGGAGTCCACTTAATTTTTTTGTTATTCTTGATAAGTTTGTCTTTTATATCAGTTACTTTTATAAACCAAGCGCGAGTCGCGTAACTAAGCAGCGGAGAATCACAGCGCCAGCAGTGAGGGTAGCTATGAGTGATTGATTCTTTTTTGAAGAGAAAGCCATTTTCTTTTAATTCTTGGCAGATTTTAGCTTCTGCGTCTTTAACAAAAATTCCAGCATATTCCCCTACTTCTTTTGTATAGGTTCCATCCATATTTGCATTCACAAAAATTGGAAGACCATTTTTTTGCGCTGCCTCAAAGTCAATTTCACCATACGCGCCGTTAATCGTAACTATTCCGGTACCGTCATCGACGCTCACATAATCGGTTGCAATTGTTCTAAATGCGTTTTTAGAAGCCTTAATTTCTGGTGAGTCGTTGTAGTAATCAAATACATGATTGTATTTTTTACCTACTAGCGTTTTTCCTTTAACAACCTCAACAATTTCAAATCCTTCGATTCCATTAAAAATTACATCTACACGGTTTTTTGCGCAGTAACAGAATGAGCCATCTACAAGCCTAACCTTTGCATAATCGAAATCGGCACCAATCGCTAATCCTGTGACAGAAAGTAAACTCCACGGAGTAGTTGTCCATGCCAAAAAGTATGTTCCTGATTCCTCTTCTAGTTCAAATTTTACAGTAACTGAAGTGTCAGCTACGTCTTTATATCCTTGTGTTACTTCAAAATTAGAGAGAGATGTCTCACAACGCGGACATATGTGCATTGGCTTGTATCCTTCATAAACAAGGCCTTTCTTCCATATCTGAGAAAATACCCACCAGATTGATTCCATGTAATTATTCTCAAGGGTTGCATATTCATGATCAAAATCTACCCAACGAGCAATGCGTTTTAGGAGTACATGCCAATCGCGCGTGTAACGAAAAACACTTTCTCGACAAGCATCATTAAATTTTTCAACGCCCATTTTTTCAATATCTTTTCGCCCGGAAAGTTTTAGCTCTTTTTCAATTTCATATTCAACGGGGAGCCCGTGACAATCCCAACCATTAACGCGAGGTACATAGTATCCTTTCATGCTCCAATAGCGAGTTACAGCATCTTTAAGCGCTGAAGCCAAAATATGACCATAATGAGGCATTCCATTTGCAAAAGGAGGGCCATCAAAAAAAACGAACTTTTTGCCGCCTTTTCGTCTGTCGACTGACTGTTCAAATATCTTTTCTTTCTGCCAGAATTCCAAGATATTTCGCTCGAGTTCCGGGAAAGATTGTTTGGGATTTACTGTGTTGAATGAGTGTGTTTTTTCCATGCACCGCAATACTACCTTCAATCAGTTAAGTTCGCAAAGGAACCTCTAATAAAAATGCAATTATCTATCTAAAAATTTCACTATTAATTTAGTACAAATTAACGGCTAACGCTTGTAGGTAATCCGCCAGCTTCGGCTTTAGTAATTTTGCGCTGATTTCGCGTTTCTAGAATTTTTACAAACTCTGGATCATTGCAAATACGGCTTTCTTGAGGCAATTCTTGCCCTTGGTATTTCGAGGTCTTCTTTTTGGAATACGGCACTAGAGCCTCTGAACTCATATCTTCAAAAGCTAGTTGGCAGACACGCATACCCGGATAAAGAGCAACCGGCATACGATTAATGTTCGTAATCTCCAAAGTGATCGTTCCTTCAAATCCCGCATCTATAAATCCTGCTGTTGAATGAACAATTATTCCAAGTCTTCCTAATGAACTTCTGCCTTCGACGCGCGCAACTAGATTATTCGCAATTTTAACTTTTTCCATCGTAACGCCCAATACAAATTCACCTGGTTGAACAATAAAAGGATCGCCATCAGCAACCTCAACTAGTGAAGTCACTCCTTCAAATGTAGTAGGATCGAGAGGATCAAGAACCGCTTGCTTGCTGTGATTATAGATCTTAAATCCATTACCTAAACGCATATCGAGAGATGACGCGTTTACGTTGGACATATGAATATTGTCAGCAGATGAAAGAACAATATCTCCTTTTTCTATTCGAGCCAAAATATCGCGGTCTGAAAGAATCATAATGTTTGCTCAAGCATCCTTATAATTAAATTAATCTCTTATAGTTTTGGCAAAGCTTGCTTGCAATTCCAGTATAAGTAGATGGAGTGAGCCCTAGCAAATATTTCTTATCGACTGCGGGAATTTTTAGTTGCTTAATAAATTCTCGCATGTCTTTAAGCGTTATACGTCGGCCGCGAGTAAGTTCTTTTAATTTTTCGTATGCACCACTTACCTTATTTTTTCTCAAAACTGTTTGTACTGGTTCAGCCAAAACCTCGACATTTTCTGCAAGGTCTTTTTCTAGCGCGGCTTCGTTTAATTCCAGCTTTCCTAAGCCCTTTTCAAGGCTTGTATACGCAAGAAGAGAGTAGCCAAGCGCCGAGCCAATATTTCTAAATACTGTTGAATCGGTAAGGTCGCGTTGCATACGTGAGATAGGAAGTTTTTCGGCAAAGTGTCGAAGAAGTGCATTTGCCAAACCAAAGTTGCCTTCAGCATTTTCAAAGTCTATAGGGTTTACCTTATGCGGCATTGTTGATGAACCTACTTCTCCCGCCTTTGTTTTTTGTTTGAAAAATCCATATGAAATGTACATCCAAATATCGCGAGAAAGGTCTGTCAAAATGGTGTTTATTCGAGCAAGTGAGTCGGATTGTTGAGCAAGCATATCATGTGTTTCAATTTGCGCGGTGTACAAATTTGGTACTAGCCCTAAGTGAGTTATAAATGACGATGCGATTTTTGACCAATCAAGTTTAGGATAAGCAGAAATATGAGCATTGAAGTTCCCAACGGCTCCACTAAATTTTGCTAAATAAGGGATATTGCGAAGAGAAGAAATTTCGCGTTCAAGACGAGCAACAAAATTTATAAATTCTTTTCCGACTGTTGTTGGGCTTGCAGGTTGTCCATGTGTTCTAGCAAGCATGGCAATATCTGAATTTTCTTGAGCAAGTTCATACAAAGTATCTGTTACTCCGTAGAGAGCTGGTAAAATTTCGGCTTCAACGGCAGCTTCAATCATTAGGCTATAAGCCGTGTTATTTATGTCTTCAGATGTACACCCAAAATGTACGAACTCCGCTAACTCTATCAGCTTTTTATTATCGGCAATTTTCTCTTTAATATAATACTCAATTGCTTTCACGTCGTGGTTTGTTGTCTTTTCTATGGCCTTAACTCGTTCACCTTGTGTTGCATCGAAATCTGTAACAAGTTTTCGCAAAAACAAACAATCTGTTTCTGATATTTTAGAAGTTCCTGATAACTTTGTTACATTGCAAAGAAAAATCAACCATTCTATTTCTACATGAAGACGGTACTTCATTAGTGCGCATTCTGAAAAATAAAGGCCTAGCGCAGCGACTTTTTCATGATAACGACCGTCGAGAGGAGAGAGAGCAGTAAGTTGATTGGTCATTTTGTGATGAATAAAATAATAAAAATAATATTAGAATTGAGCCTTTACCTCATGAATTCTTGCAGCTACTTTTTGCTGTAATTCTTTGTCGTGTAAGCCGAAAATTCTAGCAATTGAAAGGGCGACATTTTGCGGTTCAAGGATTGTCATAACCGGTGTGTCACTTGGCATTTGAAGAGTTGAATGAACATTAACCATGTAATCATCTTTATCTTTAAAAGGAGGACATGCAATAACAGGATGAACGCTTGAACCAGAAGTACACCCTGATAATCCGTTTGAGCGGCCGGCGATTGTAACATAAACAATTTCTTGTTCATTGTTTTTTTCAGTAACATAGGCGACGAGTTTCTCGGGAACTTTATGAGCGGAAAGAACTTTAATTTCATATGGAATTCCGAATTTCGATAATTGATCTGCGATTTTTTGTGCATGCTCTTTATCTGACTCTGAACCTAAAATAATTGGTACAAACATAAATTTTCGGTGTTAATATGTTGATAAGTAAATCTGAATATAAGTAGAAAGCGCAACTATGAGTTTAGGCTTCAGGTGCCTATGCAAAATGTGCCAAGTTTTTTTCAAGTCGTGCATTTACATTGCCAACTTCAGCGATAAATGTCTGTCCAGTAATTAATTCATATGCCTCAATATAACGCCTCGCAGTTTCGCATCGTACTTCGTCTGGGATTGCAGGAATATCCCCTTCGCCTCTAAATCCTCTTTCTGCAAGCCATTCTCGTAGGTATTCTTTGTCTATCTTTTTCTGTTCTTCGCCTCGTTCAAATCGTGATTCGTATTCATTAGCAAACCAAAAACGTGAAGAATCTGGTGTGTGAATTTCATCGATCAACACAATTTCGCCATTAGGATTTATGCCAAATTCGTATTTTGTATCAACCAAAATAATACCCTGTTTTTCACATATTTCTACGCCACGTTGATAAAGTTTTAAAGCAGCCGCAGAGACTTCATTCCACTGTTCCAGTGTTAGTAATCCTCTTTTAAAAATATCGTCAGGAGAGATAGATTCATCGTGACCGCCATGTTCTGCCTTTGTTGATGGAGTTATAATAGGTTTTTCAAATTTTTGATTCTTTTTCATTCCATCGGGTAAAACATTTCCGCAGAAATTTCGAACTCCTTTTTCATAGTTAAACCATGCTGAAGTAGAAGTGACACCTGTAATGTATCCGCGGACTACAACTTCGACAGGAAGTGGCTTGCACATAACACCAACCATTGCATTTGGGTCTGGATATTCCTGTACATGATTAGCAATAATATCGGATGTATTTTTAAACCAAAATTCGGTCATTTGATTAAGAACCTGACCTTTAAAAGGAATCGTTGTAATAACCCGATCGAATGCTGAAAGACGGTCGCTTACAATCAAAATGCGGCGATCTTGTTTTGTATAATTATCACGAACTTTACCTTCGTATTTTTCACCGAGGTTTAGAAAATTAGTCGCAGAGAGTGTAAATTTGAGCTGCTCTGCAAGTTGAGTTGTTAGAATCATAGTGTCATGATTATAAGGTAGCTTTAAATAAAATCAAAATTTGTGGATTCTCAAAAATTTTAGTATCGTGCGTGAGTATGAAATCTAAAAAATCGGTTCGTAAAACTGCTATAAAATCACCGTCGATTGTTGCTAAACTTGGTCAAGTAACGGCTGTAATTGGCGCTCAGTGGGGTGATGAAGGCAAAGGTAAATTAGTAGATTTATTGGCTCAACATTACCCGATTGTTGTTCGTGCAACAGGTGGAGCAAACGCTGGCCACACAATTTATGTAACTGATAAAAAAACTGGAGAAAGCAAAAAATATGTGTTCCATTTGATTCCTGCTGGAATGTTGCACCCTAAGGCTGTTTGCGTCATGGGGAACGGAATGGTGGTAAATTTAAAGACACTTTTAGAAGAGGTCGAAATTTTGGAAAAAGCTGGAATTAAGGTAGATGGTCGTTTGCTTATTTCTGACAGAGTGCACATTGCAACTGATTATCATAAAGCTATTGATCTTCGCCAAGAAGAATTAAAAGGAGCTGCTAAAGTTGGAACAACTGGCCGTGGAATCGGCCCAGCTTATGCCGATAAAATAAGTAGAGTCGGATTGCGCGCTGGCGAACTTCTCGATTTTGCATCTTTCACAAAGCACTACAATTCAAATTTGGAGGCTCATACAAAAATGTACGGAATTTCGCACGATGGTGCGCAAGAACTAGTCGAACTTGCAAAGTTGGCAAAACGATTTGGCTCAATGATTATCGATACAGGCGTTTTTATTTCTTCATGTCTAAAAAAGAATAAAGCAATATTGATGGAGGGAGCAAATGGAACTTTGCTCGACATAGACCATGGAACATACCCTTTTGTTACATCTTCGAATGCGTCAATCGGTGGAATTATTTCGGGAACTGGGTTACCTCCTAAAAACCTTTCGTCTGCAATTGGCATTGTTAAGGCATACACAACGCGTGTTGGTTCAGGGCCTTTTCCGACTGAATTAAATAATGATTTGGGTGAAGCAATTCGTAAGAAAGGTAATGAGTTTGGCGCTACCACAGGCCGTCCGCGCCGTTGCGGTTGGTTCGATGCTGTTGCTACGAGTTATAGCGTTAGAGTTAATGGGCTGACTGGAATAAACCTTACTAAACTTGATATTTTGAGTGATTTGAAAGAGATTTTGGTTGGAGTTGCGTATGAATATAAAGGCAAAAAATTCACAAATTTTCCTGCCTCGGTTGTAATGCTTTCAGATGTAAAAGTTGTTTACAAAAAATTTCAAGGTTGGAATAGTGACATTACTGGCGTAACAAACTTCAAAAAACTTCCTCTCAAGTGTCAGAAATATGTTTTAGCACTTGAAAAATTTATAGGTTGCAAAGCTCAATTTATTGGAACCGGCCCTAATCGCGAGCAGATGATAGTGAGGTAAAAAAACTACTCATACATTTTAAGATCTCTAAGATTATCCGTTTTAAATGATTCACTATTGAAATAAGCTAATAGCATGTCCGCTTTTTCAATATTAGCTTTTGTTCTTACGGCCTTGTTTTGTTCTGCTTCTGGATGAAAAGTTACATCAAATCCAAGCGCTGAGTAGAGTTGTTGCCATGTTTGTGCTGTATACTTTTCTATTCCCGCTTTTCTCATTAACGTATAAAAAGCAGTTTTAGCGAAATGTAGCAATAATTCTTGAGGCATATCTGTTTGAGTTCCAAGTGTGTTAAACCAGTTTTGTAGTTTCAATAGTAATGGGTGACCAGTTTTATTAATTTCAATTGTGCCATTCGGTACTGCAATATAAGTTGTTTTTATAAATTGAGTTACATCAGAAAATAGATCTGGAAAAGAAGGTTTATTAAGATTTCCATCTTCAATTGAACCACTAATTGGGTGTGTTCTGTGTCTTTCTGTAATCAAAGAATTCAGATCAAAGCTAGGGTGCCCATGCCAAGTAACTTTTTGTCCATGAAGAAATCTTTGCTGCATTTTCTCGCGCGTCCGTTCGGAAGTTTCTAAACTATCTTGATAGTAATGAATTTCAAAGGTTCCATCATTATTCTCAATCACATATCCAATTGGTTCTATCATAGAACCATCATTTTTGCGTCTTATTTCTTCCATTATTTTTAGCAATTCGGCTTTAGATCCAACATACTCAACCTGGCTTCCATCAAATTCCATGTCGAGTACATGATTTACGCTAATTGCTACCTTATTAGCATCATACGGCTCACCGTAAGCTCGATACTTAGTTTCAACTGCAACTAAACTTGGATGATCTTCAAGCATTTGCTTTATAGTAATTTCAGGATCTTCTGGACTAGGTGGTGTATTTTTCATAATTATTTGTTTTATATTGTTATAAACTGCGTTCTGTCTTTATTGTATTCCTCGCTCATTTTCTGCCATTGCTCGGCGAGTTGTTTTTGTTCGAGCACGTCGCTCTCATTCGCCAAAATTGAAGCCGATTTTTTTTTGTATATTTTCGCAGTAAAGTTGCGGGCATCTTGCTGCAATATTTCGTCACATGCTTGGTCAACTTTCTCGTATTCGTGCGTATTCCAAAGCTTTTTCATGCGTTCGATACTTTCGTTTAGGTGGATTTTTGAATCGAGTATGCGAGATTTTGTGTCGTGTTCGCGCGTTTCTGAAAGCAATGTATTAACGCGTTTATGGCTTGGTTCAATCTTTAAAAGAGACTCATAGAAGGCTTCTGCAGCCATAAAGTCTGCGGTGTTTGAAAGCAATTTGTTCTCTTCAAGTTTTGCGTCAATAACTGAGTAGCGCATTTTCTTTATCATATTTTCAGCCTCAGCATCTTGCGGAAAATACTCACTTAATTCTGTACATGCCAAAAGTGCGTCATCGTATTTTTGGTCTTTAATAAGCGATTCAATTGCAGTTCTAGCTTTATCTTTCAATTCTTTATGTGCTTTTTTTACTTCTTCAGTAAAAGTCTCATTTAATTTTGAAACCAATGACAATAATTTTTTATGATTTGGTGAAAACTTTAATAGTTTTCCATATATTACGCGAAGATCGTCGTACCGATGTTCGTCCCACAATTTCATTGTATTTTGAATATCGTGATCAACTAAATCTTCATTCTGTTTTTCAATTTTTACATGAATATTCGAAAGAGTCGATTGTGCTCCGTGATGATATGGATTTACTCGCAGCAATTCTTCGCACGCTTTTAGCGCAGTAATCAGGTCGCCACTATCAACAAGTTGATCAACGGCCTTTAGTCCCTGTGCCACATATGTATCTGGGTCAAGCATCTGACAATTATATCAAAAATTGCCAGATATTACAAATACCTGCTTTGGCTTTTTAGCTTCTCTATGCGTGTTTTAGCCTCTTCAAGGCGGTCTTTGTCTTGAGAGATAATGTCGGCAGGAGCGCGCTCAACATAGTTTTTATTCGAAAGTTTGCCAGATAGAGTTGCTATATATTTTTCTACATTCGCAATTTCTTCAATGTTTTTTGCTCTTTGAGAGCTGACGTCGATCAAATCACTTACTGGCAAAATCACTTCAACTCCTGCGCAAAAAGTTCTGAGGGTTGGCTTCATAGCTTCAATTTCTTCAGACATTTTGTTTGCGATAGTTAGCTCACTAATTCTACCGAGTCGTTCAATTGCATCACGTTTTTCTTCAAGGATTTTTGAATGCGACGAAACAAGAGTAAGTGGGATTTTCTTCACAATATCTATAGCATTTTCTTGGCGTAATGTTCGAATTGCGCAAATTGCATCAACAACAATTTGAAGTTCTCGGGCTTGAGTAATGAAGAGCTTCTTTTTGTCTACAACAGGCCATTTTTGTAGCATAACGAAATCTTTGTGCCCTAGGTTTTTCCAAATCGCTTCAGTAACATAAGGTACAAATGGATGAATTAATTTGAGGATAGTCTCTAGTACTTCAGTTAATACGGCAATATTCTTTTGTTCACCTTTTGAAAATTCCAGATACCAAGCACAGAAAGAGTTCCAAGTGAAATCGTAGATCTTTGAACCTGCATCTGAGAATTTGTAGTTTTCTAAATCTTTAGTGACGGATTTAATTAACTCTTGAGTAAGGGTTAAAATCCATTTGTCAGTTAAGCTAAGCTTCGTTTTTCGATTTTTCGTTCCTTTACTCTGTTTCTTTTCTTCCTCAATTTGCATAACTGCAAACCTGGCTGCGTTCCATATTTTGTTTACGAAATTTCTTGAAGCAGCAATTTTCTCTTCGTAGAGACGAATATCATTGCCGGGAGTGCCGCCTATAACCATTGATAATCGAAGAGCGTCTGCTCCGTATTTCGAAATCATATCAAGTGGGTCGATGCATGTTTCAGGATTCGATTTGCTCATTTTTTTGCCTTCACGAGTGCGAACTAATCCGTGCAGATAAACAGTTTTAAAAGGAACTTCATTTAGTGCATATTGCGTCATGAGAATCATGCGTGCGACCCAAAAGAACAAAATATCATAGCCAGTTTCGAGTACGCTTGTTGGGTGAAATTTCTTTAGATCGGGAGTATTTTTTGGCCAACCGAGAGTAGAAAAAGTCCATAAACCAGACGAAAACCATGTGTCGAGTGTGTCGGGATCCTGTTCTAATTTTTTAGATCCACAATTCATACATTTTAGAGGAGTTTTTGCAGACACAATGGGCTCGCACTTCGTGCTCGCCCCCTTGCAATACCAAACTGGAATTCTATGCCCAAACCAAATTTGCCTAGAAATACACCAGTCGTGAAGATTCTCCATCCAATTAAAATATGTTTTTTCAAAGCGATCAGGCACAATTTCTACCTTTTTTTTACGAACAACTTCTATAGAGCGATCTTTCAAACTTTTACCAACTGTTTTTTCTCCAACTCCTTTAAATTTCTTGTCTACATTTATAAACCATTGTTGGCTTACTAAAGGCTCAATTGGCGTGTCACACCTATAACAAAGCGCAATATTGTGAACGTAGTTTTCTTCAATATGATCTACTAATCCTTTCTCAGTCATTTTAGCCACTAATTTTTTTCGAATTGCTCTGGCATTTTGGCCTGCGAATTCCCCTGCGTGGTGGTTCAAATTCCCCTTTTCGTCGATAATCTGAATAATCTCAAGGCCGTGTCGTTTTGCTAAATCAAAGTCGATAAAATCGTGAGCTGGGGTAATTGTCATAGCACCTGTTCCGAAATCCATATCGGCTGCTTTGTCGCCAATTATAGTTGCTTCAACATCACCATCAATCCATGGAACCATAACTTTTTTGCCGATTGATTCCTTGTACCGCTCGTCGTCTGGGTGCACAATAATCACTTTATCTAAAAACTTTGTTTCTGGCCTAACTGTGCCGATTACAAAGGGGCCATACTTCAAATAATAAAACTGAGTTCGCTCCTCTTTATAAGTTACTTCATCGTCTGCCAAAGTTGATTCACAGCGAGGACACCAGTTGACAATACGATGCCCACGGTAAATAAGTCCGTCGTTGTACATGCGAACAAAAACTTCGCTAACTGCTGTTGATAAATGTGGTTCAAATGTATAGCGTTCACGGCTCCAGTCGCATGAAGATCCCATTTTTCGCACCTGATTTCTTATAGTATTTTGAGATCCTTTAACAAATTGCCCTACTCTTTTTAAAAACTTTTCTCTTCCCATATCGTGACGTGTAAGCCCTTCTACCGCAATTACCTTCTCAACTTTATTTTGAGTAGCGATTGACGCATGATCGGTTCCTGGTAACCACAAAGTTGAATCGCCTTTCATACGGTGAAAACGAACCATAATATCTTCGAGAGCCAACATGACTGCGTGGCCAAGGTGAAGCGTTCCGGTAGCATTTGGAGGCGGCATCATTATAGTAAAAGGTTTAGCCCCCTTTTTATTAGATGGTTTGAAAGCGCCCGATTTTTCCCACTTTTTATAAATATCATTTTCGAACTTTGACGCATTGTATGTCTTTTCGAATTTCATGTTGAAAGTATACGTATAAAAATTACTGAATAAAAGGCTTTTATCTGAGCTTATTCCATTTATTACGTATTCGACAATGCGCAGTATGTAACGGATTTATAGCATTTAGGTAGATATTTGCATGAGTAACTCACAAATAATCAAAATAGGTGAACAAGGAATTTTGTACGATGACGAAGAGGTAATGACAACCGCGCCACCTGTTCCTAGTAAAGTGGTAGATCATTATAGTAATGACTATGATTCAAAAATGCAGATTGCACTCGCATTAACTCAGGAATGGATAGCTATAGAATCATTAATCGACTTTTCTCCTGAAAATGCGTTAGCTCTTTTCTTGCGCGCGTTTGAGCCAAAAATTAGGAGTTATGCTCACCGCAACATGCAAGATAGGTCAATCATCATCGTGCTTTTGAATGCCCATATAGAAAGGTCGGTTGATCCATTTTGGAGTGAAGTTGTTTCTCATTTTATAGGTAAATTGATTAAAGAGCCTGGTTGTATAGATGAGTTGGTATCTCAAGTCGCAAATCACTATTCAGTTGCACAAATACAAAAGGGAACGAAGCAAAGATTCCGCGAAGTAAGCTACT
>JAHFJU010000019.1 GCA_023245725.1 Candidatus Peregrinibacteria bacterium
CAAATTAATAACACAAATATCTGACAGAAAAAAAATCCCAATTATTGCAGGAGGTACGGGATTATACATTCGCGCTCTCACAGAGAACTTCACCATTCCAGATGAAAATCCAGAAATTAAAAAACGGCTCTACGAAGAGCTTGCCAGAAATGGCGCGACCGCCCTTCACGACAAACTTAAAAAAATAGACCCCGAGTCGGCTGCAAAAATCCATTTTAATAATCACCCATATGTTGTTCGCGCGCTAGAAATTTTCGAACTAACCGGAACACCAAAGTCGCAACAAAAAAAAGACCCAAAATATGACGTATTAAAAATCGGTTTACGCTGGCCTAAAGAAATTATGTTCGACAGAATAAATATTCGCGCACAAGAACAAATATCAAAAAACGGGCTTATAGAAGAGACAAAACGCCTGCTATCAACAGGATATTCTCCAGCTCTTTCATCTATGAGCTCACTCGGATATCGCGAAGTTATTTCATACTTAAATGGTGAACTGACTATTGAACAGTGCGCTGAATTGCTCAAACAAAACACTCGAAACTACGCAAAAAGACAACTCACATGGTTTAATAAAGAGCCAAACATTATTTGGATTGAGAACGATTAAGCGGCCCATTTTCCAGCGCACGAATTAATCCTCTATCGGCTGCAAAATAATTATCATCATTTAAAGTAACCAATCCCCCGAAAGAGTACGTAACGGGCGCACCATCAACAGGCGGCGGAAACATTTTGAATGCAGAAACTCTGCACACCGCATCGGCACCTTTTGTGTGCCCTAAGAGCACATTAGCCACACGATGACGTGAACTAATATCGTCTACCAATAAATCGACTCCAAGCACATGAGGTAATTTACCTTGAATATCCCCCAATAATGAAGCAAGATAACCGCCGATTTCTTTTAAATCAGGCGTTCTCTTCAACGATCGCAGATCGACTGAATCAAGCGCCGTTTCTTTCCTCATATCACAAAGGTCACTCAATGATGACCCATCAGTAACACCGCAGTAATCTAATAGCCGCTTCTCTCCAAATTGCTTCACGATATACAAACAACAATAATGCAGGAAACCGAATGAGTTAGGAGCCAAAGATCCTTTAAATTTGCCCAATATCGTACTCATACATTCTTCGTAATCAGTTTCTAAAAATAGCGAGCTCACAGATGGCGCACTTTTATGAAATGCGTCGCAATCAACTACTTCAACACCTTCGGGTACGGCAATTTGAGCAGCTTCAATTACATATGAGGCATGACTTAATTCTGCCGCGGTCCAAATTATTGGTTTTACTGCCATTCTATCAGCAGTAAGTCGCAACACAGCATTCGTCGTCGCCCTTCGTAATTGATCACATCCGTCGACATGCAACGAAGCCAACGTTCCCTCTAAATCAAAAGCAACTTTTTCAACTCCACGGCCTTTTAATCCATCAAGAGCAGCTTCAATTTGCCCTAAAACTTCTGAATCTGTTTCAGATTTGTCACACCTGCGATGATGATCGTCAATAAATTCTTGCGAATACATAAAATTAAGGCCGCAATATACCATATTTTTCATGCAATGACAGAGTAAAGTATTGTCGACGCCGATACTTGTGTTATCTTCTTTTTTGCATGTCACTCCTTGGAAAAAAATGGCACATAAAGAATAAAGATATTCGCGTTCCGCTTTATAGAA
This sequence comes from Candidatus Peregrinibacteria bacterium, assembly GCA_023245725.1. GTDB lineage: Bacteria > Patescibacteriota > Gracilibacteria > UBA1369 > UM-FILTER-53-11 > JAHFJU01. The sequence continues at coordinate 1,689 of JAHFJU010000019.1, forward strand.
GATTGCTTGAAAATAGAGGAATAAGCGACGAAGCCGACGAACAACGTTTTGTGTATCCTACACGGGAACTTGATTTTCACGACCCGTTTTTAATGAAAGATATGACGAAAGCCGTTGAAAGGATTTTTAGCGCAATAAAAAATAAAGAACGAATAATGATTTTTGGAGACTACGATGTTGATGGAATTACCGGAAGCGCAATTTTGATTCGCATATTAAAAGCGCTTGGAGCAGAAGTTTCGTGCAAATTACCAAGTCGATTGAAAGATGGCTACGGCCTAAGAACAAAATTCATCGATGATTTTGTAAATTCAAACGTAAAATTGATTATTACGGTAGATAACGGAATTTCATGCGCGGATGAAATTGATTATGCGAACTTGAAAAATATCGATGTAATTGTTTCAGACCACCACACGGTACCAGCACGTTTACCAAATGCTACAGCCATTCTTCACCCAAAAATTCCAGGGTGCGGCTACCCGTTTAGCGAACTTACAGGTGCAGGAGTAGCGTTAAAATTGGCACAGGCATTGGCGATTTCAACTCCAAAATTCGCGCCTAAAAAAGCAACGATAGTAAACGAAGCGCTCGTAGATGATTTTTTTGATCTTGCTTGCATGGGCACGGTTGCCGATTTAGGAGACCTTCGAGGAGAAAACCGCTATATAGTAAAAGAAGGGCTCAAGAAAATAGCAGAAACTCGCTGGCCCGGGCTTTCGAAATTGAAAGAAAAGGCAGGCGTTAAAGGGGAAATAACAACCGAGACCGTCGGATTTCAACTGTGTCCTCGAATTAACGCTGCAGGGCGCATGAGTGACCCCACAGAGGCACTAAGACTACTCATAACTGATGAAAAAAATGTTGAAAAATATGCAGAGACACTCGACTTATTAAATAGAGACCGCCAAAATATAATGAAAGAGCTAATCGATATTGCAGAAAACGACATCGAAAACCAAAAAGAAAATCCAATACTTATTGTATGCAACACATCATTTCACGGAGGAATTATTGGTCTAATTGCAGCAAGATTATGTGAAAAATACAACAAGCCCTCAATCGCAATGGAAGTTCGCGACGATATAATTATAGGTTCTTGCCGCTCAATTCCGGGACTAAATATTGCAACCGCACTAACAAGGGTTCAAGAAAAATCTCCTAAAAACAAACCAGTACTAATAAATTTCGGTGGGCACCCTGCAGCCGCCGGATTCACTCTAAAAGCCCAAGACGAAAAAAGATTATTCACAGAACTAAATGAGGTCATTTGCGAAATGATGAAAGATTTTGAACCGTCGCCACTGCTAAATATCGATACCGTTCTTGGAGAAAGTGACATATCGTTTGAATCACTAAATATTATTAGATTGCTTGCGCCGTTTGGAATGGGCAATCCAGCTCCTCTTTTTGCATGCACCGGTTTGCCAGTTCACGAAGTTGTTACAGTTGGAAAAGACAAAACTCATTTAAAAATTCGTGTACGTGCAAATGGAACTATAATCGATGCAATTGGATTCAAATTAGGTGGGTTTGAACAAAATCTACGGAATGCCAAGAAAGTTGATATTGTAGGAGAATTAGATGAAAACGTTTGGAATGGCGTAAGCAAAATTCAACTAAAAATAAAAGACGCACGGATTTCAAAGTAATTTAACCGTTGAGATTTTTCTATAAGCAATAAAGTCTAAGACGAGTCAAGTCGTGTTTTCTTAAATGAGATTTTTTCTGTAACAGTAATTTAAGAGTCATGTATTACCATTCGCATGTCACAAAATTTAGCATTAGCATCGGCGTTCGAAGTTCAAGAAGATTCTAATAACGGACAACTTACAAGCAGACCAAAAATTGATTCAACTCCATTAAGGGAGAGCGTAAATCGATCAATTATTGGCCTTTCTGGGGTAATAAATCAAAAAGAAAAAAGACTAAGAGCGTCGACTAGGTCAATACATACACAGACTCCGGAAGAAAAAATAAAAATCCACATAAACGCCGTAGTACTAGGAATTTTAGAGATGTGCGGAAAACTCTTCAGTAGACTTGCCGCAGAGAGAGAAGCAGCAAAATTAGTAACAATTATAAGCGAGCATGTTAATCCTCAATATAGGGCATACATGTCCCTTATTATGCTTAACTATGGCTCTAAAGATCACCGCTCACGCGATTACATAAAAGAATATGCTTTCAAATTAGCTGATCCGATTTTCACAAATGGGATTCGCGACATACCTGTTTTTACTAACGTACCTGAAAGTGCTCCGAATGCAGTAATGCCAGTCGAAATTCATGAGCCTAAAAAGACATTCATAGCCCCAAAAAACACATTTGATAATGCTAAAGGAGCAGGCGAAGAAGGAGCCCGCGAATTTTTTGACTCACTACAGAAATCAAGATCTCAGCTTCAAATGGCAATGGATTTTAGTGAAATGTTACGAATACGACTTTCAACTCACGTAACATTCACAAACGGAAAGAACAACGATGCGTTAATTGCTTTTTGTGAAGCAGCACAGAGCAGAATCGATACTAACAACAATTCCTTTGTTGTATTAGGGAACCAACGATATTCGCTAAAAGCCCTATTGAGTGCGCTTATTTCAAATGTTCAACAATGCTTGGAACGAGGAGAAAAAGCACATGAAATTAATCTAAAATGGCATACAGTTTCTGAATATGCAGCGCTATTGCCAACAGCTACAGATATTACATTTGATGAATCAACTCCTATTTTTAATGAAAAGGCTCAAATAACAAGCAATCAAGTAAATATACGCAAGCAAAATCCACCACCACTACCAAAAATAGAACCAGATATAGAACTTGAATATGAAGATATAGAATTCATGGAAGATTCAGGGACACAACATAAACCGCTAAGCTACGAGGGAATCAACTTTTTCGAAACGGATAAATACACACCGACACCAGCCGAAAATCCAGAGACAATACGACGACGAGTGATTATCGATCAATATTCAACAACGAAAAAAACGCTTGCTGATCTAACAAAAATGGCAACGCGAAACTTCGAAGCGGCAAAGTTATTGGTTGCTAAAACAAATGAAATACTACAAAGAAAAGTGTTCGCTGATAATGCGAAATCAATATTACTCATGACCGCAAAACAATTAGTAGATATTGAGGAACTAACAAATTCCCTAGAAGATTCTATATTTAATCGATCAAGTGAAGATACACTAAATTCAATAGGAGAAATTCAAATAGCATGCGATGAGATGGGTGCGAGGCATTTAGATGTCGATGCTGCATTTAAAGATTTCGCAGCAAAAACAAGGCAATATCTTGAATTTAGAAAAGCCCAAGAAGAACAACGACAAAAAGCTCACAATTGGCTTGAAAATTATTTCGCTCCCGGATTACGAGCAGCTACGCATGGACTAACATATGAACCGATAAAAAAATCAACTCGAGGATTCATAAAAAAATTAATGCCATACGTTTTTGCCGCAGGAGCAAGCATTTTTTCAATGCACGATAACTCTTTCACTCAAACTGAACAAGCGCCTCAAAATACTATTTCACAGCCAGATAATTCACCTACTTTTGAAAATATTGGCAGCTCGTTTAAAGAAATAGTTTCTTCAATAAAAGGCGCAGTAAAAAATGCAACAATGAGTACTTCAACCTACACTCCTATCAGAAAAGCAGAACAGCCTGAAGGTACTGCTCAATCAGTACAAAAAGAAATTGCTAATAATAGCGCCACAAATGTAATTGCCTCATTATTTAAATTTTCACCAAATGATGCTGGTCCATACAAGTTTATGACCGAAGAACACGGAAAAATAGTAAGTGGACACATCGACTCCGAAAAAACAGCGCCAAACCAGTTGATTGTAAAGTTTGAAAAAGGTGAAGGACTAAGCCAATCTGCAATGCGGATTCATAAAGAATTAGTAACAGCTAAAGTAACTGACATGTTGATTTCAAACGGCACAATGACTGACTCCGCAAAAATTTCTCAAGCAGTTGAGAAACATATTAAATCACTAAAAGGTATTGCTAGTTATTCAATAGCAATGTCATATATTGGCTCAAGTGAGCTAAATGATCCTATTATGCAGCAATTCGATACAGTTCATCACAACGGCAAAAAAATTGTGAACCCACAAGGGAACGTAAATTACCAACAAGCTGGTAACTCTTATTCTGTCGATGTAAATAGTGATGCTGTTAAAGGAGAAGTCACATCAAGTGCAACTAAAATAGTTGAGACTCTAACTAAAGAAAAAAGTGGTATTCAAAAAGCGGTTTCTATAACAATGTCTAAACTTGGTGGGTTTGCAAAAATGTTTGCTAGATAATATAAAAGTGTAATTTAAGGCTCCACAAGAAGTATTTTGGGAAACATAATACAGTACTTTCTTTGTGATATACTCGCATATACTGGTTGTTTAGAATATCCAACTACGCCCCCCCCTTGACTTAACTATGTATTTAAGTTATAATTATACAATAGCTTGATAGCTAGACATTAAAAATAAACCATGCTCACACAAACACAACAAGACATAGTAGCACTCATAAAGCGTTCCACAAACATTCTAATTCTGCCTTCGGCGCCAATCGATGGAGACAGTCTTGGTTCTGCTCTTGCTCTTTATTTGACTCTAAAAAAACTCGATAAAAAAATTACCGTCGTAGCAGAAGATGCAGTACCGGCAACATATAGTTTTTTGCCTGAAATTGGTTCGATTCATCGCGAGCTACATTTTATGCGAGACTTAATTGTTACAATCGATTGTCGTGAAGATGCGCAGACAGCAAAATTTAAACACGAAATTCAGGGAAACAAAATCAACATTATTCTTACACCTAATTCAAATCCTCTTACAAAAGATCACGTAAGTTTTAGTGAAGGGCCGATTCCGTTTGACTGTATTATTTGTGTAGACGCAGGTGGCGTTGAACAATTTGGAAAGCTCTACGACACATCGACTGAGCTATTTAATATGGCCCCAGTAATTAATATAGATCATCACGCAAGCAATACCGGTTTTGGGAAAATAAATTTAGTGGATATTATGGCACCGTCTACAACGACAATCTTAATGCCGCTTATTCAAGCCCTTAATGAAGGCCGCGATACTCAGAACAATTTAATGGATGCAGACATTGCAACACTACTATTGGCTGGTTTAATTACAGACACGGGAAGTTTTCAAAATGCAAATACAACTCCTGACGCTTTTGCACTTGCCGCAGAATTAATAGGATTTGGTGCTCGCCAACAAGAAATTATTAGAAACATTTACAAGACAAAAAAATTATCGACACTTCGTTTATGGGGTCGTACACTTTCAAAAATTCAGTACGATGAAAAACATAAAATCGTGTGGTCAATTTTAACAGCGAAAGATTTTAGTGAGATTGGATCGTCGCCCGATGAAACCGAAGGAGTCATAGATGAACTTATGAGCAATGCACCGGGTTCTGAAGTAATATTTTTGGTAAAAGAGAAAGGCCCTACCGAAGTTTCATGCTCGATTAGAACACTTTCGCCAACAATTGACGGTTCAAAAATCGCAGAACTATTTGGCGGCGGAGGGCATGTACAAGCCGCAGGATTCAGACTTCACGGGAAAAATATCGAGGAAGCATCAACTTTTATAGTCGATACAATTCGCGCGTACCAAAAACAAAGACTGGGAATTTTTGAAACTGAACAAAAACCAGTGGAGAACATACCTGCTGTTTTAACAGCGCCTCTCGTAGTAGAAGAAAAACCTCAACAAATTTTGCAAAATACAAATGCTGTTGAAAATGGAACAGTTCTGGTAAGTAATGAGGCTCCAGCTCCAGCTCCAGCTCCAGCTCCAGCTCCAGCTCCAGCTCCAGCTCCAGCTCCAGCTCCAGCTGCGTTGCCGCCCGTAGTTGCAACTCTGCAAACAGCACAAAATATTCCTACAACAGAAAACACACCTGTTGCAGTTCCGTCATCTTTACCTCCGCCTGTTGCTCCTACGAGAATTAACCCTGCGATGATTTTAACCGCTCCAGAGAGAGCTATTCCGTCAGAAATCGCAAAATGAGTAAAATATTTTGGTATTAAAAAGCTGATTACGGCATACGCTTGAATATTTCAAATTGCCAAAGTACAACTTTAAAGTTATACTAAAAGTAACCTTTTGAATATATTTCTACGTATGACTAAACTTATCGGATTGAAAGAATTCCAGCAGAATACAAAGAGAATACGCGAAGAAGTTGCGCTCGGCGTAAATTTTATTGTCATATATAGATCGAAACCCATTTTTGAAATAAAACCCCTAAAACAAGAGGCCGGATTTGCCACAGAATTAGAAAAGAGCAATTTATACAATGATGAGTTTATAGTTCAGATGAAAGAAGCAGAATCCAATATTAATGCAGGAAAAGTGAAGGATTATTCTAAGGAATCATTTTTAAAATCGCTTTCTTAATGAAAATTCAGGAGACACAAAGATTTAGAAAATCGGTTAAAACACTCGACAAAAAAGTGTTGAAAAAAATACAGAAACAGTTCGCACTTTTTTTCCAAAATCCTACACACCCATCGCTAAATACCGAGAAACTCGAACCAAGAATCAATAATATCTGGTCATTTAGAGTTGACCGAAACCATAGAGTAATTTTCACATACAATGAACCCGATATTATCTTACTGTTAAATATTGGGCCTCACGACATTTACAAGAAACTCTAATCAATCAACTCTCCCATTTTTTCACTTCAACAACGGCTTGAGCCACTTTCCAGTCAGTGATTTTTTGTTATTTGCAATCTCTTCTGGAGTACCGATTGCAACAATTTCGCCGCCCTTCTCGCCGCCCTCAGGGCCAAGATCAACAATGTAATCTACCGATTTAATAACATCGAGATTATGCTCAATTGTAAGCACAGTGTTGCCGCGATCTACTAGTTCTTGCAACACAGCCAATAGTTTTTTGACGTCGTCGAAATGTAAACCTGTAGTCGGCTCATCGAGAACATACAGCGTTTTTCCTGTTGCTCTACGCGAAAGTTCAGTCGCCAATTTTATACGCTGTGCCTCACCACCCGAAAGAGTAGTTGCCGATTGTCCAAGCTGCACATATGAAAGACCAACTTGATCGAGCGTCTCCATTTTAGTTTTTATCGAAGGAATATTTACAAAAAATTCAAGTGCTTCAGCGACAGTCATTTCAAGAACATCAGCAATATTTTTTCCACGATAAGTGATTTCAAGTGCTTCAGCGTTATATCTGCGTCCATTACACGTTTCACATGCAACAAAAACATCAGGCAAAAAGTGCATTTCAATTTTTTTAAGACCATCTCCGGCACACTCCTCGCAACGCCCTCCCTTAACGTTAAAGCTGAAACGTCCTGCCTTATATCCTCTTAATTTTGCATCTGGCGTACCTGCAAAAAGCTCACGAATATCGGTAAAAACACCAGTATATGTTGCGGTATTTGAACGTGGAGTACGCCCAATCGGAGACTGATCTATGTTAATTATTTTATCTAGCTGATTTATTCCTTCTATATTATCGTGAGCACCGGCACGGCCTTGAGAACCGTATAATTGCTCTGCAACTTTAACTACCAAAATATCATTAATTAATGTGGATTTTCCAGAACCTGAAACTCCTGTAATTCCAATAAATATACCAAGTGGCAAATCTACAGATACATTTTTCAAGTTATGCTCACGAGCATTAACAATCACCAACTTTTTACCATTCCCCTTTCTTCGCTGAGAAGGAACTGGAATTTGCTTTATATTAGACAAATATTGACCAGTAATAGAATTAGGATCCTTCATTACTTCAGCAGGAGTTCCTTTCGCAATTACATTACCGCCATTTTTACCAGCGCCCGGACCAATATCAATAATATAATCACTCGCCAACATTGTATCGACATCGTGCTCAACAACAATTACCGTATTACCAAGATCGCGGAGATTTTTAAGAGTAGCAATAAGTTTGTCATTGTCATTCTGATGAAGACCAATAGATGGCTCATCTAAAACATAAATCACACCAGACAACTTAGAACCGATTTGTGTCGCCAAACGAATTCGTTGAGCTTCTCCACCAGAAAGCGTGTTTGCAGCACGATCAAGAGTAAGGTAACTCAAACCAACATCGGTTAAAAACGACAAACGACTTTCAACTTCCTGCAAAATCATGCGAGCTATTTCGGTTTCCATCTGCGACAAATTCAATTCTTTGAAAAAAGTTCGAGCACGATCAACCGATAAGCGCGTAACCTGAATAATAGATTTTTCAGCGATTTTAACAGCAAGAGATTCTTTTTTGAGTCGATCTCCATTACATGAAGGACAAATTAAAACACGCATGTACTGGTCAATTTTTTTACGCACATATTCAGAGTCAGTCTCTAAATATCGGCGTTCCAGACTTGGAATAACGCCTTCAAAAGTAGTTGAGTAGGTTCCTTGAAACGAAGAATCTTCATCACCAAACGGCACCTCATACTTATTAGATTTATCTCCATGCAAAATAATATTTACAGCAGATTCTGGCAGATCAATAACCTGAGTATGCATTGAAAATTTATGGGCGCGGGCAACTTTTTCGAGGATTTTGTTGTACCACGACAAGTGAGAAGTAGTCGCCGACCAAGGCATAATTGCGCCTTCTGCAAGCGTTAATGTCTTATTCGGAATCACCAGCAAGGGATCAATTTCAAGTTTTGTTCCAAGGCCATGACATGCATCACATGCACCATGAGGACTATTGAATGAAAAACTTCTCGGAGCAATTTCAGAGATGCTAATTCCACAATCTACACACGCAAAACGCTCAGAAAAAACAACCGGCTTCGCCTTTGGATCATCATTATCGAGCACCATCATAAGGCCTTCGCCATGTTTGAGCGCAGTTTCAATAGAGTCAGCAAGACGAGTTCGATTAGGATTAATTACATCGATTTCATCGCCATTAGACAGCTTCTCTTTTTTTCGCTCCAGATCTTGAATCTGCAAACGATCAACTACAACCTCGATCGAATGTTTTTTATTATCATCTAATTCTGGAATGTCGGTTATTGGCGTCACTTGGCCATCAATTCGCATACGCACAAAACCAGCCTTCTTAATTTTTTCAATAATTTTATCGTGGCTTCCTTTTCTATCTCGCACGAGCGGAGCCAAAAGTAAAATACGCGTCCCCTCTTTCATTTTAGTAATGTGATCGACGATTTGACTTGCTGTCTGACGCGAAATCGGTTTGCCGCACTTATAACAATGAGGGTGCCCAACTTTCGCGAAGAGCAAACGCAAATAATCGTAGATTTCAGTTACCGTTCCAACTGTAGAACGAGGATTTCTAGGAGCCGTTTTTTGATCAATTGAAATTGCAGGAGACAAGCCATCTATCGAATCAACTTCGGGTTTTTCCATTAACTGCAAAAACTGACGAGCGTATGTAGAAAGGCTTTCTACATAACGACGCTGCCCTTCGGCATAGATTGTATCGAAGGCGAGGGAAGACTTTCCCGAGCCTGATAATCCTGTAATAACCGTCATTTTATTTCGCGGAATCTCAACAGTAATATTTTTAAGATTGTGGAGTCGCGCACCTTTAACAACAATTGAATCTTTCATAAACGTGACTGGCAGTATACCGAATAGTTTTCGTATATTCAATGTGAGACTAAGCGGCTCAAATACTTGCAATCGAACGCTTAGGATAAACACGAGCCAGAGCTGCTACACCGAAAGCAGTTGTCATATCTGGGGTTGGTATACCATGTTGCAATGCATGTGCGGCTTTTAATCGAGCAACTGGTGAAAGATTATTTAGTTCACCGAAAACCGTATTGAAAAACTGAGCACTCATTGCCGTATCGGTACCCTCATCTTGTAACACTGAAACCACAGCCTCAATTCCATAAAGCAATTGACCACTCCTTGTCTGAAAAGCGAAATATTGCCCTTCATGAGTTAGAAGTTTTTTTGAAGGCAAATCGGCAACAGGAATTCCACATAATGCAGAAAAATCGTCTGGGTGAAGCAATCCGCCGAGCGACTCTACGAGTTCATTAAAAGCTTTTAATCCTCTTTCACGAGCAACAGCAAGTGGATCAGCATCATTAGTAGAAACACCTTCTTCTTTCAGTAATTCTTGTGCTCCAGTAAATTCAGCAAATGTATCTCCACTACCTAAAAAGGCTTGTATTCTCGCTATTGTGCCCAGATCAATATCGCCAGTTTCACTAAACTGGTCTACTTTCGGTTCTTCATCAACCGTATCTATATTTGGATTTATTGAAGTAACAACACCATCATCTCCATCAGCCGCGACTTCATCAATAATAAATTCTCTGTTAGGCTTTCCGCTTCCATTAGACATAATAAATAGGGTTAAGTACAACGAACTATACCACAATATTAATTTTTCAACATACTCACAACTAAAACTCCCGCCTAATTCAATAATAATTGCAGCGGGAGTTAATAATAGAACAATATTTCCCAACTAATTCTTCACCTCGAATTTTCCACCCTCTGTTCGAGCAAAATTTTCAGGGAAATACAATTCAGATACAACCGCAGGAGGATTTATAAACGAACCAGCCGTAGTGACCTGAACAAAGTAGTTATATTGATAAACTCCTTTTGGCAAACTATCAGCAAAAAGAGCAAGACGATCATCGCGAACTTCTTTGTGAGTCCAGTAGCCGGCAAATCCCATAAAATAGCCATCACTTTGAGTCTCTACATTTGGATCTCCAAACCCACCGCCATTTACACATGGGCCCGGACCAATTCCATCGCCAAACAAATTTGAACATGGTTCCGTCGGCGGTGTTGGCAAAACAAGTTGCCCTTTTTCATATGTATACGAGAGCGACTTATTTGCTGTATCAAGGTCAAAATTCACAATTTCCATTCCAGCAGGGACAGGAGCCTCTACTGCAACGGCAGTACGATCTTCAGGAACAATTACCGTCAATTTCGCACGAAGATTTTCACCTGTTTTTGCATCAGAAATCGGATTCAACATTTTTTCATCTTCCATACGATAGTAACTTCTCTGAATTACAAATCCTTCAGAACGAGGAGCAATATTTTCAGCAGGAAGAACATATTTCAAGACCAAATCATAATACAAACGACCAGTGCCATCTTTCGAAAATACGACAGAGTTTCCAGCATCTCCGATCTTCAAATCCTTTAACATTTTAGTAACCGATTTTTGATCAAGAATATTTTTCAAATCTACATTATAGCTCTCAATATCTGCACCATTTAGAGCTACCTTTGCGCTATATTGAGACTTCGCCTCACCAGTAGACTTCATATATTCAGTCATAGCTGCAAGCGCCGCAGATGTTTCTTGAGTAGTTGCCCAATGCCCATCTACGCGTGCGCCAATGAGCCATTTAATAATTCTTGGAACGAGCGGTGAATTAGGATTAATACGCGTAAACGCCTGAAGAGAAATTGCTGTTGTCTTTACATTTGTCATCATCGAAGAGCCTGAATAATCTTCTGAACGAATATAAGTTCCGCGAGCATCGATGCGTGCGCTATTTTCAAGGTCTACCATGAGAGTGTCGATCTTTGTCGACTGTCCACCAAGTTTTTTTAGAGCCATAACAAGGTAGGCTTTTCCACTTGGAGAAAGAAGATCTTTATCTGCATACAAACTATTCGAGAGAGCCAAATCACCGCTTGCTACCTCGCTTAATACAAACAACATATATGCGCGGTTAGCAGCCCAATATCGTGTTTTCACAAGTTTTCCATCGGCACCTGTAAACATATCTTTAGATGAACGAAGACTTGAAACGACATACGATTTTAGTCTGCTCAACACAGATGAATCGACAGCGTAACCTGCCTTTTGCAATTGAGACAAACCATGCAAAACATATGCCGAAAGGTATGGATAACTTTCTGAACTTTCTGAGAAATATCCAAAACCACCGTCAGTACGCTGCGCCGCGTAAATTCGTTGAATTGTTTTTGAAACCGCCGTATCGAATGGAATTTCATGACCTTTATCGTCGTACATTTTCGCTAATTTTAATTGATCTTGAGCATTAACAAGATTAAGTGCCTGCTTCAAATTAACCATTGGAACAACGCTGCTTATTAACTGCTCACTGCAACCGTAAGGATACTGAACCAAATAATTTAGCGCGCTCGAAACATATGTAGCGAGTGTTGCTCCCGTGGTAATTGAAAGGCTGCCAGCTAAAGGTTTCGCAGTATTAGGAACAACAACTTTTTCTGTAAATGACAGGTCGTCTGTATACGAACTTGTTGCAACTGCCTCGGGCGTGACTGTCTGCCTAATTGGCAAATCCCATTCAACGGCGTCTGACGCAGATACTGATCCTGCTGCGGTAATTGTTATGTGCGCATTTGAACTAACGGCATCTCCATAAGGAACCTTAACCTTCCAAATAACATTTTGCGACTTACCTGAATCAAGTGAAATTTTCTGTGTCTCTTTGTCTGTATTCACCAATCCATCGGCCTTAATTGTAACTGCCAAAGTTTGAGTTTCAGGAGTGTAGTTATGAATAATTCCACCAAGTTCAAGCTCGTCACCATACGCGACAAATCGAGGAGAAAGAGGCCGAATCATTACCTGCTTTTGAGCAATTACACTTGTCTGAGAAACTCCAACAAGAGAATTTTTAGTTACTCCAACAACTTCAATATTCCATGTTGTTAAATTATCAGGGAGCTTAAATTCTGTTGTTGCTATGCCGTCTTTGTCAGTTGTTACTTGCCCCATCCACAATGCGGTGTCTTCAAATTTTCCTCGTGGTTTTAGTGATTCATCAATTCCCTTTCCGCTTCCGCCTTTAGCTCCTTTTAAATCATTAACATTCACACGCTGAAGCAAATTGGTTAAATTATCAACTGTCGAAATGCTCAACATGCGCATGTCATAAAATGCCTTCAGTAAATCCTTTTTAGGATTTCCCTTAAGAGCCAACAAGCTCTCATCTACAACAGCAATCGAGACTTCTGCCGGAACAACTTTTCCAGAGCTATCTTTTGTTGTAAGAGTTAGTTTTACAGAACTTCCCGGAGCATATAATTGTTTATCAGGTGCTATTTCAATATTGAGTTTTTTGGTAGCTGTATCAACGGGAACATCTATGTAACCGAGTTTAAAATCTGGCAACGAATCGGCGTTTCCCGGCTTAAATACAAGCACGGAGACATAGAAATTCGGCACCATTTTTTCAGTGATTGGAACATCTACAACCTGAGCATTGCTTGTTACATCTACAATACGGTGCTGCATTATTTCTGCACGCTCATAAGTAACCAATGCTTTCACATTTTTATAAGGAGTCTTTACCAAAACGTGAGCAACATCACCAACATTGTAAGAATTTTTATCGAGCTTCAATTCAATTCTATTGTTGTTATCTTGCTTCCAAGTTACGTCATCACCAGTAGTGACATAAAAGTCCATCGAGCTTGAGAACTCGTTATTTCGGCTGTCTGTAGCGGTTGTCTTAACAACATATTCTCCACCAGCAGAAACTTTTGTACTAAATTCCGCTCGGCCGTCACCGTCGGTAGTAACAGTATCATCATCAATATTTTCAGTTGTTCGTTCGTTATCCCAGTAGAAACCTCCATCGACATTTTTCTTTTTTACATACTTCCAATTTTGCTTTAGCACTTCAACTTTGACGGATTTTCCTGAAACAGGCTCACCATTTTTATCTACAGTAATAATTTTTGCAGTAACACGATCGCCTGCATTCACAAGGTAATCTGCGGTTTTAACACCAAGATAAAACTCACCACGATGAACGATAAAACTTGAACTTTTAGAAACAGATTTATTGCTTGTGTCAGTGACTGTAGCATCTAGCGTATACATTTCGCTGGTGTCGGCAGGCTTAACAACTCCGTTTGCATCTTTGCCGGACAGGTCTAGTTTTTGGCTTATAGTAGCCTTTCCTAGAGAATCCAAAAGAGTTTCGCCGCTGCTAATCGAAACATCGTTATAAGGGCAACCCGAATAACATTGAGAAACCGTAGAGTAATCACTGAAGCTATACCAATCACCTTTGTATGTATCGAAATAATAATTTTGAGATCGAAGCGCCCAGTTTAATTTTGCATTTGGAACAGGTGCCCCAAAGTAATAGCTACCGAGAACGTTTGCGTACATTGTGTCTCCGTTCACATAAGTATCTGAACCGAATGCAACGTCGAGTTTGTACTCCGGTTTTTTATATTCTTCTACATAGAATTGAGAGGAGCCTAAGCCATTTGAGCAGTATTCATAATTTGAACTTGAGTCGGTAGAATTTCCACTCGATGACTTTGGATAAATACACGATTCAATCGTGTACTGCCCAAGCGGTACACTGTCCGCTAAAGTCACATCACCCGTGAAAGTTCCCATAGCAGAGAGAGGAACATCTTTCTTCATTATCGTTGCGTAATCATTATCTTTTACAGTTACCGAAACTTTTTTAACACCAGCAGGAACAGACAATCTAACATCATAATCATCACGAACTATGCCTTTAAAATGAACCGTATGGCCTGGCTGATAAATAGGTCGATCTGTGTATAGAAAAGTATTAATATGTTTCGTTTCTGACCCCGGATATCCGCCATTAATACCAAATTGATACGCCTCGATTCCCTGATTCCAATCGACACTAACTACAACAGAATCATTCCCATATTTTGCCACAGCATAAACAAAAGGGAGCTTATTCAAGTCGATATTTACAATGCCATCCGTGCCTGTAACACCCTGTTTATTTACAGGATTTCCCATGCGATCAAAGAGAGAGATAGACACATTATTTAATGCCTCACCAGTTGCAAGATTTGTCGCCCAGAACAAAACGCCATTATCAGATGTCTTCATAGCAAGATGCATATTTGTAACCGCAATCGCCTGCCCCGGAGAATATGCAACGCGTTCACGATACGAGCCTCTGCCCTCATCGTATCGGTACTCAAATTTAGCAAGCAAAGGAGAAACGGCGCGCACATAATAATAGCCAACATCGAGTTGTTCAGTTGGCTGCTTTCCGAACAGTTTTCGCAAATCGAAATCTAGATACTGTCGCTCCCAAAATACTGGAGGATTATTTACTTGCTGCGTTACAAACTGAGTACATTTTTCTGTTGATGGAACAAATCCTTTCCAACCTAATTGGCTTTCACGCTTGTAGTCGCTGCCATTTCTTGCAAATTCAGAATCGATTGAGAGGAATGTTTCAGGAGCTAACCTACAAGCTTCAATTGTGTAATTATTGAGATTTTTTGCGGCAAAAACAGGTTGTGCATTTTGATCGGGAGTGATGAAAGCATAAAAATTCGGCTGCACAATTTCGAGAGATACATCATGTTCATCGAGAGATTCTGTTTTCCATGTGAACGAATAATCTTGCGCGAGTTTCTGGCCAAAAGTATCCGGTGTTCCAGCTTTCAAAGTAATTTTATAAGTTGAAGAAGGATTCATAAAAGCCGTTACCAACAAGGCGAAACGGTCGTTTTTAGATGACTTACAAGGCCCATAATTAGAGCTGACTAAATTGTAGCTCTGAAAATACATTTTTTGCTTTATTGCCGGAGAAAATTCAAATTGTTTATCAGAATCTTCACCGACGGAAAATTCAGTTGGAGAATAAATACAAATATTTTTGTAAGTTTTTGGATAAGTTTCGTCATACTGACCATCGCGTATCGCTGCACCAGTACGCAAAACCTTTACTACATCGGCCGTAGTAAACGAGAATTTATAATCATTCTTCAAATACGAATTACCATTCTTTGCCTTTAGTGCTGCGTTAAACGTCCCTTCGTATTTTTTTAAATTTTCCAGCGGAGCCTGCGGAGTAGCAAATACCACGGTTTCATCGGTTATCTGAGTGCACTGTTCATCAGGAGATTTTTCAGGTTCCCAATTAGGATCACATTTCTTCGCATACACGAAATTGAATGAGACTTGCGGCTGTGTCCAAAAATTCTGAATTACTGAATCGATATCGACAGGCTCTCCAAATTGAAACATATATGACCCCAGCGGAGTATATCTTGCATCATTAAGATCATCAGGAGTCGAGGCGACAAACTTTCCGGTAGCGATAGTAACTGCCTTTGCCGATACGGTAGAAAGTGTTCCTTCTAGCCCAGAAATACCAGCCTTGACCTCGAAATTCAACTTATTATCGTACCCCCAACTACCTGACTCAGGCGAGATTTCGACAACTTTTTTATCTTCAATTTCTCGTGTTTTATGTGAACCATCGGTGTCGGCATAATCCTCTTTTCGCACCTGATATTTTGCCTTAAACGATGTATCATTTTCATTTGTTCTCACACTAACATGCTCACGAACGCTGTCTAAATTTACTTCTTGAGAAAACGGCAATACGACCGGATCGGTCGATGTAATAACTTCTGGAAAGTCTCCAACGAATTCAACTTTCGGAGTAGTGAATGTAAATGTATATGGATTTTCTAAGACACCTTCATCGAGTGTTTTTACACCGGCAGGAACAGTCGCTGTATATGTAGTTGAATAATCAAATCGAGTATCTGGAGCGAACTGAAAAGCGCTTGTTCCAAGCCATTTTCCTGTACCTTTAACCGAAGGAGAAATAGTTAGCGGAATCGGTTTTTTATTTAATTCATCTAGTGTTGTAAGCGCAACTAACGGACGATCAAACATCACAGTAATTTTAGAATCAACCTCTGTATTATTTATTGGAACCGCCAAAGCAACTTTAGGAGGATCAACCACCAAGAAATGCACCTCGTAGTCTTCAGGCAAATTTTTACCTAGAATATTTTGAGCATCTTTCGTTATAGACAAAGTGTATGACTCGCCTACTTTCAAACGCTCCTCTGGTGTGAAGGTAAGTTTATTAAGAGTCCAATCGAAAGTTCCACGAACTTCTGGAAACAATGAAAAATGACCTTGCACAGACGAACGGTTCATCAAACCATTAAACTGCATTGTTAGCGGCGAATTTGAACTTACCTGATTTTTATAAACAGTAATATTATCTGCCTTAATTGTCGGCACTCTCAAATGCATCACTAGCCCAGAAAAGACGAGAACAAATGTAGCAGAAAGAAAACTGACAACAATTTTTTTAACAAGTTTTAGTGGAAGTTTCATGGTTGAACACTAACTCTAATCGAATCCTCCTGCAATGGCTTATTAGAGGCATGCTTGACTACCCTAATAAGATGTTCTCCTGCGCTGATTTGCCAGAAAATTGAATCGCCAGATGTACCAGTTTTTGGCTCAATCGGCTTATCGTCGACAAACCAGTTTAGAGACTCGCCGTCAAAAATTGGAGTTGTCTGTAGCTTAATCTGCTGAACATCGGCCGGAATATCAGACTGAAATTCAAACACATCTTGATCGAATGGCTTTATAATGCGGAATTTTGAGGTGTCGATTTTTTCTATATCTACTTTATTGTAGTCGATTTTTTTTGACAGCCATTCAATATGTGTATCAAAAGAGCGCTTTTCAACCGTCGGCGGAGGAATAAATTGATGGATAGGAATAGACTTATGAACCTCATTCATAACATCGTGCCAAATTGGACCTGCACCCATAACACCTGAAACGTTATGCATTGGATCGTTGTTCGAGTTGCCAACCCAGACACCAACAGCAAAATCAGGAGTATAACCAAGAGTCCAGTTATCTTTATAATTACGAGTAGTGCCTGTTTTTACCGCAGCAGGACGGTCTAATTGAAGCAAGTTAGTAAGCCCGAACTGTGCAATTCGGGCTTCGTTGTCGCTCAAAATATCAGTAAGCATATACGAAATGTCTTCGCCTAAGACTCGCGTAGGCTTTTCTATAGAATGAGAATAAAGAATATCGCCATCAGCATTTTTTATCTCTGAAATATCGAAAATGCTTTGTTTTGCGCCTGCATTAGCAAGTGTCGCATATACATGAGTTAAATCTAAAAGAGAAACCTCTCCATCGCCCAAAGTAAGCGCTAACCCGTAGTGATCGGCAGTATCTCGAAGTGAAGTTATACCCATTTCGTGAGCCTTTTTCAGAACGTTATCAACTCCGCCAAATTGGATAGCTTGTACAGCAGGAATGTTATAGCTATTAGCCAAAGCCTCGCGAACAGAAACAATTCCATGATACTCAAAGTCATAATTTTTCGGATAATACGGCTGCCCATCGGCTGTAAAAAATCTAACTGGCTCATCGCGAACCTCAGTTGCACCGTGCCATCCTTTTTCGAACGCGACCGCATATGTAACCGGTTTCATTGCAGAACCCGGCTGCCTAAGCGCCTCAGCCATGTTGTTTTTTCCTTCAATAGAATCATCAAAATAATCGACAGAGCCAACCATAGCAATAATGGCTCCGGTATGAGGATTTATGACGACTACAGCGGCATTATTTACATTTTTCTCAACGATTTTTGCAATTTGCCCACTGGCTATTTGCGAAATTATTTCATTTAGATTTACGTCGATAGTGGTTTTTACAGATAAGCCTGCGGTGGCATATCGCGGACCATATTTCTCTTCAAGCTCATTTATTATTCGGTGAACGAAGTGCGGCGCGCGAATGGAAACCGATTTTGGTTCAAATACTAATTTTTCATCTCGGGCAGATTTTGCGTCGTCATCTGTGATTACATTCGCGCGCCGCATTAAATCCAAAACATAATGCTGCCTTTCAATACTAGAATCGCGATTCTTAAAAGGATCATAGCGATTTGGAGCCTGCGGTAAACCTGCCAAAAAAGCGCTTTCAGCAAGGTCTAAATCGCGTGGATGTTTACCAAAATAACTATATGACGCCGAGGCAACACCATAGTTCAAATTTCCATAATAGACTTTGTTCATATACAGCTCGAGAATGTCATCTTTTGAGAATTTTCTGCTTAGCCTAAGCGCAAATAGTGCTTCTTTAGTTTTTTGAAAAATAGTTCTGTCGCGATTTACACCAAGCACATTTCGAACAAGCTGCTGAGTAATTGTCGAACCGCCGGCTACAACTTTCCCACTCTCGGCATTTTGAAAAGAAGCACGAATTATTCCAAAAATATCAACACCAGCGTGGGAATAAAAATTTGCATCTTCAACCTGAATAGTTGCATCGATAAAATATTTAGAGATATCAGCAAGTTTTACCTGCACTGTTCTACCAGCCGCTGGATTTAGCGTTTCATAAAGCAAAATTCCATTTTTATCATAAATTCGTGTTGAGTTAGTGATCGCTTCATCGAAAAACGAGCCAACCGGATAAAAATACACGAACATTCCAATTGAGAATGCGCAAACTATGGCTAGGTAGGCAATGGCTAATAGCGATATTCTTCTATAGAATCTCATATTCTTTGATAAAAAAATCCTTTTCACAAAGTTCAGCACTAATGTAGATGTTTTTGCATAAAGCTTCACTGGACGAGTGTACCACTAATTTGGCCAGAACAAGCCATGTACAAAAAATATACATTAGCCAGACCTCATCGCGAATTTTCGCACTTCTACGGTCCTCACGTCGGCGTTGTGCGCAAGTTGGTGGTGTGACTTGCAGAGTGGAGCTAGGTAATATGGGTTGTGAGTCTTCGCCAC